>JBOGWA010000111.1:0-16259 GCA_050693155.1 Actinomycetota bacterium | reverse complement strand
GCCGGACACATGCCGATGATCGGCGACCCACTCGCGGCGACGATCGTCGGGCAGTTCCCGGAGATGTTCTAACCGAGCGCCGAAACGCACCGGGAAGGCTCGGGGGTGCTTCCGCCCCCGAGCCTTCCTACTTCTTCTCCGAGGCCTTGACGACCTCGATGCGGGGCTCGAGGTAGAGCTCTCGGACCACGATCTTGATGACCGCCGCGACCGGGAGGGCGAGCAGTGCGCCGACCACGCCTGCGAGACTTGCTCCGATCAGAACGGCGACGATCACGACCGCGGCCGACATATCGATCGCTCGCTTCATGATCCTCGGGGCGATGAGATAGTTCTCCACTTGCTGATACATGAGGAAGTAGGCGGCCGTGATGATCAGCTCGGTGACGCCGGTGAACGCAGCCACCAGCGCGGCGGCCGCGGCCCCCAGAATCGCGCCGATCGTGGGGACGAGGTCCGTGAGAGCGACCCAGAAGGCAAGGGCCGCTGCAAACGGAACTCCGACCACGACCAGGACGAGAAACGAAAGGATCCCCGCGATCGCGCTCACGGCAATGTTTCCCAGCACATAGCCCCCGACCCGCTGCGTCGATTCGTCGAGGATCTCGAGAAAGTCCCTCCGGTCCTCCCAGTGCAAAAGCCGTGCGACGCCCGCGCGGAGCTGAGGCATTGCCGCGGTGAAGTAGAGCGTGAGGATAACGACCGTAACCGTGTTGAACAGGAACGCGGTGAAGCTTCGGATGAGCGACAGCGCCGTGGTCGGGAGTTCCTGGCTCAGATCTCGAAGCTTCGCCTCGAGGTCGAACCGCTCATTCAGGTTGCCGATGAAGCCGCTCCCCGCCTGGGCTTCGCGCAGATAGTTGGGAGCCTCCTCCACCAGGTTCGACACCTCCCGCACGATGATGGGAACCACGAGGCCGAGAAACGCGGCGACGACGAAAAACCCCGTCGCGAAGATGATGGCGACCGCCCATCCTCGTTTGACGCCCCGCTGCTCGAGCCATGTGACTGCGGGCTGAAACCCGACGGCGAGCACGAACGAGACGAGCAGGAGGATGATGATGTTCCCGATCGCCTCGATGGCCCGAGCGAGAACGATGACGATGATCACGCCCGCCGTGACTCGCATCCAATAGGACACCGGGGGCCATCCGTCGGACCGGGCCGGAGCCGGGTCAGGAGCCGGTGGGGAAGCACTCCGACTGGGTCTTCTCGAAGGGGCCTTCCTGCTCCTAGACGTCGACTTCGCCACCTCTACTGCTCCTGTCGACCGGGGAGGTCGAACTTGCGCCTCAGGCGAGAGTAGAAGGAATCGCGATCCTTGCGTCGGAGCAGACGGGCGCCTCGCTCCGCCCTCTGGATGGTCACCCGTGCCCCGACCGGGATGTCCAGACCGAGGCGCCCGTCCGCCGAGAGCAACCCCGGCTCCTCACCCTGCACTTCGAGAGTCACGCGCTCGTGGCTTCCGAGCACGAGCGCTCGGTCGAAGACCATATGCGGAGACACGGGAGTCAAGATCAGGCACTGCGCTTCCGGTGAGAGAATGGGCCCACGGGCCGAGAACGAATAGGCCGTCGACCCCGTCGGCGTCGCAACGATCACACCGTCCGCCGAGAACGTCGTCACGTAGTTCTCGCCGACATGTGCGGCCAGGGTGATGACCCGGTGGCGAGCGCGCTTCTCGACGATCACCTCGTTCATCGCCCACTGTGGTTGATCCCAATCGGCGCCCTCCGCCTCGGCAACGAGCGCCATCCGCTCGTCCTCCTCGAGGTCTCCCGCCATCCAAGCGTCCAGCGCTTCGGGCGCTTCGCCGGGCTCCAGCTCGGTGAGAAATCCGAACCGTCCGACCTTCACACCAAGGAGCGGGGCGTCGGCCCGACTCGCGAGGAGCGCCGCGCGAAGGAGCGTCCCGTCTCCTCCGACCGACACGACCAGGTCGAGCCCCTCCGGAAACGACGATTCGTCACGCTGCTCGTCGGCGCCGACCTCCTTCTCTCCCAGCGACCGGGTGCGCATCCCTCGTTCCGCGCAGCGGGAGATGAGCTCCGATGCCGCGCGGACCGCGTCCGCGCGGCCGCCGTGGACGACGAAACCGACGTTCACCCGCCCGCCCGCATCGCGCTTCCCTCACCGATCGCGGCGCCAACATCGAGCGGCATGTCAGGGCCTCCGAGGACCCCATGGAGGAGGAACTCCACATTCCCCGCAGGTCCCTTGAGGGGCGAGGCCATGACGCCGCGAGGAGAGATACCCGCGTCGCGGCAGGCCGCGGCAACGCGCTCGAGGACTCGCCGCCAGACGTCCGGGTCGGTGACCACGCCGCCCCGCTGCACCTGGCGGCGCTCGGCTTCGAACTGCGGCTTCACCAGCAAGATGAAGTCGGACCGTTCGTGGGCGGACACCGCGGCAAGAACAGACAGCACCTTCGAAAGGGAGATGAACGAAAGGTCCGCGGTGATGAGGTCGGGGCGATATGGAAGCGATTCGGCGCTGAGCCGGCGGACGTTTGTTCGTTCGAGGAGCGTGACCCGGGGATCCGTTCGCAGGCGCCAGACGAGCTGGCCGCGGCCAACATCGACCGCGATCACATGCGCCGCGCCGCGCGTTACGAGCACCTCGGTGAATCCCCCGGCTCCCGCTCCCGCGTCGAGACACCTTCTGCCGGAAGGATCGATCTCGAATCCGTGGAGCGCGGCCTCCAGCTTGGCGCCGCCTCGAGAAGCCGGAGCAACCTTACGCTCGTCCAGAGGCAGGGCCTCACGATCCAATCGCCGTCGCCTCATACGGGCTGCTCTTCGTGCATCATCTCCGCGGGCAAGGATACGTCGGTCACGTTCGGTATAATCCGCGCCCGACGCACGCGATAGATCCTTTCCCACCTTCCCTCTCCCCGACGTTGCACGACTGTGTCTGGATTGGCGAGTCAAGAGCACGTAACGAGAGGATGGACGGGTCGATGAATCCTCGGGTTGCCAGCCCGTGAAAGGTAGCCGCCGGTTTCTTCTGTACTCGCTCGGAAGCCTTGCCGCGGCCTCCGTGGCGGGGCGCTTGGTCACTCGCCGCGACGCGCAGCGCCCAGACCCGGCCGCCGACGAACACCTCGGCTCGATCCGGGGAGAGCGCCGGCTCGTCCGCGGCCCTCGCGCCTCGACCATCTACACGGAATGGTTCCCTCCGGGAGACGGAGGAAGTGGAACCGTCATCTTCACGCACGGCTGGTGCCTCACGGAGGCGGTTTGGCACTATCAGAAGCGCGACCTCGCCGGCGGTTCGTTCGGGGTCGTCACTTGGGACCTCCCGTATCACGGACACTCGAGCGCGGCCTCACCGAACGGGCTCTCGCTCGACCTCTGCGCCGACGCCCTCGCCCGCGTCGTGGACGAATACTCGGACGGCGAGGTCGTGCTCGTCGGCCACAGCCTCGGTGGCATCGTGACGCTGACGTACCTGGCACAGCACCCGGAGGCAGCGGCCAGAATCCGCGGCGCGGTCCTCGTTTCGGCGCCGATGACGCACCTTGCGCGGTCGCTGGCCGGTCGTTGGCCGGGAGCCGGGATCGAGGCGAGGGCGGTCGAGCGGGTCGTCGAGTACGTGGTGCGGAGCCAGATCGCCGACCGTCTCATCGCAAGGGACGTCGGCGACGAAGAGCTCAATCGCCTCTCGTACCGAATCGTTCGCTTCGGATTCGGCAAGGACCCTTCACCCTCGCATGTCCGCTTCATCCGTGATGTGATCGCGTCCGTCCCCCCGAAGGCACGGGCTGACACCTACCACGCGATGAGCGCCTACGACGCTTCGAACGAGCTGTGGAGGATCAAGACACCGTCTCTCGTCGTTCTCGGCACGCGCGACCGGCTCGTGAATCCGGAGGAGTCTAGGTTGCTCGCCGACCGCCTCCCACGGGCCCGCACGGTCGCGCTCGATGACGCCGGCCACACCTCCTTTCTCACCGCGCACGAGCGATTCAACGCCGAGATCCGTCGCTTTGCGGAACGCCGGCTCGGAGTCGCAAGGGGCGGCCAGCCCCTTCGCTCGGGTCGTCGCGTGTCGCGTCCGCGAGCAGACCGTTGATCCCGCTTCGGGACGCGAATCCGACAGAGAAGACGCCCTACATCACGCTCGGCTTCATCGCCCTGAACGTCCTCGCGTTCGTCCTGTGGCAGCCCATCACGGGTGGTCAGCGCGAACAAGCCATCTTCTTTTTCTGTCACGGTGCGATCCCCCGAGAGATCGCTGACCTCGAGCCGATCCGCGAGGTGGCGCGTGCGTGTGGGGGGAAGAGCGTGATCGGATCGATGTTCACGTCGATGTTCCTCCACGGAGGGTGGCTCCACATCGCGGGGAACATGCTCTACCTGTGGATCTTCGGGAACAACGTCGAGGACCGCATGGGGCGGGTCTGGTTCTTTGTCTTCTATCTCGCCGCCGGTCTCGCCGCGACGTACGCGCAGGTTCTCACCGACACGAACTCCCCGGTTCCACTCGTCGGCGCCTCGGGCGCGATCGCTGGAACGCTGGGCGCATATCTCGTGATGTTTCCTCGGGCGCGAGTGCTCACCCTCATCCCGATCTTCTTCCTGTTTCAGGTTGCGGAACTTCCGGCGATCTTCGTGCTCGGATTCTGGTTCGTGCTCCAGGCCTTCTCCGGTGTCGGAGGCCTCGCAGCCGGCGCAACCGGCGGGGTCGCGTGGTTCGCTCACATCGGTGGCTTTCTCTTCGGCGCCCTCATCGCGCTGGCGTTCTTCAGACCGGCTGCCGCAAACCGGCAGACCGGCTGGAACTAGGCCAGCGGGCGCTTCATCGCAACGGCGGACTCCGCGCAGGCGTCGGCCAGCCTCTGCATCCAGGGTGGGAGCTTTTCGCGCTCGGTGGGCGCGAACCCGTGCCGTCCGAAGAACCCCTCGGCCTCTTCGGTCAGCAGCCCACACCAGGTCGCCCCGGTACGCCGCGCACGGCCAACAGCAGCGGCGAGCACGAGCGTCCCGATGTGCCGACCTCGCGCCTCTGGATCGACCGCGACGGAATGTACGTACGCAGCCTCACCGCGAACCTCCGCTCCGGCCACCGCGATCGGCTCTCCATCTCCGGCCACCACCATCCCGGCGAGTCCGGCTTCACTCGCAGCAGCGCTCAGCCCGGAGGACTCCAGGATCGATCTGATCCGTCGCGCGTCCCCTCTCGTTGCGTGCCGTACGAAACCAGTGGGACGCTCCTCGAGGAGCTCTGCCAGGGAGGGCAGGACCGCTACCGGGAGGTGATCGGCGTCGAGGAGATCGGCCGGGGTGGCCGCCCCCGTGAGTACCAGCGCCGCATCGAGCCCTACTCGAACGGCGCCTTCGATATCAGTCTCGACCCGGTCCCCAATCACGAGCGCATTCCGCGTGCCGGCTCGCTCGAGCCCGACTTCGAACAGGTGACTCGCAGGCTTCCCCACGACCTCGGCTCGTCGCCCCGAGGCGGTCTCGACTGCGGCCAGAAGCGACCCGGCGCCCGGCCACAGCTCGCCGCCAGGCGCCGGATAGGTCGCATCCGCGTTCGTCGCGACAAGACGAGCGCCCCGGCGCACGAGCACCGAGGCTCGCTTCAGCTTCTCGTAGTCGGCATCACGGTCCCAGCCGATCACGACGTAGTCGGCGGCCTCCGGCGAGCCGTCGAGAATCCTGACGCCGACCTCCGCGAGCGCCCCTCGGACACCTTCCTCTCCAAGGACGAACGCGCTCGCTCCCCCATCGACCTCGGACGCGATGAGCCGAGCCGCCGCGCCGGCGGAGGTGACGACTTCGTCTTCCTCGGCGGAAATCCCGATCACTTCCAGGCGTCCGGCGACGTCCCGAGGTGTTCGCGCCGAATTGTTCGTTAGAAACACGATTCGGCGGCCGGCCCGCCTGAGCTCCGCGAGCGTTTAGACGGCGCCGGGAACGGGCTCGTCGCCGCGGTACAGAACGCCGTCTAGGTCGAACAGAAATCCCCGGTAGGCATCGGCGAGCCGCACGGAGTCCACCGATTCCGCAGCCCGCTCAGCCCGTGAGCCGATCCAGGGCCGCCCGGTACTCGTCCAGGGGGCGCATCGCCACGGCGAGCTTCAGGTGGGCGATCGCCCGCTCGCGCTGCCCGGTCCGAGCGCACGAGAGCCCCAGCCCGTAGTGGGCGTAGTCGTTCACCGGATCGATCGCGACCGCCTTCGCGAACTCACGCCTCGCGCGGGGGAAGCGCCCGCTCATGTACAGCGCGCGTCCGAGAAGCTCACGGATCGAACCCTTGTCGGGTTCGGCCTGCTTCGCGCGATCGAGAACGATGGCTGCTTGGTGCGGGTGACCGGAGGCAAGAAACGCCTTCCCGCGTGCAAGCAATTCGTAGGCGGATTCGTGCATGACTCGCGGATCTTCTCCCGTTCGTCTCTACTATCGCCTCGTGCCAGAAGTTGGCCCCTTCAAGGGGCTGCTCTTCGACCCAGCCGTCGCCGGTGAGCTCGACGCGCTCACGGCGCCTCCGTACGACGTGATCGGGGCGGAGGAACTCGACCGATTCCGAGCTCGGAGCCCCTTCAACATCACGTGGGTCGACCTCGGCGAGGGGCCGGACGACCCCAAACCAAAGTATACGCAGGCCGGTCGACTCTTCCGCCGCTGGCGAGATGAGGGCGTGCTGGCTCCCGTGGGGCCCGCGGTCTACCCGTATGAGATGGCGTTCCCACTCGAGGGCGAGGCGCGAATCCTGAGGGGCGTGATCCTCGAGGTCCGGCTGGAAGACTGGGGCGGCGGCATCCTCCCGCACGAGCGAACGATGCCCGGGCCGGTCGAAGATCGACTGGCGCAGATGCGGGCCACGGGGGCGAACCTTTCGCCGATCTACGCCCTCGCCCGCGGGGTGCAAGCTCAGGCCGAGCTCCTCGACCGGGTCACCGCGCGAAATGCCGACAGAGAGGTGGTCGACGAGGATGGCGTCTCTCACCGCCTCTGGGTCGAGCCGGACACCGGCGCCTTGACCGCGGCCTACGAGGACCGGGACGTCCTCATCGCCGACGGCCACCACCGGTACCAAACGTCGCTAGTCCTGCAGGATGAGCTCCGCCGCGCGAGCGGTCCTGGCCCTTGGGATGCGGTGATGATGTTCATCGTTGACGTGGCTGCGGAAGATCCTCCGGTGCTTCCCTATCACCGCCTCGTCCGCGTGCATCCGATCCCAAAGCTCGACGGAGACCCTGCGCACGATCTCAACGACTTGCTCGTCCGTCTCCGCGACGACGGGATGCGATTCGGTGTCGCCGTCAGAACTGAAACAGGAGTCCTGTATCTGGTCGGGAGCCCCGGAGGCGACCCGCCCGCGGTCCGGGCCCTCCACGAACAGGTGCTCGATCCCATGCCGGGCGTTACCGATATCGCCTTCGTCAAGGACGCGAACGCTGCGGACCGAGCCGTTCGCGCAGGAGAGGCAGACCTGGCGCTCTTCCTCCCGCCGGCAAAAGCGAGGGACATCCAGCAGGCGGGGGAAGCCCGTGAGCGGCTGCCCGAAAAGTCCACATACTTCTGGCCGAAGCTCAGGACCGGGCTCGTGATCAGGCCGTTCGCCCAGGGGTAGACGGAACGGGTCAGGGGCTCGCTGGCCCCCGGTCGGACGGGGGCGGAGGAATTGACGCGCGCTCGACTAATATATAGAGGCGAAGTACCCTCTATTGTGGAAGTTGCTCCATCTGAGGCCAGACTGAGATCGGGATGCTCGTGAGAGGCACACGCCAAGCGCGGGCCGCACTTCTGCTCGTTGCGGCCTCTGCGGTCATTCTCTCCCTTGCGCCTCCCCTCACCGCTAAGGAGGAGCGGGTTTATTTCGACCCTCGGGAGGACAAGTCCTCGTGGTTCTGGTCGCTCCAGATCGACGAGGAGGTCCCCCCCGAGGACCAGGTCGACACGGTCTGCGCTCCGGGTGGCCAGCCGCTGCCCGTCTGCCCCCAGCAGCGGGTCCGCCTGCCAAGCCCGCAGGACGTGGACTCGCTCCCCGTCATGGTCTTCAACGGAGCTCACGACAAGCTTTCGGCGGTCGCTGTCGATGTCGCGCGCCACGGTGTGGAGGCTGGCTCGACGATCACCAAGTTCGTCCTCTCGATCGAGGAGTCATCGAGTTCGCGAGATTTCCCGTCGTTCAACGCGGGCGGAAAGCTCATCGAGGCGTGCCGCGCGACCGACTTCTGGCCCACGGGCGAGACGGAAGTCTTCGAGACGCAGCCACCGGTTGAGGAATCGACGTGCGTGAACGGCAAGCGAATCGCAAAAGCAACCCCGCCGTTCTGGACGTTCGACCTCACCGAGATGGCCGAGCCCTGGGGAATCAGCCCGTTCGAGAATTACGGCGTCGTGCTGCGAGGAGTGCTCAAGGGGTCGGGCCCGACCGAAACCTGGCAGATCAACCTGAAGAAACCGCTCACCGAAGCCCAGGCAGCCACCCCCGAAGCTGCCAAGCAGAGCGCAAAGCGGATCGGGGTCGACCTCGACTTCGAGTTGCCACCTCCGGTGGAGACGGCGCCGATCCCCGAGCCTACCGATTCCGGAAGCACGTTCGCCCCGTCGACATCGTTCGCGCCTCCAGAGGTCGAGTCGCCGCCTGCGTCCGAGGCCGCCCCCACTGAGGAGGCTCCCGAGGTCGCGGCGCCCGCACCCACGGTCGCGACGGGGCCCGAGCTCCCGGGGTACGTGTGGGCACTGGTTCCGGCCGGGCTCGTCGCGTTTGCGGCGGTGAAATCGGTCGTTCTCGAACCGGTGGGCGGGACGAGGAAGGCGGGCGTCATTGCAGCGATCCGCCGGCAAAACGCGGCGCGGCGAGGTGTCCCCATTGAAGAGTCCACCGAACCATTCGCTCGCGCTCGCGGGGCACTGCGGCGGAGCGCAACGAGGATACGAGGGTGGACCGGGAAGGGATTGAGGGCGGTGCGGAGAGGATGACGAGAAGAACCGTTCTTGCCGGACTGGTTGCCTTTGCGTTCTTGGCAGCGGCGTGCGGCCAGTACTCCGGCGTACACCAACAGGCCGTCGCCCAGGGTCAGACGACCGGAGCCCTGGCGGGAAGCGTCACCGAGGGCTCGACGAGCGTCGGCGACACCGCACTGGCCGACACGACGGGCTCCGGCGGAGGCGCACAATCCGGTGGCGGCGTCACCTCCGGCAGTGGAGAGTCGACCGGGAGTGGGGCGTCGGTTCCCACGACCGGCGACTCGACCGGCGTCACCGATACCACAATCACGATCGCGATCCATGCCCCGCTCACGGGCGCCGCCCCGCTGCGCGCGGAGTCCTTCAACCGCGGCAAGGATCTCTACTGGCAGAAGGGCAACAACGGGAAGCCGGTCCTCATCGAGGGTCGGCAGGTGAAGGTCGTCTTCTCCGACGACCAGTACAACCCCTCACATGCCAGGGACGTCTGCCAGCAGATGGCAGAGCAGCAGAACGCGTTTCTCCTCATCGGCGGCGGCGGGACTGACCAGATCCAAGCGTGCGCCCAGTATTCCGCGAGCCGGGGGATCCCCTATCTCTCCGCGGGCGTCACCGAGATCGGCATGCGAAGCCTGCCGAACTACTTCGCGCTCTCAATGTCCTATGCCCAGCAGGGAACCCTGCTCGCCCAGTACGTCAAGAAGGTCCTGAAAGTCACCGACGCGAGCCGCGTGGCGCTCGTTCACACCGACACCCCAAACTTCGACGACGCGGTCGATGCGTTCACCAACGCATTCCCCGGCGTTACGGTCTTCCGGCCCGCGAAGAACGAGCGCGGGTCGAGCATGGCGGGAAACCTTTGCACCGGCCCCCAGAAGAACTTCGACGTCGTCTACCCTCTCGTCGCCCCCTCGTACTACCTGGAGATGGCCGGCGCCGCGAAGTGCAACCCGCAGTACGCGGGGGTCGGCATCTCGATAGGCATCGACCAGGTGGCGAATCTCGGTTGCCAGAGCGGTGGGACCGAGGGCGCCAGGTTCTTCTCCCCCGCCCCCGCGTTCGCCGATTCCGATGACTTCGACCCGGCGTTCCGACAGGCCGGTGGGGAGGACGACATCGAGTTCCTGCTGTGGTCGCTCTCCAAAGTGCTCCATCAAGTGCTTCAGAACGCCTTCGATCTTGGCGACGGAACCCTGACGCGTGAGGGCTTCATCGCTGCGACCGAGCAATCATCCTTCAAGACCGGGCTCTACCCCGACATCGCGTACACCCTCGACGATCACTTCGGCGCGAAGCAGGTGCACGTCCTGCGAAACGTCTGCGAGGGCGGTGGCGGCCACTACGTGACCGAGGCCGCGTTCAAGGACTCCTTCTAGGACGCGCGAGTCTGCGAGGAAACGAGGAGGCCGCACAGACGATGAAGAAGCACTACGTAATCGGCCTTGTGGCTTTCGCGTTCCTGGCCGCCGCGTGCGGGCAGTACGCGGGAGTTCACGATCTGGCTGTCGCCCAGGGCGAGGCAGCCGGAACGCTCGCAGGAAGCGTCACCGAGGGAACCGCGACCACCGAAGGGACAGCGCTCGCCGACACATCGGGAGCTGGCGGGGGTGCTGGTGACGGGGGTGGAGGCGCCACCGGAAGCGGAGGCGCCACCGGAAGCGCGACATCGGTTCCCACGAGCGGCGACTCGACCGGCGTCACCGAGACCACGATCACGATCGCGATCCATGCCCCGCTCACCGGAGCCGCCCCGCTTCGCGCGGAGTCGTTCACCCGCGGGAAGGATCTCTACTGGCTCAAGGGGGACAACGGGAAGCCGATCACCATCGAGGGCCGGCAGGTGAAGGTCCTCTTCGCCGACGACCAGTACAACCCCTCACATGCCAGAGACGTGTGCCAGCAGATGGCGGAGCAGCAGGGCGCGTTTCTCCTCATCGGCGGCGGCGGGACTGATCAGATCCAGGCGTGCGCGCAGTACGCGGCGAGCCGCGGTGTTCCGTACCTCTCGGTCGGCACGACGGAGATCGGCATGCGGAGTCTGCCGAACTACTTCGCTCTCTCGATGTCCTACGCACAGCAGGGAGCCCTGCTCGCTCAGTACGTCAAGAATGTCCTGAAGGTCACCGACGCGAGTCGCGTCGCTCTGGTTCACACCGACACGCCTAACTTCGACGACGCGGTCGACGCCTTCACCAGCGCCTTTCCCGGGGTCGAGGTGTACCGGCCCGCGAAGAACGAGCGAGGATCGAGCATGGCCGGGAACCTCTGCACCGGCCCCCAGAAGAACTTCGACGTCGTCTACCCCCTGGTCGCCCCCTCGTACTACCTGGAGATGGCCGGCGCCGCCAAGTGCAACCCGCAATACGCGGGAGTCGGCATCTCGGTGGGACTGGATCAGGTGGCGAATCTCGGTTGCCAGAGCGGAGGGACCGAAGGCGCCCGGTTCTTCTCCCCCGCCCCGGCGTTTGCCGATTCCAACGACTTCGACCCCGCGTTCCGGAAGGTCGGGGGGGCCGACGACATCGAGTTCCTCCTCTGGGGACTCTCAAAGGTGGTACATCAGCAGCTCCAGAACGCCTTCGATCTCGGTGGCGGGAATCTCACGCGTGAAGGCTTCATCGCCGCCACCGCGCAGTCGCCCTTCAAGACCGGCGTTCTCCCCGACATCGCGTACAGCCCCGACGATCACTTCGGCGCGAAGCAGGTCCACGTCCTGCGAAACGTCTGCGAGGGCGGCGGCGGTCACTACGTCACCGAAGCGGCGTTCAAGGACTCCTTCTAGTCTCGACTGGGGGATTCGCTCGCCTTCCGTTCATCCGCGGCGTCACCCCCGGCGAGCTGATCCCCGGACCCCTAAGTTCCTCCCACGCCCGTCGGCGTGCTAGGTTCCCTGATGCCCGCTCAGGCGAAGGAGTCATGACACCGAAATGCTGAAGTTCACGGTCATCGGGCTGTTCCAGGGAGCCGTCTACGGCCTGGTCGCGGTGGGGCTCGTTCTCGTCTACAAGGGAACCCGTGTCTTCAACTTCGCCCAGGGCGAGTTCGGCACCGTTGCAGCCTTCGTCGCCTGGGCCCTGTTCGCGAACGCCGGCTTGCCGTACGGGGTGGCCGTTCTCGCCGCCCTCGCCTGCTCCGTGGCGCTCGGCCTGATCGTCGAGCGCCTCGTCGTGCGTCCGCTCTTCAATGCCTCACGCATCACGGTCCTCGTGGCGACGGTTGGCGTCGCACTGTTCATCATTGGAGTCACGCTCGTCGTGGCAGAGGCCGAGGGTCGCGTTCTCGAGCCCGCGATTCAAGGCGACCCGGTGACGATCCTCGGCGCCGGAATCGCACTCCAGCAGATTCTCGTCGTTGTCGTGCTCGGCGGGCTCGCCATCCTCCTTGCCTACTTCTTCTCCAGGACGAATCTGGGACTCGCGGTTCTCGCCACCTCGCAGGACGCGCTCGCCACCAGGATCGTCGGGATCAGCGTCCCGGGAATGTCGCGATTCATCTGGGGGTTCGCCGCGCTCCTCGGAGGAGTTGCCGGGCTTCTCCAGGCGCCGATCAGCGTATTCGGGCCGGGCTTCATGACGGCAACGTCGCTCGTCCCCGCCTTCACCGCCGCAGTCCTCGGGGGAATGACGAGCCTTCCGGGAGCCTTCCTCGGTGGAGAGCTTGTAGGCATCGCGCAGAACCTGGGAATCTATTTCCTGGGCCAGCAGCTGGGAATCCCCGGCTCCTCAGAGCTCACGGTCTTCATGCTGCTGCTGCTCGTGCTCCTCATCCGGCCGCAGGGGCTCCTCGGGGCGGAGGCGTAGGTGGCGGTGGCGGTCGAGGACGCCACGGTCGGCGCCGTTCCGGCTGCTGGGAAGTTCCGGCCGAGCCGGCTCGGGATCGGCGGCCGGGCGCTCGTGGCGGCATTCATCGTCGCTCTCGTACTCCTCGCGCCGCTCGTCCTCGACAGCACATGGGACCGGCGGATCTCGCTCGCTGCCATCTACGGCATCATCGGTCTCTCGGTGAACATCATTACCGGCCACGCCGGGCAGATCTCTTTGGGTCACCAGGCCTTCGTCGGCATCGGCGCCTTTATCTCGTCGTACATCGTCACTCAAGCCGGCCTCGGCTTTTTCTTCGCGCTCCCGCTCGCGGGTGTTATGGGAGGTGCCCTGGCGCTGGTGCTCGGACTCGTCGCGCTTCGGATCCGGGGCCTCTACCTCGCGCTGATCACGTTGGCGTTCGGCCTCATGGCCGAAACGACGGTGTTCAACTGGCGCGACTTCACCGGCGGGGGCGCGGGGGCGGCCGCTCCCCGCCCATCGGCCTTTCAATCGGAGCAAGCCTACGCGTACCTCTGCTTCATCCTCCTCGCTCTCTTTCTCTACGTCGACTGGAGGCTGGTGAAGAGCAAGGCGGGACGAGCGATCGTCTCTCTCAGAAACGACGAGCGCGTGGCCGCAACGCTCGGCGTCAACGTCACCGCCTACAAGCTCCTGGCGTTCGTGACGAGCGGCATGCTCGCCGGGGTGGCCGGGGCGCTCTTCGCACACCGGAACGAGTTCGTTCAGGCGCTCGACTTCCAACTCCAGACGGCACTCGTATGGATTCTCATGGCGGTCGTCGGCGGGCTCGGTTCCCGCGCCGGCGTCGTGATGGGTTCGGCCTTCTTCGCGATCTTCCCATTCCTGCTACCAGCAACCTCGTTCCGGGTCCCAATCCTTGGAGACGTGATCGTCCAAATCCTCACACCGCTCATTGGGGCGCTCCTGCTGATTCTCACGCTCACCCTGTACCAGGGCGGTATCGGACAGCAGCTCCTCCCTCTGCGCAGGTGGCTTGCCGGTGGCCGGTTCTATGTGCGCGAACGCCACGTGACGCTGACCGATGAGACCGGCGAAGAGTCACCGAAGTCCAGCTCGGGTGAAAAGGCATGACCCAGGTGCTGGAGATTCGAGACATGTCGATTCGCTTCGGGGGTCTGCAGGCGCTCGAGGGCGTGGACGTGGACGTCGGAGAGTGGGAGATCGTCGGGCTCATCGGGCCAAACGGCGCGGGCAAGACGACCTTCTACAACTGCCTGACCGGCATCTACAAACCCGACCGGGGCACGGTCATCTACCGCGGTCGGAACGTGAGCAAGATCCCGACGCACAAGCGGACGTCCCTGGGCATTGGGCGGACCTGGCAGAACCTCGGCGTCGTATCGAGCCTCACGATCATCGAGAACGTGATGACCGCCCAGCATCATCACGTTCGGTACGGGCCGATCGCCGGGATGCTCGGTTTCCCTGCGTCCTTCCTCGAAGAACGGGAGCTCAGGCGAAACGCGATGGAGATCCTCGACTTCCTCGGGCTCGTCCCGGTCGCCGACGAGCTCACGGGCGGCCTGCCGTACGGAACGCAGAAACTCGCCGACCTCGCGATGGCGCTCGCGACCGACCCCGACGTGCTGCTGCTCGACGAGCCGTCCTCGGGGATGAGCCCGGAGGAGGCGCATCAACTCGGCGAGACGCTGACCTTTCTCCGCGACTCGCTCAATCTGACCATTCTGATGATCGAGCATCACGTTCCCCTCGTCGTGGGCGTCTGCGACTACGTCTATGTGCTGAACTTTGGCCGCCTGCTAGCGAAGGGAGAGCCGAAAGAGATCCAGCGGCACCCCGAGGTAATCGCCGCGTACCTGGGAGAGGAGGCGGAGACCGTTGCCGCTTCTTGAGATCGACGATCTCCGGACCGGCTACGGCGTCGTCCCGGTGCTTCACGGGGTCGACCTCGAGGTCGAGGAGGGCGCGACGGCCGTTCTCGTCGGACTGAACGGCGCCGGGAAGACGACGACGATGATCTCGGTGGCGGGCCTCATGCGTCCGTGGGTCGGGCAGATCCGCTACGACGGTCAGCGGATCGAGAGACAGGACACCAAGGCCCTGGTCGAAAAGGGGCTGGTGCTCGTCCCGGAGGGCCGCCGCGTGTTCCCGGCCCTTTCGGTGCAGAACAACCTGCGCCTTGGGGCGTGGCCGAAGCGCCGCGACGCGAAGCTCTTCAAGAAGAACATCGAGCGCGTCTTCGAAGTGTTCCCGCGGCTGGCCGAGCGGCGGACTCAACTCGCGGGCACGCTTTCCGGCGGTGAGCAGCAGATGCTCGCGATCGGGCGAGGACTCATGGCGGATCCCCGCCTGCTCCTCATCGATGAAGCCTCACTCGGCCTCTCCCCGAAGCTTGCCCAGGAAGTTTTCCAGACGGTGCACCGAATCAACGGCGAAGGCGTGACGGTGATCATGGTCGAGCAGAACGCGGGCGCGCTGCGGTACGCGGATCGGGCGTTTGTCATGGAGAAGGGGCGAGTGATCTTCCAGGGAAAGGGCTCGGACGTCCTCAAGCAGAAGGAGCTGCGCGAGGCCTACCTGGGAGCCTAGGTCTACGTCGCCGGCCAGAGAGAAGCTCTCGCTACGACTTCTTCGCCGCGGTCTTCTTGCGCGACCTTCGCTTCGCCTGCGACTTGTCTGGGGTGCAGACGCGGCAGGGCGAGAGACCGCTCTCGAGAGCGCCCTCTACGGTGACGAACTGAAGGCTTGCCTTCCCTTCGACGAGCCGGCACCCGGGAAGGTGATACGTGGAGCGCCCGGCGACTACCCGTCCGTCGCCCGACGTCTGGGCCTTCGCGCCGTTGGATTCGGCGCCTTTAGAGAACGACGTCGAGAGCTGCTCGAGCTGCTGGCCAAGCTTCAGTCGCTCGGAGCGAAACTGAGCAATAAGCAGAAGCCCCATGCCGAACACGATCAGCCCGATACCGACCGCGCCTCCCGAAAGCAGGTACGGGAACTGGCAGTCAATGCATCCCACCCGCGCCGCACCGTTCCAGCCAAGCCCGATGGCAATGAATCCCAGCGCCACAAAGGCCAGACCGAGGATGCGTGCGTACCGGACCTGCCGATCGTGCCCGTTCACCAGCCCGATTCTACGGGATCGGGAGACTGGAAGCTCCCGTCTTGGCGCTTTCGGGCCAGGCCGGCGCCCACTCTGCGCTAGGCGGCGTCCGCCTCAGGCATCTTCTTGATCTCGCTCGCGATCACCTCCGTGATGGACCTCCCGCCTCCCTGTCCTCGGAAGAACCGACGGACCAGGTGACCGCGGACCATGACGGAGTCGCCTTTCGCTAGGCGCTCACACCCCTTCCGCGGAACCCGGTCCCAGACGGCGATCGGGAGAGGGAGGACACGCTTGCCGTCTTCCGGGACCTGGAGGCGGAGTCGGGCCACCGTGTCGCCGGACGGCATCTCGACGAACTCGGGGTTCGCCGATAGCCGCCCGGCCAGGACCACGACATTCACCGTGACCATGAGACCACCTCCTCCC
>JBOGWA010000110.1:0-5477 GCA_050693155.1 Actinomycetota bacterium | reverse complement strand
TCCTTCAGCAGCGGATAGGCGATCGTGGTTCGTTCCCCCGTCGCCGGATCGAACGACGATTCGAGGACGGGAATCCGCTTTCCGTCGGCAAGCACGCGGAGCTCGCCGAACTCCGGATGGTTCGACTCGCCGGTCGAAGCATGCCGCCAGCGAATCAGGGAGGAGTCGGAGCGGCATTCGACTCGCTCGACGGTTGCCCCCCCGCTCCGCGGCACTTTGATCTTCAGTCTCGACGCGACCGGCCCACGTCTCGTCGACCCTCGGGGCCAGGGAACGAGGAATCGTGGTCCTTGAGTCGGTCCCGCGATCCGGTGCAAACCATCGATCTCCGCCTCCGCCCGCACCCGATACCAACCGGCGTCGAGTCCGGCAAGAAAAACTTCGAAGGGGACGAGCATCTCCTCTCGAGGCGGAACGTGCGTCCGATCGCCGGGAAGCTCGAGTGGCCGGGCCGCTCGTGTCGGGTTCGCAACCTCCACGACGCTCGCCTCCAGAATGTCCACCTGGTGCGGGTCTGCGTCGAGCCCGCGAAGAACGAAAGCACCGCGAACCGAGGCGGGGAAGCGCTCCAGGACGACCTCGATCTCGACCGTGGGCTCGAGCGTCACGTCCCCGATTCCCAGGACCGAAGATAGGCCTCCTGGTCGGCGGTGAGCTCGTCGATCTCGATCCCCATCGCGCGAAGCTTGAGCGCTGCGACCTCGTGATCGATCTCCTCGGGCACGGGGTAGACCGCGGGCTCGAGCTCCCCCGCGCGGGCGGCGAGCCACTCGAGGGTGAGCGCCTGGTTCGCAAAGGACATGTCCATGACCGCCGCCGGATGCCCCTCCGCGGCGGCGAGATTGACGAGCCTGCCCTCGGCGAGGAGCGAGATTCTCCGGCCATCGGGCATGCGGTACTCATCCACCACGCCGCGAAGTCGTCGGCGCTCGGACGCCAGGCGTTCGAGGGCCGTTCGGTCGATCTCGACGTCGAAGTGCCCGGCGTTGGCGAGCACCGCCCCGTCCTTCATCACGGCGAGATGCTCCTCGCGGATGACGCCGGTGTTCCCCGTCACCGTGACGAACACGTCACCCAGGCGGGCGGCTTCGCGGAGCGGGAGGACCCGGTAGCCCTCCATGGCAGCCTCGAGTGCTGCGAGCGGTGACACCTCGGTGACCACCACGCTTGCTCCGAATCCGCTGGCTCGCATCGCAACGCCCCGGCCGCACATGCCGTACCCGCACACGACCACGACGCGCCCCGCGATCAGCAGGTTCGTCGCGCGCATGATCCCGTCGATCGTTGACTGGCCGGTGCCGAACCGGTTGTCGAACAAATGCTTCGTTTGTGCGTCATTCACCGCAACGATCGGATAGGCGAGCACGCCATCCGCGGCCATGGCCCGAAGCCGGATCACGCCCGTCGTCGTCTCCTCGCTCCCACCCCGCACCTCGGAAAGCTGGCCGGTTCGCTCGGCGTGCAGCGTCTTCACGAGATCGGCGCCGTCATCCATCGTGAAGTGTGGGCGCAGGTCGAGAACGTCGGCGATATGCCGATAGAACGTCTCGGTGTCCTCCCCGCGGATGGCGAAGACGGAAACGCCCTCGTCTTCGGCGAGCGCCGCAGCCACGTCGTCCTGGGTCGAGAGGGGATTGGACGCGCAGAGCCCGACCTCCGCCCCCCCGGCCACCAGCGTCGCCACGAGGTTGGCGGTCTCGGTCGTCACGTGGAGGCAGGCGCCGACCCGAAGCCCGTCGAGTGGACGTTCCTTTTCGAACCGCTCGCGAATGAGACCGAGAGCGCGCATCTCACGCGAGGCCCAATCGATTCGGTCTCGCCCCTGAGCGGCGAGCGTCGGATCGCGCACATCACTTGCCATGGGAGACCCCCTCGAGTACCTGCTCCAGCAGCGCGCCGAACGGGACGGCGAAGGCGCTCGCCACGCTCGTGACGTCCTCGTGAGTCACCGACCCTCCAACGACATTGGTCACGCAGCACAACCCCAAGCAACGAAGTCCCAGCGCCGTGGCCGCGGTCGCCTCGGGGACCATCGACATCCCCACGACCGACGCGCCCGCGCGCCGCAGGAATTCCACCTCCGCGGGAGTCTCGTATGTCGGTCCGGACATCGCCGCGTAGACACCGCGAGCGACGGGCAGGCCCACGCCTTTCGCTGCCGCGACCGCCGCCTCTTGCAGGCCGGGATCGTACACCGTCGAGAGATCGACGAAGGCCGGCCTGCCGTCGGCGTCCCGCCAGCCACGTAGCGGGTTCTCGCCGAGAAGATTCAGGTGATCCGAGCACACGACCAGCGACCCGGGCTCGAGGGACGAGTCGAGCGCCCCGACCGCTGCGGTCACGATGAGCACGCGGGCGCCGAGCGCCGCCGAGAGTCTCGCCGGGAGCGTGACGAGGCTCATAGCGTGCCCCTCGTAGAAGTGGATCCGACCCAGAAAGCCGGCAACCCGAGCGCCGCCGAGCATCCCGAGTACGAGCCGACCCTCGTGCCCGGGAACCGATGGCGCTGGGAATCCAGGGAGGGCCGTGTAGGCGAGCTCCAGCTCGGCATCGAGCGCCGCGAGAGCTTTCCCGAGACCGGAGCCCAGGATCACCGCAACGTCCGGGACGAAATCCGTCCGCGAACGTACGAGCGCCGCTCCTCGTTCCTCATCCCCGTCGCCCGGGCCAACTCCGCTCACGGCCCAGTCTCCCTCGCGAGGGACTCTTTCACGCGATCGATGGCGTGGATCGGTGTGGGGTCGACGCCGCGAGCGAGGGCGTGGTACGTGCTCACGGCATCACCGAGCAGCATGAGGCCGAGCCCGCGAGCGAAGTCGGAGTCACCGGCCGCCCGCACCTCGCGGACGAGGAGCCCGGCCTCCTCGATCGCTTCGAGCGTTGCCCGGAGTCGTGGTCCGACGCTCGTGTGCTCGCCATCGTGCCGCAGGACGATCAGCGCGAACCGTTCCCCGCTGCCGGGAGCCCAGCCCGCTACTTCGTGGTGGTCGAGCTCGGGCAGCTCAGACGAGAACGCGGGCGCTTTCGCGTTCTCGCTGAATGCACACCTCCACCTCCAGGCGGCGGCCGCGGCGACGCCTTCTGATCCCCAGATCACGGGAACCCGCTCCCCGAGCCAGGCGGCGACGTCCTTGGCCTCGTTTTCCGGAGCGGGGGTCTCCGGGCCAAGACGGGATGCCAGGCCCCCGAGGGTCAGAGCGACCTCTTCTCCGATCGCCCCATCGTTCTCCGTGCCCGCCCACCATGGGGCGAGCACGCCGAGCGTCGCCCCGGCAAGGTGGCCGAGAGCCGCTCGGGGCTGAAGCCCGCTCGGGATACGAACCACCTGAAGGGCCTCCTCGGCCAGCGCGCCGCCCGAGCAGATCGCGACGGTCGGGCAACCCCGATCGCGGGCCTGGCGAAACGCGGACAGGGTCTCTTCAGTGCTTCCTGAATACGACACGCACACAACGAGTGTCTCCGGGGTCGCGTGTGCCGGCACGTCGTAACCGCGGATCGCAACCATCGGGATCCGCGCCCGGTCCCGAAACGCGGCGGCGATGAGATCGCCGGGGGCCGCAGATCCGCCCATCGCGCAGAACAGCACCGCTCGTACCTCGTCGGTTCGCGGGAGGGACGTCGCCGCCAATCCAACTGGGAACGACTGAGCGAACTGCTCGGGCAGACTCAGGAATGCATCCAGCAAGCCTGATCGATCGATTGCTCGGAGCGCCTGCGCGTCCTCCAGCGTCAACGTGCCCTCATGTGGGCTTCTCGGCCTCCTCGATGAGCATCACGGGGATGTCATCGCGGACCGGATAGCGATAGCGGCATTTGCCGATGCAGACGATGACGTTCTCCTGCTCTCGGTACTCGACGTCGCCACGACAGTTCGGACACGCCAGAATCTCCAGCAGCTGCTTGTCGACCGGCACGCTTCCTCCCTCCTAGGTGCGGATCACCTCGAGCACGGCCCGCGTCTTCTCCTCGAGAAGCTCCGGCGTTCGGGCCTCGACATTGAGGCGCAGGAGCGGCTCGGTGTTCGAAGGACGGACATTGAACCACCAGTCCACGTACTCGACCGTGAGACCGTCGAGTCGGTCATGCCGCCCGTCGGCGAAGGCGCCGGCAACCCGTTCGATCGCGCGCAGTTGGTCGAGAACCTCCGAGTTGATCTCGCCTGATGCCTCGTAGCGCCGGTAGGGCTCGAGGAGGCGCGATAGGGGCGCCCCCGCTCGCGACAGACGTTCGAGAACGATCAACGCCGCGATGAGACCGGAATCGGCGCGGTAGTGATCACGGAAGTAGTAATGGCCTGAGTGCTCGCCGCCGAAGATCGCTCCGGTTTCCGCCATGACCTTCTTGATGAAGGAATGCCCGACCCGAGTACGGATCGGGGTCCCCCCGTGCTCGCGGATCACTTCGGGGACGACCCGGGAACAGATGAGGTTGTGGATCACGCTCCCCCCGGGCTCACGTTCCAGCATCGTCTCGGCCACGAGCGCCGTGACGAGGGAACCGGACACGCTCTCACCGGTCTCGTCGACCAGAAACACGCGGTCGGCGTCGCCATCGAACGCGAGGCCGATATCGGCGCCGTGCTCGATCACGGCCTTCCTCAGGTCCTCCTGATTCTCGGGCTGGATCGGATCGGCAGGATGGTTCGGGAACGTGCCGTCGAGCTCGAGGTAGAGGCCGACGAGCTTTGCCGGCAGTCGGTCGAAGATCGGCTCGAGGACGAGCCCGGCCATGCCGTTGGCTGCGTCCGCGACGACCGTAAGCGGATCGACCGCGTCGGGCTCGACGAACGAAACCACATGGTCGACGAATTCAGCGACCAGGTCCCGTCGCTCACGCGCTCCTTTCCCGTCGGAGGCCGTTGCTCGGCCGGATTCGACCGCCGCCCGAATCTCTTGGAGCCCCGAGTCTTCACCGACGGGCGCCGCACCCGCACGGCAGAGTTTGATCCCGTTGTATTCGGGCGGGTTGTGGCTGGCGGTGAACATGGCGCCGGGAAGTCCGAGTCGCCCGGAAGCAAAATAGACCATGTCCGTCGTGGCCAGCCCGATGTCGAGCACATCCGTCCCGGTCGATGTGACCCCGCTCGCGAACGCTTCGGCGAGGGCCGGGGACGACGCCCGGCAATCCCTGCCGACGACGACCCGGTCCGACTCGGCGAACCCGGCGAATGCGGCGCCTACGTCCCGAGCGATCGCTTCGGTGAGTTCGTCCGGGTAGATCCCGCGGATGTCGTAGGCCTTGAAGATCCGCTCAAGGCTCATCTCGCCCGATTCTAGACCACCCCTCCTTTGTCCCATCCTGGTGAGCCTGCGCCGGCCTCTCCCACCGTGGTGAGGCGCCGTGGCTTTCTCCGTCGAGGCCGTCGGGGTGGCGCGCTTCCAGCGTCAGTACCCGTGGAAGGGCTTCCTTCCACCCTCAGAAACCGGCAGAAACCGGCTGGCAGTCCACCCCTTCCGGCCCTCCCTCGGAAAGCCACG
>JBOGWA010000109.1:0-2145 GCA_050693155.1 Actinomycetota bacterium | reverse complement strand
TTCGAACTGGATCCGGTTCTTCACTGGCGTCATCTACACGGTGATCCGCCCCAGCGTTGTGTCCGGCTACCTGGTCTACGCGTGGCTTGCATTCTGGGGGACGTTCTTCTTCTATCGGGCCTTCGTGCTCGCTGGGCCCGACGGGGATCGGCGTACCTACCGGAGATGGCTCTTCTTCATGCCGTCGATCCTGTTCTGGCCCTCCAGCATCGGTAAGGAATCGTGGATGATCTTCGGGCTCGGGATTGCCGCGTTCGGAGCCGCGAAGGCGCTCCACGACCGGCTCCTCCCTGGGGTCTTGGGAGCCGGCATAGGGATCGTGCTCGCGGCTCTCGTTCGGGCGCCCATCGCCGTCGTCCTGGGTCTCGGGATCGTGGTGGGCGGGGTGCTGCGCCGCTCGAGTCCCCGACTCCGCCAGCTCGCCCCGATCGCGAGACTAGCCTCCATATCCCTCTTCGCCGTCAGTCTGTTCGTGCTCATCGGAATGATGACCAGGTACTTCGTCCGGAACGGTCTTGGAAAGGCGGATCTCGAAATCCTGGCGTCAGAGTCTCTTCGGTTAACCGGCAAGGGTGGTTCCGAGTTCACGCCGGCATCGATCGACTCTCCTACGGGCCTCGTGGTTGCGGCGGTCACGGTCCTCTTCCGGCCGTTCATCTACGAGGCGCACACCGTGGAGGCTCTCGTGACCTCGATCGAGGCCTCGATCCTGCTTCTCTTTTCGCTGGTCCGGTTCCGCTGGTTCGTCGCAGCTGTGCGCAGCGCGCGTCGCACGCCCTACGTGGCAACCGCCATCGTCTACGTGGCCGGTTCGATCGTTGCGCTGTCCGCGGTCGCGAACTTCGGGATCATCGCTCGCCAACGGACCCTGATCTACCCCATGTACCTGGTCCTGCTGTGCATCTCGCCGCGTCGACGGACCAACCGGCGAGAGGACGCTCGTGCCAAGACCGTGGTTCCGGCGGCGACGAAGGGCGGGGGCCGGTTGTGAGCCCGATCCAGGGGAGCGCTACATCGGTGGCCAGATGACGTTCGCCAGTGCCTCGCTCTTCGCGACCGCCGCCGAGGTGGGCGGTCGAGGCAGCGGATGTCGCGGCGGGATCTTCGGCCGAGCTGACCGCCCGACTCATCCTGGGCGCGTCCCTCGCACTGGTGGTCTGCTGGATCGTCCGTCGGCGTGGCTATCGGTCGTACCCGCCGGTCTCGTAGGAGCAGCCGACGCGTTCGGGGGCGCCGACGGCGAGGCCACCTTCCGAACCGGTCCCCTCCATGTTCAGTTCGGTGCCCCGTTTCCAGGTCGCGGAGCCGCACGGCACATTTCCCGCAGCCGGCCATGCCTTGCTTGGGACCCCCGCGACCGTCGACTGCCCGCTGCACCTCCCGGCAGTCGCGATGGCCCGGGCAGCCATGCTCGGACCGGATCGGAGGGAACACTGGATTCACCCAGCGTCCGCCTCCCTTGCTGGTATGGCATGAAGGAGGCCATGTGAGCGATCGCCGCCTGTTCGGCGTCCTCGTCACGTTTCGCCGACCTGCCGCATTGGCGATCACGCTCAAACGCCTGTCCGAGCAGGAACGCATGCTCGATCATCTCGTTGTCGTAGACAACGCCCCGACGGACGAGTCTCGAGCAGCCACCTCCGGAGCGAAGGGGATCGCCGACTCGATCGAGCACCTCGAGATGGAGGAGAACGTCGGCTTCACGGGGGGAGTGGCCGCCGGCATGCGTCGCGTGCTCGAACATGCCGACGACCGGGACTGGATCGTGATCTTGGATGACGACGACCCGGTGCCGTACGCGACGGTCTTCTCCGAGCTTGCGAGGTTCGGGGAGCAGATGCTCTCGAGGGATCCCAGGACCGCCGGCGTGGGCATCTCCGGTGGGCGCTTCGACTGGCGGCGAGCGCGGATCCAGCGGGTCGCGGATCGAGAGCTCCGGGGACCGGTGGCGGTCGACTATGTGGCCGGGAACCAGGTGCCCTTCTATCTGGTCTCGGCCGTTCGCGCCGCAGGGACGTTCCACGCCCCGTTGTTCTTCGGCCTCTCGGAGATCGAGTTCGGCCTCCGCCTGCGGCGCGCCGGCTATTCGCTCTACGGGCACGGCGATCTCTGGTGGCGGCGCCGGGAGGAGACGGGTCGGCTGGG
>JBOGWA010000108.1:0-3446 GCA_050693155.1 Actinomycetota bacterium | reverse complement strand
CGCGAATACCAGGCTGACGAGTCGGGAGCCCTCCTCTCCCAGGACCCCGAGGCGCTCGCGAGCGCCCTCCTCAAGATGGAACAGGCGGCTAAGGCGGTTCCCGCGGCGGTGAACCCGGCGCAGGCGCACCTGTTCATCGTCAACCCGCTCCGCGGCAGGAAGGCCGGGATCGCGAGTTTGTTCTCCACGCACCCGCCGACGGAGGAGCGGGTTCGGAGACTCGAGGAGATCGCCGCCAGACTCTCCTGATCGGTTTCCGGGGGGTTCGGGGGGGATAGCTCGCGCGGGACAAAGATGATGATCTTCGTGCGAGCGAGCGGGCCCCCTATCAGAGGGAAGGAATGTGCCGCCATCCGCTCGAATTGATAGCCTGACCTGCCGATTTTGGCGGTCTGGAAACCATGCGTAGACTCGGCGCAACGATCGGGGTGATCCTGATCCTGCTGATCGCACAGCAGGCGCTGGCTCCGCTCGGCTTGGCCCAGGTCCCGTGCGGGGAGGTCGAGCAGTCACTCGGACTCTGCACGCCACAGCCCCCGCCGTCGCCGCCGCCCGAGCCGGCGGACAAGGGAAAGCAAGACCCCGACGGCGAATCGCCGGGCCCCGAGCCCGAGGCGGGGATCGGCGAGTTCCTTCTCCTCGATCCCCAGGACACGTCGCACCTCCTTCGGGTGCTCTCTCGGCTCCAGCCCTACGGCATCACCATGCGAAAGGCGCTGTTGTCGGTTGTTGCGCCACTGCCGGTCGCCGGTCTCGCGTGGTGGGCGAACGACTGGCACGCGCCCAGGTGTTGCCCGTATCCGCACCTGCACCAGGGGCTCGACCTCTTTGCGAGGAAAGGGACCCCGCTCGTGGCTGCCGTCGATGGAGTGATCAGCCAGAAGGTGGATGTCTATCCGAGTGGAAAAGGCATCGAGATCACTGATGACGAGGGGACGGAGTATTTCTACGCACACCTCGCGTCGTTCGCTCGCGGACTCCGCGCGGGTGACCGGGTCGCCGTCGGTGACCTGATCGGTACCGTTGGAAAGTCGGGAAACGCCCGCACGACGAAGCCGCACGTGCACTTCGAGATCCAGCCAGGTGGCGTCCCGGTCCCCCCCAAGCCGATCGTAGACGGCTGGCTCGAGGACGCCGAAGAGCGGGCGCTCGAGTTGGTTCGGGCGACGACCGGTACGCTGCCGCTCCTCGACGAGTACGACTTCCGGCTGACCCGTCTCTTTGACCTCACAGCGGGAGCGGGCATGGTGGGGGAGACGCCCGGGGAGCTCCTAACCCTTGCCGGTATCCAGCCCGGGCTGCCCTCACTGGAGGTTGCCATGCAGGTGCTCTCGGGCATGGCCTGGGAGATCGACTGGGGCCTGAGGGCCGAAGAAGCCCTCCTCGGCCCGTCTCGCTAAGCCCCCGGCGTGCGGGAAATCGTCGCTTCGGTGCGGTAGAGTCCCCGGTACCCCCCCCAGCGATAGCAGGAGTTGACTTTGCCCGCCCATGCCCGAGCAGGTAGGCTCACGACCCGGTCTGTGACTTATGCCTGAAATGCGCGGGCAGGGGGGAAAGCTGACCCTCGTCTTCCTCGCGGTTCTGCTCGCCCAGCAAGCGCTCCTTCCGCTCCTCGCCCGTGGTCCCGGTTCCGGCAGAGCGACTGCCTTCGCGCAGCCCTGTGAGGACGTTGAGATCCCCGGTGTATGCGAAGAGGAGCCGTCCCCCTCGCCACCCCCGTCCCCTCCACCCTCACCGGCGCCACCCCCGGATCTCGAGACCGACTCCGGGGCTCCGACGCAGACGGGCTCTCCATCGTCCTCGGCCTCGTCCGGGTACACATCATCCTCTTCGTCGCCGGGTAGCTACTTCGCAATCAGCGGCACGGAGAGCACGATCCGCCTGATCTCTCTGCTCACGCGACTCCAGGCGTACGGGGTGTCCCTGCGGACGGCGCTTCTTTCTGTCGCCGGTCCGTTCCCGGTGGCGGGGTTGACCTGGTGGCGGGACGACTGGCGCGACCCGAGGTACACGCCCTACCTCCACTTCCATGAGGGGCTTGACGTGTTCGCGTCGGCGGGAACACCGCTGGTGGCCGTCGCCGACGGCCAGGTGACGCAGCTCCTGCAGTCCTACCCGTCGGGACTCGGTGTGATGATCACCGATGCGGCCGGAATCCGATATTTCTACGCGCACCTGTCCGGCTTTGCGTCGGGGTTGGGTGTTGGGCAGGAAGTCGAGGTCGGCGACGTGATCGGCTATGTCGGCGACACGGGCAATGCGTACGGCGGGACCCCGCATCTGCACTTCGAGATCCATGTCAACGGCGTACCGGTGCCGCCGAAGCCCTACGTCGACCGGTGGCTTCACATCGCCGAGCGCCGCGCGATCGATCTCGTCGCGCAGACGCTTCAAACTCGAGCGCCTCTCGATGAGTTCGATTTTCGTCTGACCCGTCTCTTCGATCTGAGCGGAGGCGGCGGAGTCCCCGGGGCACAACAGCTGTTGCTCCTGGCGGGGCTCCAGCCTGGGCTGCCGTCGCTCGAGATCGCGCAGCAGGCCCTCGGTCTCATGGCATGGGAGATCGACTGGGGCCGGGCCGCGAATGCGCAGCTAGTCGCGCTCGTGAGGCGGTTTCACATTGGAGAGACTCGCGGCCGTCCTGCCGTCGGCTCCGCGTGGAAGCCGTTCCGGTCGCTCGTGCTTGCCGGGAAGACGTCCCCTCGGGCCGGGGCTGGCTAGCGGTAGTTGGTGAACTGAAGCGGTATCCCGAAGTCCTGCTCCTTGATCGCCCCCATGGCCGCTTGCAGGTCATCCTTCTTCCCAGCTGAGAGCCGGAGCTTGTCGCCCATCACCTGGGTCTGGACCTTCTTCAATCCCAGGTTTTTCACGAACTTCACGAGCTCTCTGGCTTTGTCCTGGGAGATACCGCGGCTCACGGTGATCGACTGCCGGAACGTGCTTCTCGCCCCGGGCTGAACCGGACCCTCCTGGAGAGCCTTGAGGGACACCTTCCGGCGGACGCACTTCTCCTTCAGGACCTCGAGCGCAGCCTTGAGTCGGTGCTCGGTCGAAGAGCGAATCTCGATGAGATCGCGATCCTGTGTGATCGTCGTGTCGGTGTCTTTGAAGTCGAAACGGGTTGCGATCTCTCGCGCGGCCTGATCCGCGGCGTTCGTGATCTCCTGGAGGTCGACCTCGGAGACGACATCGAACGAGGAAGCCTTGGTCACGCGCGTACTATAGGACCGGTCGGGGGGATGCCCGAGCGGCCAAAGGGAGCGGCCTGTAAAGTCGCCGGCGTACGCCTACGGAGGTTCGAATCCTCCTCCCCCCACTATCCGATCGGGGGACCGCTCGCTCGCATTGAAGACCGCTGTTCCACCCCTGACGAGCTATCCCCCCGAACCCCCCGCCGATCGGGGGACCGCTCGCCCGCACTGAAGACCGCTGTTCCACCCCTGACG
>JBOGWA010000107.1:0-5871 GCA_050693155.1 Actinomycetota bacterium | reverse complement strand
GGCCGCGCGACCGCCGCACAGCTCGACCGGATCAATGTCGACTACTACGGCACGCCGACGCCGCTCAATCAGCTCGCATCGCTCAGCGTGCCGGAGCCCCGCCTGCTCGTGATCCAGCCCTACGATCGGAACGCGATGGCCGCGATGGAGAAAGCCATCATGCAGTCGGACCTCGGGCTCACACCCTCGAACGATGGAGCTGTGATCCGGCTTGCCTTTCCTTCGCTCACCGAGGAGCGACGGAAGGAGCTGATTCGCATGGTGCATCAGCGGGCCGAAGACGGGCGGGTCGCGGTTCGAAACGTGCGGCGCCATTCGAAGGAAGAGCTCGAGCGTATGAAGAAGGACAGCGAGATCGGTGAGGACGACCTCATCCGCGCCGAGAAGGAGCTTCAGAAGGCGACCGACAGTCATACCGGGGCCATCGACGAGCTCCTCGAGAAAAAAGAATCCGAGCTGATGGAGGTCTAGCCGGTGGCAGACCGGGAACAGGATCGCGAGCTGGACTCGGAGGCGCAGGCAGGGTCCGACGACCTCTTCGAGGATCTCGACAAGTTCTTCGCGCCCATCGACGACGAGGACTGGCCGGGGGCCGACGCCCAAGAGACAGAGGGGGACGAGCCCGAGAGAGTGGATGACGTGAACCCCGAGATCGCGCTCCCGGAGTACGAGGAGCTCCTCGGCGACGCTCAGGCGTCAGAGGACGAAGCAGCGGAGCCCGAGCCGGCGCCCGAACCCGAACCCGAACCCGAACCCGAGCCCGAGCCGGAACCGGAGCCCGCCCCCACCGAGGCCGCGGACCTCGGCGCTCCCGCCGCCGACGAGGAAGACCTCGAGGTGCTCCGGACCGCCTTCCAGGCGCGAGCGGAGAGTGCGGACGATCCGATGCTTTCCGAGGGCAGCGCGACGGAGGAACTGTCGGTTGAGGACTTGAGAACGATGCCTCCCGAGTACGCAGGCCTTCCCGGGCCCACGGAAGAGCAAGGTGAGCCGGATGAAGTCGTCGCGGTTACGCCACCCCCAGAACCCCCGTCGGAGGCGCCGGTGAGCGCAGCACCTACTGCCCGAGCACCAGAAGCTGGGGCTCCCGCAGCCGGAGCAACTCCCGAACCGCCGTCGGATGCCGCGGTCGAAGCGGCCGCCGAGCATTTCGCTTCTTCGCTCCGCGACTCACCGGAAGAGGTTGAACGGGAGCTGCTCGCAGATCTCGAACGCGGACCTGCCGCCGCCGCCGCCCCAGCCGAGACGGAGGTCGCGGCTC
Source organism: Actinomycetota bacterium (assembly GCA_050693155.1). Taxonomy (GTDB): domain Bacteria; phylum Actinomycetota; class UBA4738; order UBA4738; family CALAEC01; genus JBOGWA01. The sequence goes on along the minus strand of JBOGWA010000107.1, from coordinate 4,610 downwards.
CGGCGTGGGAGGACGCAGGACTCGGCGCCGTCGTTCACCCTGAAGAAGAGGCGATGGCGGCAGAGGTCGCACCCGGCGGACGGAATCTCGTTGCGGCGTTTGCGTCGGGGGTCATCCTCGCGGCAGCCCTTCTCTCCCTCATCGTCATAGGAAAGGGGCCGTTCTCGTTCATCGTCGGAGCCGTGGTGCTCGGTGCACTTGGCGAGTTCTATGCGGTGCTCAGTAGACAGGGATACCAGCCGGCGACCGCGCTCGGGCTTGCCACGGGCGGCCTCATCCTCGCAGCCGCGCATCTCAAGGGAGAGGCGGCGATGCTCTCCATGGCGGTTCTCGGGACCGCGCTCACGTTCCTCTGGTACATGGCCGCTCCTGAGGCGACGCGTCGCAGGACCGTGGTGAACGTGGCCGTCACGATCTTTGGCGTCGTCTACATCCCGTTCCTCGGGAGCTACGCGCTGCTGTTGTTGGCGGCCCCTGGTGACATCGGCCGCAACCTGCTCATCACGGTGGTGGGGCTCACGGTGCTGTACGACATCGCCGCGTACACGGTGGGGACCTTCTGGGGGAGCCGCGCTCTCGCACACACCATCAGCCCGAAGAAGTCCTGGGAGGGGGCAATCGGGGCCTCTTTCGTGCTCTTGCTCGTCGGCGTTGCGCTCGTGCCGTCGTTCGAGCCGTTCACCGCTTCCCGGGCGGTCGGACTCGCGATCACCATCGCCATTTTCGCCCCCCTTGGCGATCTTGCGGAGTCGTTGCTGAAGCGAGACCTCGGCGTGAAGGACATGAGCGGAATCCTTCCGGGTCACGGCGGATTGCTCGACCGGATCGACTCCTTGCTCTTCACACTTCCCGCCGCCTTCTATTTCCTGCGCCTGGTTTTCTGACTTCGGTACGCTGTCGGCGATGCGCAGGGTGATCGTTCTTGGCTCGACCGGCTCGATCGGGACCCAGGCGTTAGACGTCATCCGGAGAAACCCGGAGCTCTTCCAGATCGTCGGCCTTTCCGCTGCGACGAATCACGAGCTCCTCGTTGGCCAGGTCCGCGAGTTCGTCCCCGCGATGGTTGCCGTGAGCGCGACGGAGGCCGCGGACCAGCTTCGAAGCGCGCTCGGATCTCTTCGGGAGATCAAGATCATCGGAGGACCCGATGCGCCCGAACGGCTCGTTCGAGACGTCGAGGCCGACCTCGTGCTGAACGCAATGGTGGGCGCGGTCGGGCTCCGTCCGACGCTCGCTGCGCTTCAGTCGGGGCGGACGGTTGCCCTCGCGAACAAGGAAAGCCTCATCGTCGGGGGAGAGCTCGTGATGGACCTCGTGAAGGGCGAGCCCGAGCGATTGATCCCCGTCGACTCCGAGCACGCCGCGCTTGCCCAATGCCTCCGCGGCGAGCGCAGGGAGTACCTTCGGCGCGTCATCATCACGGCTTCGGGCGGCCCCTTCCGCGGGTGGAGCCCTGAGGAGCTGGCGCGCGCATCCGTGAAGGAGGCCCTTGCCCACCCCACCTGGAAGATGGGCCAGAAGATCACGATCGACTCGGCGACGCTGATGAACAAGGGACTCGAGGTGATCGAAGCCCATCACCTTTTTGGCCTCGACTATTCGCAGATCGATGTCGTGGTCCATCCGGAGAGCCTGGTGCACGGCATTGCGGAGTTTCGCGACGGGAGCATGGTGGCGCAGCTGGCTGGACACGATATGCGCCTGCCGATTCAGCTCGCGCTCGGGTCTCCGGACCGGCTTCCTGCCGGCATCGAACCCCTCGATCTCGCGGGCGTTGGGCAGCTCACGTTCGAGGCGGTCGACCGAGAGACCTTTCCCGCGCTCGACCTTGCATATCGGGCCGGTGGTCTCGGTTCGACCTATCCGGCAGTGCTCAACGCAGCGAACGAGGTCGCCGTTGGCGCCTTTCTCGAGGGGGTGCTGCCGCTCGTGGCGATTCCCGAGATCGTTGAGCGTGCACTCGACGAGCACGAGGGCGCGAAGGTGGTTTCCGAGAACGCCCTCGAGCGTGCCGATGCTTGGGCGAGGGAGCGCGCGACCGTGTTGATCGAGGCCCACTAGCCATGTCCGTTCTCGGTATCGCGGTTTTCGTGCTGGGCCTCGTGTTGATGATCCTCCTGCACGAGGCGGGCCATTTCCTGACGGCTCGGGCGTTCGGGATCAAGGTCGAGGAGTTCTTCGTCGGCTTCGGGCCCCGACTCTGGTCGACGAAGCGCGGGGAGACGGAGTACGGCCTCAAGGCGATCCCGCTGGGGGGCTACGTCCGGATCGCGGGAATGAACCCTTTCCAGGAGACGCCGAAGAAGGATCTCGCGCGAACCTTCGGCGCGAAGCCGGCATGGCAGCGCGCGATCGTGCTCGCGGCCGGCTCGGCGACGCACTTCATCCTCGCGCTCCTTCTCTTGCTGGTCTTCTTCTGGGCGATCGGCGTGCCGACGGCTTTCTCGCCGCGCGTGATCCACGTCGAGCCACGGCTCGATGGGCGGCCCTCGCCGGCGGCGGTCGCGGGCATCGAACCGGGCGATGAGATCGTTTCGATCGACGGAGTCGCGACGCCGTCGGTCGACCAGTTCCTGGAGACGACGAGAACGAGTGCGGGGGAGGAGATGACCATCGTCGTCGAGCGCGACGATCGGAGGATCACGGTCCGTGCCGCGCCGGTGCTCTCAGAGGTCGAGGGCGAGCAGGTCGGTCGTCTCGGGATCGTGATCGGTTCCGCGCGAGTCCTGGAGCGAGATCGAACGGGTCCGCTCACGGCTATCGGCCGGAGCGCCCAGCTAACGGGGGAGTTCACCTACCGGTCTTTCGAGGGGCTCGGCCAGGTGTTCAGTCCATCGGGGCTCGCTCGGATCGGAGGGCTGCTGTTCGGTGAGGAGGAGCGTGAGGTCACCGATCCGACCGGCATTGTGGGTGCGGCGAGGCTCTCCGGGCAGGCTGCCTCCTCCGGCAACATCGACTCGCTCCTGCTCTTTCTCGCCGGGTTCAACGTCTTCGTCGGGATCCTGAACATCCTGCCGCTGCCGCCGCTCGACGGCGGGCACCTCGCCGTCCTCGCGGTGGAGAAGGTCACGGGCCGCAAGGTCGACGTGCGCAGACTGCTGCCTCTCACCGCTCTCGTGGCGGGCGTGCTCATTCTCTTGACGGTCTCCCTCACGTACCTCGACGTGGTGCGGCCGCTTCCGAACCCCTTCCAGTAGGGGGACCCTAGACTGGCTGTGATGCTCGGCAAGCGCAGAACGTCGCGACCGATCAAGGTCGGTTGGGTCGACGTCGGTGGCGACGCCCCGATCCGCGTCCAATCGATGACTACGACGAAGACCGCCGACGTCAACGCGACGCTCCAACAGATGGCTGCTCTCGTCGCCGCCGGGTGCGAGATCGTGCGCGTTGCGGTTCCGCACAAAGAGGATGCGGCGGCCCTCAAGGAGATCGCCGAGCACGCGACGATCCCGGTGGTCGCGGACATCCATTTCCAATGGCGTTACGCGATGACGGCCCTCGAGGCCGGGATCCACGGGCTCCGGATCAACCCCGGCAACATCAAATACCAGGACAAGGTGCGTCTGATCGCGCGAGAGGCGAAGGCACGTGGGGTACCGATCAGGATCGGCGTCAACGCGGGATCGCTCGAGAAGTCACTGCTCGAGCGGTACGGTCGCCCGACGGCCGAGGCGCTCGTGGAGTCCGCGATGGACGAAGCGCGGATCCTCGAGGACGAGGACTTCACCGACATCAAGATCTCGGTGAAGCACTCCGACCCCGCGGAGATGATCCAGGCTTACCGGATGCTTGCGGAGAAGTGCGACTATCCGCTGCATCTCGGCGTCACCGAGGCCGGCCCGATTCCTTCCGGTGCGGTCAAGTCCTCGGTCGGAATCGGGACGCTCCTCGCCGAGGGTATCGGCGACACGATTCGCGTTTCGCTCACCGACGACCCCGTCGAAGAGGTCAAGGTCGGCATCTGGATCCTCCAGTCGCTCGGACTCAGGAAGCGCGGCCTCGATCTCGTCGCATGCCCCTCGTGTGGTCGCGCTGAGGTCGACGTTCTCGGCCTCACACGAAAGGTCAACGAGGCGCTCCAGGCGAAGGGAATCACGGCCCCCATTCGCGTCGCCGTCATGGGCTGCGTCGTCAACGGCCCAGGCGAGGCGCGCGAGGCGGATCTTGGAATCGCCGCAGGAAACGGTTACGGCCAACTCATCGTGAAGGGAGAAGTCCGCGAGCGGCGGATTCCCGAGACCGAGTTCGTCGACGCCCTCGTCGCCGAAGCCGAGAAGCTGGCCTCCGAGGCAGAAACTACCGAAGAGTAGCAGGCGGTTCTTGGCGGACCGGTTTGCCCGATATTGTCGGCTTGCTTCGCCCTGGGGTGAAAGGCGAAGATTGCGCCGACCGTCAAGGCAAGGAGGGAGAGAGCATGGCAGATCCGAAGTTAGAGCGGCTCGGAGCCGCCACCGGAGTAGGGTTCGTGAGCCTCATCCTCGCGGGCTACTTCTCCGTCCCACAGCCCGCACCGACGCCATCGGACCCGGTTGCGGATATCGCGACTTACCTTGCAGCAAATCGAACCGGACTCCTCGCCCAGGAGTTCCTGTTCGCGCTGGGTGGAGCGT
>JBOGWA010000106.1:0-29428 GCA_050693155.1 Actinomycetota bacterium | reverse complement strand
AATGGTGAAGGTGGTCCCGACGCCAATGGGTCCCTCGAATGTCTTCGTCCCCTCGACTGCATCCGTGTGCCACTGCGGATCGTTGGTCGAGTCGCTCACGAAGGCGAAGACTTCTTCGGCGGGCCGGTCGATCAACACGCTGCTCTCGACGATCATCGATACGACTCTATCCCATCCACTCGCCGATGCCGCCCCAGTGCATCTCGAGCGTACGGGCGCCGGGAATCGAGCCCAACATGTAGAAGATTCGACGCATCTCCTCGATTCCGCCCCGTCTGTTGAGGTCCTTGCCGATCGCGGTCGCCATCTGCTCGAGGTCCTCGATCCTTTTCCGGTCGTCCTGCACGTAGGCGTCACAGAGCTCTCTTAAGTTCCTGAGCACGTACTCATCGGAGAGCCCGTCCTCATGGGGTTGGGGTTTCTTCTTGAAGAGTCTCACGACGCTCCTCCTTGCCTCGCCTCCGGAATCCTCGCACGTATCTCGCCGTACGGTAGCAGGAGTGCGAGGCGATCGCTGAGCGTCACGATATCGGTGCATGCGGACGGCGCTGATCACGTCGAAGGTTCACCCGGTGTTCGCATCGCCGCAGGTCAACGCCCAGATTCATGTCGGTCGCTGTCGTACCATGGCAACGGTGGACGCAGCGTTCTTCGACCTTGATAAGACGATCATCTCGCGGTCGAGCTCGCTCGCCCTCGGTCGCCCGATGTACCGGGCCGGGCTCGTCACGCGGTCGATGTTGCTCCGCGGCGCCTACGCGCAGCTCGTCTACATGCTCCTCGGCGCCGACGAGAAGCGGATGGAACGCGCGAAGGATGGGATGCTCGCGCTCGCAAAGGGCTGGGACCGCAAACAGGTCGAGGACCTCGTCCGGGAATGCATCGAGGACGTCGTCGACCCCTACATCTACCAGGAGGCGCTTGACCTCATCTCTCTGCACAAGGCGCTGGGGCGACGGGTGTTCATCGTGTCGTCATCACCGGAGGAAGTCGTCCGACCGCTCGCCGAGCGCGTCGGTGTCCACGAGGTGATCGCCACTCGCGCGGAGATCGAGGACGGGAAGTACACGGGCGGCCTCGAGTTCTATGCCTATGCCGACAACAAGGCGGTCGCGATGAAGGAGGTTGCCAAACGGCAGGACCTCGACCTTGCCGAGTCTTACGCGTACTCGGATTCGATCACCGACCTTCCCATGCTCGAGGCGGTCGGGAACCCCGTTGCGGTCAACCCCGACCGGGAGCTCCGGAAGATCGCCGAGGAGCGCGAGTGGCAGATCCGTGACTTCCGGAAGCCGGTGAGGCTCCGCCGAAGGATCGCCCAAGCCGCGCCGAGGACTTCGGTGACCGCGCTCGCTGCAGCCGCGGTCGTCGCGGCGGTGGTCGGATGGGTCTATCTGCGCCCGCGGCTGGCCGCGCGCCGGCGGGCGACCGACGCGGTTTGAGCCGGCGACTTTCGCCGCGGTTCACGCAGGCCTAGAATCGATACAAGAGACACCGAGAGGTGCCTCCGAAGGGGGCAGAACCCACGCTCGGTCTGCCGCGGGAGGCATGCTCGGGTGCAGCGGCCCTCGGGTCGCCGTTCGCGAGCGGAAAACGACGAGCGCTTTGGTAGCTGCCCCCTTCGCTTGCGCCCAGACGAGTCGCGCGGCGGTTCATGCCGCGAGTGATGCGACCACTACGAGGCAGGCAGGACCTCGATCTGCGATTGGCGACGGGCCGAGGCGGCTAAGCCGTCATCCGCCGTGAGGAGCGCCGCGTCCAATCGCTCGGCGAGGGCGACGTAAACGGCGTCGTAGGCCGTGAAGCTCTCTCTCAGTTCGAGGATCCGCGGAAGCAGCGACTCGTGTCCGTGGCGGGCAAGCGGCAGGTCGAGGTAGTCATCGAGCGCCTCGCCTGCCCGCTCATCCGTGAGCTTTCCGCCCAACAGAGCCCCGCGCAGGGCCGAGGCGACTTCGACGTCGCAAAGAGCTGGGATGTGAAGGTCGGCGCCTTCGTTCTCAACGGCGCCACTGATCGCCTCCGCGCGTTCGCTGCGGAGAACGTGCTCGACAAGCGCAGAGGCGTCCGCGACTATCGTCAACGCGCCTCCCGCCGAGCCCTCTCTTCCCGAATGAGCTCGGCGGCGGGTCGCCCGAGGTTGACTCGGCTCCTGGTTCGGATGCGTTCGAAGACCTCTTGAGCGGGAGGTCTGGCGACCTCTCGCTCCAGCAGCTCCTCAAGGTAGTCGGTGAGTGTCTGGCCTTTTGCGCGGGCGCGTCGGGACAGCTCTTTGTGAAGTTTTTCGGGGACGTTTCGTATCTGGATCATCTTCGACATGCGCGCAGCATGTCACATGTGCTGCACATGTGCAACGCACCGGTTTCTAGCGGGCGATCTTGCGGCCCCAGGAGCTGGGGTGCTCGCAGCGCTCGATGAGGCGCTCTGTGCGGCGCGCGGCCTCGTCCAGAAGACCGAGGGAGATGCAACCCTGGATCGCCAGCACCTCGGTTGCGAACCACGTGGGAGCGTCCTCGCCGTCGCGCTCTTCCACGAGCAGGTCCAGGCGCCCCACGGCCCGCTCGAGGCGAGAGTCCTCTCGCTCGCGGCCCGAGCGCCATTCGTCGAGTCTGATCACCCTGCCCATGACGCCATGAGGATAAAGGGGGGGTCTGACATGAACGGGGATTTCCGACTAGCGGGGTCCGGAGCGTTAGCCCCCGGTCAGATCGGCTGCGCGCTGAGCGCGGAGCGCCCCTAGAGCGAGCACGAGGAACACGCCGGCCCCTACGAGGCCCGCAAGCGTCACCCAGAAGGGAGAGCCTGTGAACGAGGCGGTCGTTCCCGCCTCGAACTCGGAAACGGTACCGAGGGCGAGGAGCCGGTCCTTCGTGAGAACGACGGCGGTGAGAAGCCCGATCGAGCCCATGCCCCACACGATCCACGCGAGGCGGGCCCGGAGCCGCTCGAGCTCCGGTGCAAGCAGGAAGCCGGCGACGAAGGACACGTAGTACATCGCAAAGGCAAACACCTCGACCCCGACCGAGAGCCGGGCCGAGTCGACCCAGTACATCCACATCCAGTCCGGCGCGAGCACGTAGACCGAGAGCGCGATCGGGAGGACGGCGACGGTCTCGAAGGCGAAGCCGAGCGCGAAGGCCCGGGTTGTCAACCTCGATCGGGCGCGGTCGAACTCCGGTCTTCCGAAGATGCCGAAGAGAAGCCCGACCCCGAACGACAGCGCCCAATCAAAGAAGACGGTCTCTACCACCCCCTGCCTGTCTGCGCGATCATACCCAGCACACGCCCACCCTAGAATGGAGAAGTGGTGGCAACACCCGCAGTCTCGGTCGTCGCCGAGATCATGGCGGCGCTCTCGTATGGGGAACGACTGGCGCAAGAGCGCGCCCAACAAAGCGTCGCCCTCGCCCCCGACCAGGCCAGGCGGGGCCAGCAGCAGCACGTTGCCGACCGGGAACGAAAGAACGTCGATCTGATCGAGGCGCGCCTCAAGGAACTCGGACCCGAGGAGCTCGAGGACCTCTTCCGGCCCTTCTTCGACTCCTTCTTCGACCGAACCGTGCCCACGGATTGGGTCGAGGCGCAGACCTTCCACTACGTCGGCGACGCCCTCGTGGCTGACTTCGCCGAGTACCTGATCCCTGCTCTTGACCCGGTCTCCGGGGAGGTGATCCGGCGCGCGCTCGGCGAGCGCGACGAGCAGGACGCCTTCGCATTGGAAGAGATCACGCGAGCGCTCGGGGAGGATCCGGGAGTAGCGGAGCGCGTGGCCGCGTACTCGCGCCGGATCGCTGGCGAGGCGCTCACGCAGACCCGCGCCGCCTTGAACGCCACCGAGGTCATCGCGACCCTGCTCGACGGTGACGAAGGGGAGAAGCGGATGGTCCTCGATCTGCTGGAGCGTCACCGCCGGCGGCTGGACCGCCTCGGCATCGAACGCGTCGACGACCCCAACGAGTAGCGAGGAGGGAGATCCATGGGACTCCTGGACAGATTGCGCAAGGGCAAGGACGGAGGCGAGGGGGAGGCCGGCGCGCCGAGCTTCGTGAACAAGGAGCAGAAGGGCGGCAACACCTACGAGGTCTACAAGGGCGGGGACGCGGAGTCGGCCAAGGCGTTCCTGCTGACGAAGAACGTCAGCCAGCCCCTCTACTACGTCGTCGTCGAGACCGGTGACGGCGTGTGGGGCGCGGACAAGGAAGGGCTCTACCTCGAGAACCTCAGGCCGTGGCAGACCGACGTCGGCTCGGCAGAGGTCGAGGTGGCGTCCGCCAACGTGAACTCAATGTCCGGGCTCGCCATGGCCGCGCGGGGGATCACGGACAACTTCATCTCCCTGGTCTCCTGCGGATCCTGCGGGAGGGAGTGGCACGACGGGGTTCGCTACCAGAACGTGACCGTCGTCCGCTGTCCCGACTGCGGAAAGACAAACTCGGTCGACACGAGCAACATCAAGGCCTACTTCTGAGGTCGCCGCCGACCGAGCCGGTTACGCGTTGACCGTGACGTGCAGGATCGCGTCGGGCCCTTCGTCCACGATGTAGATGTCGCTCTCCGCATCGACCGCCACCGAGGCGAGTTCCTCGAGGGACGAGCCGCCCACCTCGGAGATGAAGAAGAGCTCGTTCCCCTCGGCGTCGTAGGCGTAGAGCCGGTCGTGGAATGAATCCGCGATGTAGACGGTGCCGTCGGGCGCGACCGCGGCGTCGACCGGCTCCGACCGATCGCCCACGTTCCAGCTCGCGAGGAGCTTGCCCTCGGGGCTGAACTTCAACGTGTTCTCGCCTCCGTAGTTCGCGACGTAGAGGTTGCCGTCCGGCCCGAAGTCCATCCCGCCGGGGTTCACGACCGGACCGGCTCCGAAAGCCTGGAGGAACTCGCCCTCGGGGCTGAACTGCTGGATCCGGGCGCTCCCGCGGTCGTCAATGACGAAGACGGTTCCGTCGTCGGCGACCGCGACGTCGATCGGACGGATGAACTCACCCTTCATGGTCCCGGGCTCTCCCCAGGAGAGCAGGAACGTGCCTTGCCCGTCGAACTTCTGGACCCTCGAGTTCCACGCGTCGGCGACGTAGACGTTCCCGTCGGCGTCGATGTCGAGGCCGCCGACGTTCACGTCGGGCTCGGACTTGTCGAAGAAGCTGAACCGCCCCTCGGCCTCGCCTTTCCCGCCCCAGGAGGTCACGAGAGCGCCGTCGGGAGAGAAGACCTGCACCTCGCCCGCCGCCACGTTCGCGAAGAAGATGTTCCCGTCGGGATCGACGGCCAGCGTCCCCGCGTCGATCAGGTCGCTCAGCTCGAGCGAGATCTCCTGCACCTCGATCTGAGGAGAAGGCGACGGGGTGGGTGAGGGCGCCGGCACGGGCGGCGACTCGACGTCGCCTCCGCAGGCGACAAGCGTGAGCGCCAGCGCGGTCACGATCGCGAAACCGCTCGCACGTGTCCTGTTCTCGTCCACCCTGGCGGATCGTATCGACACCGCCTGTCCGACCTTTAGGAATCGACCACCCGGTCGGGTGATACCCGCAATCCCCCGAAGGATTCCCCGCTCGGGGGATGTGCTGGCATCTCGTGGCGTCGTAGCGTTCGCCGCGACGTAGCGGCCGATCTCTTCCCCCCGCTCAACCGACGGTGCAAGTTGAGGAACAACACGGAATGAGCGAATCGCGGGTAGTGATCGGGATCGACGATCCGGCGCTCCAGGAGGAGGTGCTTCACTTCCTCGACCGCGTTCCGGAGGTTCGGGTCGTTGGAGCCGCCGCCGACAGCGTCGGACTGACCACAGCGCTGCGGACTCTTCGGCCGGACGCCGCGGTCGCCGTCCCTGCCGTTGTTCGAGAAGCCGCTTATCTCGATGGCGCTCGCATCCTCGCGCTCGCCGGCAAGGAGACGACCGAAGGTCTTCGCGCCGCCCTCGATGTCGGCGCGCATGGCTTCTACCTGTGGCCGGCGGAGCGAGATCGATTGGCCCGGGACGCTCTCGGCGCCGGACGACGCGAGGAGCGAGAAGTCGTGCGGGAGGGTCGCGTCTACGCCGTCTACGGGCCGCGGGGCGGCGCCGGCGTGACATTCCTCTCGACGAACCTGGCCGCGGCGTGCGCCCGCCTTGACGCCGACACGGCGCTCATGGATTGCGACCTGCTTCACGGAGACGTTGCGACGGCGATCGGTATCGAGATGGGCGACGAGACGAAGACGGTGGCGGAGCTCATTCCCCTCCTCGACGAGCTCACGCCCGAGCATGTCGGCCAAGTGTTGTACGAACACCCGAGCGGCTTTCGGGCCCTGCTCGCACCAAGCGACATGCGTGAGGGGGTTGAGGTCGAAGGCGCCCGGCTGGCGCGCGCAGCCGATGTCCTGCGATCCGACTTCGACGTCGTTCTGCTGCACCTGCCGAGGGATCCGGAGCGCGCCAGACCGTTCCTGGAAGTCGCGGACGCGGTGCTCGTCGTACTGACCCTGGACGTGCTGGCGTTCCGAGGCGCGCGTCGGGCGCTCTCGTTCCTCGATGCGGTGGGCCTGCGGACTCGACGCTTCCTGATCGTGAACAAAGCGGTGCGTGGTGATCTGGCCCCCAAAGACGCGGAACGAGCGTTGGGGCTCGTGCCCACCGCGGTGATCAACGAGGATCGACTCGTTCCCCGTTCACAGGACCGAGGGACCCTCGTGGCAACCGGTCGGGGGCACGCCGCCAGGAGGGTCGGGATGCTCGCTCGCACGCTCGTGGAGGGACGACTCGAATGAGTCGCGCCGAGCATCCGGCCGGATGGCTGAGGGAGCTGAAGCTGAACGTCGCGGCTCGAGTGCGCGAGCGTATCGATGCCGTTGGTCTCGCTCGCACCACGCCGACAGACCGACGATTGCGCGTGCGCGAGGAGGCGCTTGCGATTCTCCGCGAGCAACGGACGATGCTCTCGGCGGGCGACCTCTCTCGGGTCGTAAATGAAGTCTCCGACGAAGTCGTCGGCCTCGGTCCCATCGAGTTTCTGCTGAGAGACCCGGAGGTCAGCGAGGTCATGGTGAACGGGGCCGACGATGTCTACGTGGAGCGGAAGGGGCGGCTCGAGCGGGTGGAGCATGGCCTATTTGAGGGGGAGGAGGCCGTGTACCACCTCATCGAACGAGTCGTCGGACCGATCGGTCTGCGAGTGGACGAGTCGTCCCCGTACGTGGACGCTCGGCTCCCGGACGGTTCTCGGTTCCATGCGATCATCCCGCCCCTTTCGCTCTGCGGTCCGGTCGTGACGGTTCGGAAGTTCGGGATCGCGCGTCTTGTGCCCGAGGACATCCTGCGGCTCGGGAGCGCGACGGAAGACATCCTTGAATTCCTGGCATCGCGTGTGCGCGGACGAGCCAACCTCTTGGTCTCCGGGGGCGCTTCGTCCGGGAAGACCACGCTCCTTGGCGCCCTGTCGTCCTTCATCTCACGGGATGAGCGGATCATCACGATCGAGGATGCCGCGGAGCTTCGGCTCGCCCAACCGCACGTGGTGGCTCTCGAGGCCAAGACCCCGAACGTGGAAGGTCGCGGCGCGATCACGGTTCGCGATCTTGTTCGCAACGCCCTTCGCATGCGGCCGGACCGGATCATCGTGGGCGAGGTCCGTGGCGGGGAGGCCCTCGACATGCTCCAGGCGATGAACACGGGACACGAGGGATCCATGTCGACCGCTCACGCGAACTCGCCCCAAGACCTCCTCGCCCGCATCGAGACGATGGCGCTGATGTCCGACGTCGACCTACCGGCGAGCCATGTTCGCGAACAAATCGCCTCCACGCTCGATGTGATCGTGCACATGGTTCGGCTCCCCGGAGGACGCCGGGTCGTGGCGAAGGTCTCATCAGTAGAGGGGTTCGCCCGAGGTCGGCCCGTGCTGCACGACGTGTTCGCCTTCCGGCGCGAATCAGGGCTCTTCGAGGCGACGGCGGACTCGCCGACACGCTTCGACCGAGCTCCATCGAGCCCTCCCCCGATGGCGTCTGCGGTCAGGGTCGGATGAGCGATCTGGTCCACGATGGGATTCCGATCGCCGCGGTCCTCTACGGCGTCTCTCTTGCGCTGTCGCTCGGCTGCCTCGCGGCGGCCGTTGCGGTCCGGAGGCGAGGGCTTCTCCTCATGCGTCTCGGTCGCGAGGGGTCGTCGGAACCGTCCCCTGACGCCGGACGACGCCGGCGTTCGTGGGTTCGGTTCTCGGCGTCGGGCCGAGCCCCGTCCATCGCCGCGGCGATCGCTTCGGGAGCCCTTGGCTTCGCGGTTGTCGGTCCCGTCGGGGGTCTCGCGGGAGCGCTCGGAGGAGCCGCCGTGATTCGATCGATCGTTCGGGCACGCGAGCGGAAGCGACAAGAGCGTTTCGATGCAGAGCTCCGCGAGTTCGTGACGGCATTGGGAGCTGCTGTCCGCGCGGGCCTGTCGGTGCGGCGCGGCCTCGTCGAGGCGGTCGGCGACGTTGGCGAGCCGCTCCGGGGCCCACTCGAGTCCTCGCTGCGAAATCTCGAGGTGGGCGCTCCGCTCGCCGGTGTTCTTCGTGACATTGCTTCCGGACTCGACTCCACGGACGCGAGGCTCGTCGCAACGGTTCTCGACATCCATCAGCGGGTCGGAGGAGACCTCCCGTCGCTGTTGGATGAGGTGGGGGTGACGATCGGCCGCCGGATCGCGGCTCGGCGACAGGTCCGTGCGCTCACCGCTCAGGGACGAGCGTCCGGGGCCGTCCTCGCAGCGCTCCCCGTCGTCTTTGTCGGCCTCCTGACGCTGGGGAGCGGGGACGGCCTCGGCGCTTTCTACCGATCGGGGCAGGGCTCGGTCCTGCTTGCGGCCGGCCTGGGACTCAACATGATTGGCTTCGCGTGGATCCGGCGAATCGTCGGTACGAAGGAGGCGCCGGCGTGACGCTGATCGTCTCCATAGCGGCCGTCGGTTCGTGTGGCTTGCTGATCGCAGGCATCCTCTTTGGCCGGAACTGGGAGGTCCTCCAGCGAGCGATGCCTGCCGGACGCCGGGGCCCGCGCGTCAGTCCTCTCGAATACTTCGGTCGTCGCGTTCGGCCTCGACGTGCTCGCACGAGGGTGGAGGCCAGGCTCGTGGCCGCCGGCGTCGCTCGATCCGTGGATTGGGTGATGGGGCTCAAGGTCGTCCTGGCGCTCGCCGGCTGCGCGCTCGGAATCGTGCTGTCGGCCAGTGGGCCGATTCTCATCGTTGTGTCTCTCGCCGTCGTCTGCGCGGCCTTCAATCTGCCTGATTTCTTTCTGGCGCGGCGTGCTTCGATGAGAAAGTCGGCGTCGCTCCGGGTCGTTCCCGACGTACTCGATGTGGTCGCCATCGGAGTAACGGCCGGTCTTACGCCGAGGATCGCGCTGGATCGCGCCGGCTCCGTCGCGAGAGGACCCCTCGTCGATGAGCTCGAGCGAGCTCGGCGAGAGGTCGCCCTGGGCACATCCTGGCATCGTGCACTACAGGGAGTCGGCGAGCGAACGGGATCGGCCGACGTCAGACGCCTCGCCACGACGCTCGATCGAAGCGCTCGCCTGGGAACTCCCGTCGCCGATCAGCTGCGATCGCTCGCCCACGAGGTTCGAGACGAGCATCGCGCGAGGGAAGAAGAGCGAGCTCGCCGAGCGCCAGTGGTCATGCTCTTTCCCCTCGTCTTTCTGATCCTTCCGGGGTTTGTGCTGGCTGCTGTGCTGCCGGCGCTCCTGGCTGCAGCCAGGGGTATTCAGTGAGTTGGTTAGACCAAGAAGAAAGGAGACAGAGATGCTTCGGATTCTGGTGAGCCTTCAGTCACGGTTTTCGTCCGAACGGGGTCAGACGACAGCCGAGTACGCGCTCGTCATCCTCGCCGCCGCTGCGATCGCCGTGGCCCTGCTCGTGTGGGCTCGATCTACCGGCAAGCTCCCCGCTTTCTTCGACGACATCATCGATCGCATCGTCGGAAGCTCCGAGTAGGTGCCGCAGGAAACCACGCGCGAGAGTGGTAGCGCCGCCGTAGAGCTGGCGCTCGTTCTTCCTCTTGTGCTGTTCGCGGCCCTCGCCCTGGTCCAGGTTGGGTTGCTTGCCAAAGACGCACTCGTGGTGGTGCAAGCTGCGCGCGAGGGCGCCCGTGAGGCGGCCGTCACCACGGACGAGGTTCGAGTGCAGGAAGCGGCGCTGCGTGGCGGGGGCTTGCCACGCGAGCGGACCGAGGTCGAGATCGAGCGAACGGGAAGCGTCGGCGATCCGGTGACGGTGATGGTCGCCTATCGCAGCCCGATGATCGTGCCCTTCGTCGAGTGGCTCTTTCCCGAAGAGGTCGAGCTACGCGCCTCCGCCACGATGCGGCAGGAAACGACCGACTCGTGAGGCAGCGAGGCAGCGTCTCGATCATCGTTGCGGCTTCGCTCTTGTTCATGGCCCTCTTTGCGGCGTTGGCCGCCGACGTTGCCCGCGCTTCCGCGGCTGTTGCGAGGGCGCAGACCGCTGCGGACGCGGCTGCACTGGCTGCGGCTCAGGAACTCGTCGTGCCATCCGCGGACCACCCAGCAGATGTGGCGCGTGAGTACGCAGAGAAACACGCCGCACGATTGATCGCATGCGAATGCGAGCTGGGTTCGGACGAAGTCGTCGTAACGGTCGAGGTTGAGATCACCTTGCCGTTCGTTGGCGGAACTCGACGGGTGATCCGGCAGGCTCGTGCGGTCGTTGGCGCCTGAGTCGGGCCGTTAGAGCGTCTGACGAACCGCCGGCAGGACTTCGTTCGCGAGGCGTTGGCGTTGCTCGGCCTGATTGCTGCCGGAGGGCCAGAAGTTGAGGAAGGTGAAGCCGCTCTCGAAGAGCTCGATCAGCGATTCGGCGACCTCGTCTGGCGAGCCCGCGATCTGTCCGTTCCTGGGGGTGGCGCCTTCCTTGACGAGGACCGAGACGTTGTAGGCGTAGGTAATCTCCTCGGGGTCGCGCCCCGCGTCGGCGGCCGCCTTCTTGATCCGGTCCATCTTCTCGCGCGCCGGCTCGAGGGGCAGGTAGATCTTTGACGGGAGCCACCCGTCGGCCTTGCGACCGAGGAGGTCGAGCATGCGGTTGCCGTAGACGCCGAGCCAGATCGGGATCGACCGCTCAGGCCTCGGCTCGATGGTCGCGGCGTCGGTGTGGAAGTGCTTCCCCTGGTAGGTGAACTCCGGGCCGGCCCACACGCCGCGGATGATGTCGATCGCCTCCTCGAGCGCTTCCACCTTTTCGGGGCGCGAGCGCACGTCGAGCCCGAACGCGCCGAATTCGGTGTTGCTGCCGCCGGCGCCGACCGCGAGGACGAATCGCCCGCCGGAAAGCCGATCGAGCGTCTCCGCCATCTTCGCGGTCACCGCCGGGTGCCGGTAGGGGAGCCCGAGCACGTTCGGCGCGACCTGGATCCTCTCGGTCCGGGCTGCGATCCACGTGAGCACGGTCCAGGTCTCGAGCGACGGGTTCTGGCCGTGGAGGTGGTCCATCACCGTGACGAGGTCGAAACCGAGCTCCTCGGCGTGCCTGGCCTCAGCGGCCGGGTCCGCGCCCGGGGTCACGGCCGGCGGGATCGAGACGCCGAACCGAATGCCTGCGAGGGTGTCCGTCGTCACGCGCTCTTTCAGGTTTCGAGCTCGACCGGGACGGCGGGGAGGCTCAGGACCTCGCCGCTGCGGAACACGCGGACGACGATCTTGCGACCGATCGCTTCCGTTGCCATCAGGCGCTGGAGGTCTCTCGCGTCGGCGATGGCTTCGCCATCCACGTCCAGGATGATGTCCTCGGGCCGGAGCCCGGCTGCACCTGCGGGGCTCCCAGGGACGACCTCCACGACCTCAACGCCCTGCTGGCGGTGGAGTTGCTGCGCGAGCCGGGGCGGCAGGGGTCTGGGACCTCCGGCGATGCCCAGGTAGGCGCGGCGGAAGCGGCCTTCGGTCATGAGCGCCGCGATGATCTTTCGGGAGGTCGCGTTGATCGGCACCGCGAGGCCGAGTCCGACGCCCGCGACCGCGGTGTTCACGCCGACGACCTCGCTCCGCCCGTTCGCGAGCGCGCCGCCCGAGTTGCCGGGGTTGAGCGCCGCGTCGGTCTGGATAACGTTCTCGACGAGACGGGAGGCGGACCCGGCCTGGGTGGGAAACGCGCGGCCAAGGCCGCTCACGACTCCGGCGGTCACCGATCCGGAGAAGCCCATCGGGTTCCCGACTGCGACGACTAGCTGACCGACGCGGAGTCGGTCGGCGTCCCCCAGGGTGGCGGGTTCGAGGTCGGAGTCGCTCACCCGCACGACGGCGAGGTCGGAGAGCGGATCGGCCCCCACCACTTCCAGGTCGGACTCCCGCCCGTCGGCGAACGCGGCGCGCCCGCCGGTGACGCCGGCGACCACGTGAGCGGAGGTAAGCAGGAACCCGTCGGGGGTGATGACGACCGAGGAGCCCGCGCCGTCGGCCCTTCCTCCCCGAACGCGCCGTCCTACCCGGAGGCTCGCGACCGAGGGGAGCAGCCGCTCGGCGACCGTGCTGACGACGACCGAGTAGGCGTCGAGCGCCTCTTCCTCCGCCGTGCCGACAGCGGGGCCGTCACCCGACGGGCCGCGCAGGATGTCCTCGATGAAGCGAATCTCTGCCACGAATCCAGGCTAGCACCGGGTTTCGGAATCGATTGCTGGGATCAGCCCGGCTCAGGAAGGCTGGTCGCCCGGAGGAATCCACCCGGATGCGGGAGGAGGGGCCGCGGTGGTCTCCCAGGTTGGGTCGGCCCCCTGAACGTCGCGGTCGGTGATGTCGGCGGTCCATTTGGCGCCGTCCCACCACCGCCGGTCGTGGCGCCCGGTCGGGTCGGGATACCAGCCGGCGCCGGTGCTCCTACCCGATTTGGCGAGTTGAACGAGGCCAACGACGAAAAGGGCGACGCCGGCAATGAGCGGCCCCACGGCAACCCGGTACTGGTACTCCTGGTCGATCTCGGTGGCAATGAATGACGCGATGATTCCAACTACGAGCAGCACTAGTCCCCAGAGCAGGAGTCGGCGGCCGCGCTGACGTAAATGGGCCCTGCCGCCGCCGGGCGGCGGGAGGGCGCTCACCGATCCCTCCTACCGCAGCGTGAGCGTGACGTCGAATCCGCCCTTCGCGGCGTTCGGGGCGGTGGAGGCAGACCACGACTGCCCCTTGTTCATCGCCTCCAGGAACATCCGAGCCGACTCGTTGCCCTCGCCCTCCATCGACTTGAGCGCCCCGAACAGATAGAAGCGGTCGTTCACAAGGTCCTGGGCGGTTCGCTCGTCCCGGGCCCAGATCGTGATGCTGCCCTCGTAGCCGGCAGGCGCCGCAGCAGGCGGAGGAGTGGCTGCGGGCGCCGCGGGTGGAGGAGGTGTCTGTGCAGCCGCCGGAGGCGATGGTGGGGCAGTTGCACCAGGCTGGGGCGTCGCCGCCGGCGCCGGCTGCGACTGCGCAGGCGGGGCGGGTGCGTCACCCGCTCCGGTCCCACGGGCCTCTCGAAATGCGTAGTCCGCGACGTTCCCCAGCTGCGTGTAGGTCGTCTCCCTGCCGAGGAACTGCGCGATCTCTTGGGAAAGTCGAACCTTGTTCCCGAAGAAGTGGCTGGGTTTCGGATTCTCGGTGAGTGCGAGGTTCACCGGCCGATTCAGCTGAAGCATCCCCTCGGCCTTCTTTCCATTCATCGACCAAGGGGTGACGAGCACCCGCCGGTTGGTCACGATGAGGACCGAGAAGCGTTGGAGAGTGAAAAGGACGATGAGCGCGGGGAGTATTCCCACGACGGCAAGGAGAACGATGGCCGGGGAGCGCTTCGACATCGGGACTCCGGCGATGACCTGCTCGTCGGCTGCCAGCACGCCGGCGGCTCGGAGTTTGCGAATGAACCGGTTGTTCGGGAACTTCCTCAGGACGAAGCGGCTTCTCTTGTCCGGCGGCCAATCTGCGGGCACCTGCTCCATGTCGCTCACCTCCGTGGCGGAATCTAGGCTTGTTGCGATGGATGGGTCAAGGCCGCAAGGGCCCTGGGGCTCGTTTCGAAGACGAGGCCACACACCAGAACCCGACTCGCCGCACCCCGTCGATCGGACGCCTAGAATTGCGGCAGCCATGACCACGAGGAAGGTGGGGGGAAGGGCCCGGCTTGGGATCGTCAACAACCATCCCTCGGTCCGGGACCGGAAACCCAGTGAGGGCGCTTGGGTCCCCATCGGTCAGGGGCAGCCGCGCCTCCCAGTCGCAGGCCCTGGAAACGGAAAGAGACCCGGCCGCCTCGGGGTCGTCGACTACACGCTCGCCAAGCGAGCGCTCCTCCGGGACTTCCGCCGAGGTCTCGTCTCCCGATTGGACATCTGCGACGCGCACCCAGAACTGCTCCGGGCCGCGCGCTACGTCGGTGAGAACGCGGAGAGGCGGTGTCCGGTGTGCGAGCGACGCGATCTTCGGCTGCTCGCATACGTCTACGGCGACAACCTCAACCGCAACAACGGCCGCGTGTGGGCCATCCCGACGGCGATGACACTTGCCGCCCGATGCCGAAACGGCGCCTGCTATGTGGTCGAGGTATGCACGTGGTGCTCCTGGAACCATCTGGCTGAAGCTTTTGTCGGCAGGAGCGCCGGCTAGCAGGCTCGCACTTCGCCCGCCCCCGCGCCCCGCGGGCGCGCGCTCGATCCATCCGGCTCGCTAATGCCCGCGGTCGCTGTTCCCGTCGCCCTTCTGCTCGGCGCAATGGCGGATCTCGTTGCCGGAGTAGCCCGTCGCCTCATGGGAGGCCGCCAGGACTGGTTGCATTCGGTCTCGCGGCTGCCGAGCCAGGTTCGCCGCATCGCGGCGGAAGCCGATCAGCGCGACGGGTGGGAGCGCCCCGCGGTCATCGAGCTCGTCGGCGCCGGCGGCGCCCTCCTCGGAGCCGGGACGGCCGCTGCGGCCGCGCTTGGGTTCGGACCCGGCTCGGCGGGTCTCGTGTATTTGAGCCTGCTGCTGGCTGCGATTGGAGGCCACGTCGCAGCGTCGCTTCCTGCGACCTACCGTGGCGAGGAGCGAGCGACGAGGGCTCGTCTGAGCGCGCTGCTGGTGGAGCCGGCGTTCCTCCTTGCGCTCGTTGCGGCGTTTGCGAGATGGGGCGCGCCCGACGTCGAAGCCGTGCGGGGCGCACAGATCGTGCTCGGGTCGGGCCTGACCCTGGGTCCGGCCCTTTCGATCATCGCACTCGCGCTGTCCACTCTCGTTCTGATCGCAAGTGGATCGGCGCGCATCGTGCCTTCGTCCGAAGGAATGCGCGGACGGAGTCGCGGTGGTGGGTCGGCCTTGCTGGTCACCGCAGCTCGATGGGGCGCGACCGGAGCCACCGCCCTCGTGGTGAGTGTGTTCGTTGCCGGCTCCGCTATCCCACCACCCAGCATCGCGGATGGGCGGTTCCTTGCGTGGGTGGGAGCGCTCCTCTCGACGTCGCTTCTCCTTGGCCTCGGGCAGATCGGGGCGGCGATTCTTCGGATTCGGGGGGTTGAGGCCCGAGCGGGGGCAGTCATCGCCGGAGTTTCGGCGCTCGCGGTCGCGTTGGCTGTGGCCGCGTGAACGAGCCCCTCGTTGCCGCGGCGACCGTGGGTCCCGCTCTTGGGGGCATCGTCTGGCTCGCGAGCTCGGGATCGGCGATCGTTCGTCAGCGCGTCGCCGGGGCCATTGCGCTGCTGTCTCATGCCGCGGCGTGGGCGGTGTTCTGGCTGGCGTTTCGCGGCGATCCCGTCGGGTGGCAGAGCCTCCAGCCGAGCCTGTTCGGTGCAACGATCGCCCTGGCCGCGGAGCTCGGCATCGCTCTCTCGCTGATTCGCGCTGATTCGTTTCGTCGCTCGGAGTCCCCTGCGGCCGTTGTTGGGCTGTCCGTCGCAGCGTCCGCGGTCGTCGTGACGGCCTACGCACGGAGCCTCCCTGTGACGGCCGTGTTCCTGATCGTCCCAACGCTCGCCGCGGCCGTCGCCGCGTTCTCATCCGGGCCTCGCCCGCGACTCGCCGGCATTGGAGCCTTGCTTGGCGCCGACGTCGTGGGCCTCGTCGGCCTGTCCCTGCTCTTCGGACGGGGTGACAGCGTCGTCCCCACCCAGACGGACGGCCTGTCGGCCGGGGCGGCGTTACTGCTGCTGGCGGCAGCGGTCAAGGCGGGAGCGATCCCACGCTTCGGCACGTGGCGCTTTGCCGAGCATGACGGCGCACCCGCGGCGATCGCGATGGCCCTGCGCGGACACGGAATCGCCCTCGCCGGGCTCGCGGCACTCGAGCTCAGTGAGGCGGCAAACGTCCCTGCGGTCGCTGCGGCGGCGGCCGTCTTCGCGCTCAGTGGCGGAGTTCTCGCAGCGTCTGCTCGCCGTCCCGAGGAGCACCTCGCGGCCATCTGCGGTCTCGGAGCAGCGGTGTTGTTTCTGGCGCTCGGGCTCGGCGGACCGGTTGGGGCCGAGGCGTTCCTCGTCCTGTCTCCACCGTTTCTGCTGGCCGCGGGATCGGTGACGATGCTCAACGGTCGGGCTCCGTCAATCCCTGGATTGCAGCCCCGGGGCGTCTGGCGCGTGACCGGCGTCGTGTCATTTGCCGTTGGGGTCGCTGCGCTGCTTGGCGCACCGGCCGTGGGCGCCTTCCCGGGCGCCCTCCTCACGCTCAACCTGGCGGCGAGCCGCGCGCAGGGCCAACCCCTCTATCTGCTGATCGTGGTGGTGACGTCGCTGGGGCTCGGACTCGCCGGGGTGGCCGCCGTCGGCCTGGTCCGAAGGGCCAACCCCCGGCCCGCAGCCGCGATCGCCGGAGCGGCCGCTGCCATCGCCCTGGTCTATATGGGGAGTCAGCCGGTTCGACTTGCCATCGGATGGCTGGACCGGGTGAAGGAGCAACTGGGTTTGCCGGAGGTGCTTGCCTCGTCGGGAGCCCCCGGACTTCCGGGCGTCGGCGGCCGGGTGCTTCTGCTGGTGGCGGCCCCAACGATCGTCGGGCTCGCGGCGCTCCTCCGGCTCGGGAAGGGAATCCGGCCGAGCTTCGGAGGTCTCACGCCGTATCGCCCGGTGCTCACATGGAGTGAGCTCGTCGAGCGCGATCCTGCGGTTCGAGGCATCGCCGAGCGTGCCACGGCTCTTACCGCCCGCCTCGAGGCCGCGCGCGACGATCTCGGGCGGGCAGGATTCGGCCTCACCGCGATGCTGATCCTGCTGGCGCTCGAGGTAGGGCTGACTCTGCGAATCCTCGTGCTCTCCGCGAGCGGAGGTTTCTTGTAGAGGCTCCACGGAAGGGCGCACGACCACCTCTACAATCGAGCGGCGGTGCCCACCCGTCGGACGAGGTCTCGTCCATCCCCGAAGACCAAGCGCTCGAGCCGGCGTCGCCGAGGAATCTTCCGACGGTTCTGGTGGCTCCTCGTGCCGCTAGCGGCCGCGATGGTCCTCGTGGCCGCGCTCACGATCGTCTACGTTCGACTTTCGATCCCGAAGGCCATTCGCCCTCCACAGACGACGCTGTTGATGGACCGGCAGGGCGATCTCATCACGTCGCTTCATGCGGAGATCGACCGCACCGACATCAAGCTGGCCGAGATGCCCGGGCACCTTCAGCGAGCGGTGGTCGCGGCCGAGGATGCGGGTTTTTACTCGCACAATGGCGTGAGCCCCCTCGCGATCTTGCGGGCCGCCTGGGTCAACCTCACGAGCGGCCAGATCGCACAGGGTGGCTCGACGATCACCCAGCAGTACGTCAAGAATGCCTTTACCGGCCCGGACCGCACGATCGGGCGAAAGGTCGAGGAGGCGCTCCTCGCGATCAAGCTCGAGGGCCGTTTGAGCAAGCGAGAGATTCTCGAGCGCTACCTGAACACGATCTATCTTGGCCACGGGGCCTACGGGGTGCAGGCCGCCGCCCGGACGTACTTCGGTGTCCCGGCGTCGGACCTGCGACCGATCGAATCCGCAACGATTGCGGGCGTGATCAAGGCGCCCGAGAATTACGACCCGATCGATCATCCCGTTCGCGCGAAGGTCCGGCGCAACTACGTGCTCTCGAGGATGGAGGAACTCGGGATGGTCTCCCCCGCCCGGGCGCGGGCGCTCTCGCGCCGACCGGTCCGGACGACCGGCATCCCGAGCTCGTTCGAGGAGAGCGTGGCCGCGTACTTCGTCGACCATGTGAAACGCGACCTTCTGGAGCGGTACGGAGCCCAGACCACCTTCACCGGCGGGCTGCGGGTGCAAACCACCCTTGATCTCTCTTTCCAGCGAGCGGCAGAGGAGGCCGTTCTAGCCCACCTCGGTGAGCCCGGGGATCCGGCGGTCGCGCTCGTTGCGGTCGATCCGGCGACGGGGGAGATTCGTGCGATGGTCGGAGGCCGAGACTTCCGCACGGCGAAGGTGAACCTCGCGACCGGCCGGGGTGGGAGTGGCCGGCAAGCCGGCTCTGCCTTCAAGCCCTTCACGCTCGTAGCCGCCCTGGAGGAGGGCATCTCGCTCCGCTCGCGATTCGCCGGTCCCGCGAGCATCGAGATCGACGACTCGACGTGCTCCGGGTGGGGCCCGGAGAACTACGAGGGAACGTCGTATGGAGTGCTCGATGTGATTCAGGCCACCGCCCTATCGGTCAACACCGTGTTCGCACAGCTCATCGCCCAGACGGGGCCGGAGAACGTCGTTGATGCGGCGCGCAAGCTGGGCGTCGGGAGCGAGCTCCAGCCGGTCTGCTCCATCACACTCGGTTCCGAGGAGGTCACGCCGCTCGAGATGACGTCGGCGTATGCGACGCTCGCCGCGGGTGGGATCCACCACGAGGCGGTGTCGATTAGAGCGGTCCGCGCCTCTGGCGGCAAGGTGCTGGAACGAAGCAAACCGGATGGGGAGCAGGTGCTCGAGCCGAACGTCGCCGCCCAGGTGACGTACGCCCTTCAGCGCGTCATCGCCGACGGGACCGGGCGGGCCGCAGCCTTTGGCCCGAGCGAGATCGCCGGAAAGACGGGGACGACGAACGACAATGCCGACGCGTGGTTCTGCGGATACACCCCGCTTCTGGCAGCATGCGTCTGGGTCGGCTACCCGGAGGGGCGCGTCCCGATGACGAACGTCCACGGGATTCGCGTGACGGGGGGCACGTTCCCGGCGCTCATCTGGCGGGACTTCATGGCCGCAGCGCACTCGGGTGTGGACATCCCGGCGTTTCCCGAATTCACGTTCACGGGCGAGGTGCTGCGGCCTGCCGAGCCTCATCAAGAGCCGCCACCAGGAGCCGGCGTCGGCCGCCCACGCGACGCGCCTTCAGAGGCTCCGCAGCCGGGACCGTCGCCTTAGGGCTCTAAGGGCTTTTCCCGCTCGTCCGAGCGCAGAATTCGCCGAGCTATTCGATGAGGCGGCGGCGAAAGGCCTCGGCGACGGCGGCGGTCCGGTCCGAGGTGCCGAGCTTCTGGTAGATGTGCTCGAGGTGAGTCTTCACGGTGTCGGGGGAGATGTAGAGCTTGGCCCCGATGTCGCGGTTCGTGTGGCCGAACCCGAGGAGCTGTAAGACCTCTAGCTCGCGGTCGGTGAGGGCCTCCGCCTGGCCGCGTCCTTTCGCCTCCGCCAGCTCTTCCGCAACCGCGACGACGAGCTGCGGGTCGATGATGAGGTTCCCCTCTGCCACCAACCGGATCGTCTGCACGAGCCGCTCGACGTCTCGGACCTTGAGCACGTAGCCGCGCGCACCAGAACGAATCGCCTCGGCGATGTAGCGCCGGTCGTCGAAGGCAGAGAGCATGACGATCCCGATGTCTGGGAGCCGGTCGTGGATCGCCTTCGCGGCCTGGATGCCGTCCATCTCCGGCATCTGAATGTCGAGCACGGCTATGTCGGGGCGATGTTGCTCGACGAGGGCAACGGCTTCCGCGCCGGTCGATCCTTCGGCCACAACCTCGATATCGCCGGCGCCCTCGAGGTACCTCCTCAATCCCTGCCGAACGATGGAGTGGTCGTCCGCGATGACGACGCGGACTGTCATCGACGATGCCCTTCCCCCGCCACGCCGCAATTCTATTCAGGGGGTCTGACACCTCACCAGCCCGGGGCGCCGAGGGGGTTCCGGGACATCGCTCGCGATCACCGGGGGGTTCGGGGGGATAGCTCGC
Organism: Actinomycetota bacterium; assembly: GCA_050693155.1. Taxonomy (GTDB): domain Bacteria; phylum Actinomycetota; class UBA4738; order UBA4738; family CALAEC01; genus JBOGWA01. The sequence continues at coordinate 9,351 of JBOGWA010000106.1, read as the reverse complement.
CAGGGGTGCTCCCGCCCTCTTCGCGCGAGGGCGAGCGGTCCCCCGATCAGAAGATGTAGTACCAGTTGACGAACAGGATCGTCAGGATGCCGAGCCCGGCGGCGGACGCGGCGACGAGAGCTTCGTGGACCCCCCGCCGGCGCCCCGCCCAGATAGCGGCCGCCCAAAAAATGGGGAAGATCGGCAGGAGGAATCGAGGGAGCGACATGAACGGTCGGGGTGTGAAGATGAACGACAGAGGGGCAAGCAGGCTGAACCAGGTGTAGATCCCGTACAGAGGTCGGGTGCGAAGCGCCACCCACACCGCCGCCGCGATCGCAGGCGCGACGATCAGCCAGTCAACGAGGTGATACCCGCCCGGGTACGTCCCGATGAAACGGAACGCCTCCTGCGTGCCCGAGAGTAGGGTCAACAGGGGAAAGGAGAACTCCCGCTGCCAGTTCGCCTGTTGATGAAGGGGCGCGAGCCAGTCTCCCGAAAGCTGCTTCCAAAAGGCGAGGTAGGCCACCAAGCCGAGCGCGATGAAGGCGGCCGCGAGCGTTGCCCTCCGAAGCTCTGCGGCCCGACCTTCTCGCAGCCGCTGAATGCCCTCGACGACAAGCGGCGCCATGAGAAGGACCCCGATATTTCGCGTCGCGGCCGCGAGCGCCCCCGCGACTCCGGCTAACTCCCATCGGCCCAGCCGCGCCGCCAGGATGGTCCCGAGGACGAGAAGCAGGAAGAGAGATTCCGAGTAGGGGGCCAGAAAGAAGAACGAGGTGGGGAAGACCGCAAGGTAGAGGACGGCTCGCCTGGCCATCGTGTCGTCGTATTCGTGGTTTGTGAGTAGGTAGAGAAGGACGAGGGAACCAAAGAAGGCGGCGTTCGAGATGAGCAGCGCGGCCGCCAGGGGATGTCCGCCGAGAATCGGCGAGAGGATTCGGATCAGGAGCGGGTACAGGGGAAAGAAGGCCGCGCTCCCGTCTCCGTTCACGTACCCGTCGGTTGCGATCCGCAGGAACCACAGACCGTCGAATCGTTCCCAAGCCGTCACGACGTTCTCGAGGCCGGGGCCCGCTTCAGGCGCCGGCCACCCGGGCACGCCAACCGGCTCGAGGTTCGGCAGGAGCGCGACTCCCGCGAGCGCGAGAAGCGAGAGGCCGACACGAATTGCGAGGAAGACGCCGAGGCAGTAGCGAAAGGCCCGACGGAGGTCGGTGGCTGATGGCGCTTCGACCGAAGCCGGTTCCCCGGCGAGCTCGAGGTCTTCGGTCTTCACGCGGGCGCCTCCACCGGACGGGGTACGGGCGCCGTCCGGGGAGCGTGATGGCGAACCCACGCGACGAGGCAAATGACGAGCACGAGGGCCCTCGCGATGATCGCCGCCTCGAACCAACCGAACGGGACGCCGCCGACGCCTTGCAGCTCGGCGAAGAACTGGAACCTCGTGACGAACACAGCCACGTCGGTCACGGAGAAGAGCAGGAACAACCGCCAGTTCGGGAGAGCGAGGACGAACCACGGGAGTAGCCAAAGGCTGAACTGCGGCGAGTAGACCTTTCCGGCCAGCAGGAACGCGACGAGGAGCGGGAATCCGAACGTCCAGGCGCGGAAACGCGGGTTGCGACTGCTCACCACCTTCCAAACGAGCGCGCTTACCCCAACGAAGGCGACCGCAGAAAGAACATTGACGACCGTCGTGGAGATCGGGAGGCCGTGGCGTTGGGCCAAGTACCACAGGCTGTCCCAGTCGGCTGGGCGAGTGGAGTTGAACCGGAAGAAATACGACCATGCTTCCGGGGCGAGGATCGCGATGGGGAGATTCACGACGAGCCACGCTCCGATCGCCGCGCCGGTAAGGCGAACGGCGCCATCCGTACGCCGCTGTCGAAGGCGTCCGAGCGCCAAGGGGAGGATCAGCAACGCCGGGTAGAGCTTCGCTGCGGCTCCAAGTCCGAGTAAAGCCCCGGCGCTCGCATCTTGTCGACGCCGGTAGGCGAGCATCGCGCCCGTTGCGAGGACGACGGCGACGAGGTCCCAATTCATGAATGCGTATGCGGCCAGTGTTGGTGCGAATGCGAACAGGGGCGCGCGCTCTCTCGCGAGACGGTGGAGCATCGCCGCCGTCCCGAGTGCGGCAAGTGCGAGCAGGCCGGCCGTCCAATTGAAGAACGAGGCGAACGACTCGGCCGGGACGGCGCCCAGGAGCATGGTGAATCCCGTGAGCACCGGGTACTCGTTCGTCACCTCGAGGTAAGGAACGAGATCGCGGTCGAGACCCTCAGCCTCGTAGAGACCGGCGACGTCCGAGTAGCAGAGCTGTCGGTATTGCCGTCCGTCCCACGGACCCACGAGGCACGGACGCTTGACCGCGTAGCCGACGGCCAGGGTAAGAAGGGTTGCGGCCAGCATCAGGCCAAGGGTGATGCGTGATCGGCGGGGCGCTTCCGCCATCCCTTACGTGCCTTCTTCCCACGGCAGCCGAACGCTCCGGAGTGGAAGCAGATCTGTCGGCGATGCGCCCTGCTCACCAACCGGTTGATGGTCCAGGCGTTTGCTCATCTCCTCCATCTTGCTGCGAAGCCGCTCAAGCTCAGCCTGGAGCTCCAGCACCATCTTCACGCCGGCGAGGTTGACGCCTCGATGCTGGGTGAGCTCCTGGATCTCCTGGAGTCGGGTGATGTCCTCGTCGGAGTACCGCCTCGTGTTCCCGGCGGTCCTCGCGGGACGAAGCAGTCCCTTGCGCTCGTAGATTCGAAGCGTCTGTGGATGCACGCCGGCGAGTTCCGCCGCAACGCTGATGATGTAGACCGCCCGGTCGCTCTGTCGATCCCTTCGCTTCGCCATCCAGTTTCACCTCCTCCTATCGAGACTCACCGAGACTCGCTCGTGGGTCAGATTTCAAGGCTTCCTGGAACCGCTTGAGCAGCTCCCTCTCCTCCTTCGAGACCCGCGCCGGCACCTCCACCTGGACGGTGACCAGCAGGTCGCCGTTGCCCCCGCGAGTTCTCGGCATTCCCTTCCCGCGTATCCGGAAGGTCTTTCCTCCCGACGTTCCTGCCGGCACCTTCAACTTCACGGAACCATTCAACGTGGGCACTTCGATCGTTGCCCCGAGCGCGACCTCCGGGAACGTCACGGGAAGCGTGAGGGTCAGATCCGCGCCGCGGCGACCAAAGAAGCGGTGGGGCGTGACGCGAACGCCCACGTAGAGGTCGCCCGGCCGGTCACCCGGTCGCCCCGGCTCTCCCTTGCCCTGGAGGCGAATCCGTGCACCGTCCTCGATGCCCGGAGGAATGCGGACCCGCAGCGGGCGATTCGAGCGAACGTGACCCGCGCCTCCGCATGCCGGGCAGAGTTTCTCGACCGCTCGTCCCGTCCCCGAGCAACGCGGGCAGGTTCGCGCCATCGAGAATGGTCCTTGGTTGATCACGACCGAGCCGGTTCCGCTGCACTCCGGGCAGGTCGTGACCCGCGTACCGGGTTCCGCGCCGGAGCCACCACAGGTCGCACACGGCTCCGCCGCGGGAACGGTGAATGAGACGGTCGTCCCGTGGACCGCGTCCTCGAACGAGATACGAACGTCCGCTTGGAGATCGGAACCACGTGAGTGCTGGCGCCCCGCTCCTCCGAACCCGCCCCCGAAAAGGTTCCCGAAAAGGTCCTCCAGCCCCTCGCCGAAGACGGAATCCTCGAACCGGAATCCGCCCGTGCCCGGCCCCCGGCCCCCGACCCCGAACCCGGCTCCGGCCATGTCGCGGACCCGGTCGTACTCTGCGCGCTTCTTTTCCCGACCGAGGACGTGGTAGGCAGCCGAGACCTCCTTGAAGCGCTCCACGGCCGGCCGGTCTCCGGGATTGGCGTCGGGATGATGCTTCTGTGCCAATCGCCGGTAGGCTTTCTTGATCTCGGCCTGCGATGCGTTCTTCGGGACGCCGAGAACCTTGTAGAAGTCCTTCTCGAGCCAGTCTCGGTTGATGCTCACTTCCGCCGGACTCTCACGCCCGCCGGACGGATGACGCGGCCCCGTAGCGTGTAGCCGGGCCGAAGAACCTCGTCGACGTACGGCTCGCCGCTTCCCCCACCCGTTTGGAGCAGCGCCTCGTGATGCTCCGGGTCGAAGTGTTTTCCTTCCGCCTCCATACGATCCAGGCCCTCGGACTTCAGGATCTCAATGAGCTTCGCGTAAACGAGCTCCACGCCTCGCCGGAACTTGTCGAAATCGGGCGCCTCACCGGCGGCAATGAGCGCGAGCTCGAACTCGTCCAGGACCTCGAGGAGCTTCTGAACGAGCGCCTCGCTCGCGACCTCGACCGCGTGCGTCTGCTCCTTGAGGATGCGCTTTCGGTAGTTGTCGAATTCCGCCTTCAGCCGCTGCAAGTGTTCGAGGTACTCGGCGGCGTCTGCTTTCGCCTTCGCGAGCTCGTTGTTTTCATCGACGATTGCTCTCGTCGAGGACGAAGACTCGTCCGGGCGGTCTCCCGACGACTCGTCATCGGTGAGGAAGCGCCGCTTGTCGGTCACGCGTACCTTCGGCCGCTCGACACCCTCGCCGGGCTCCTCCGTCGAGTGGCTCTTCCTTCGGTCGGTCATCGCTACGAGCCGCTTCCTTCGGCGCTCTCGTCCTCCACGACCTCACCCTCGACGACGTCCTCTCCCCCGGGAGCATCCCCGCCCCCGGCATCCGCCGCCGGCGCCGACTGTTGCTGCTGGTAGACGGCCTGCCCGACCTTCTGGAGAGCCTGCATCAGGGATTCGGTCGTCTGCTTGATCTGCTCGACGTCCTCGCCCTTCAGCGCCTCCTTCACGTCTCCGGCCGCCTTCTCAACAGCTTCCCGATCCTCGGCGCTCACCTTGTCGCCCAGGTCTGCCAGCGTCTTCTCCGACTGGTACACGAGGTTGTCGGCGGCATTGCGAGTCTCCGCCGATTCGCGACGCCGGCGGTCTTCGTCGGCGAACTTCTCCGCGTCCTGCATCATCTTGTCGATCTCTTCCTTCGGGAGGGCGGTGCCGCCGGTGATCGTCATCGCCTGTTCCTTCCCGGTGGCCGTGTCCTTTGCCGAGACGTTGACGATGCCGTTCGCGTCGATATCGAACGTGACCTCGATCTGCGGCATGCCTCTCGGCGCCGGCGGAATCCCCATCAGCTGGAACCGGCCCAGGCTGCGCACGCCGGGTGAGAACACGGTCTCGGCCTCGCCCTGAAGGACGTGGACCTCCACCTGCGTCTGGTTGTCATCGGCGGTCGTGAAGATCTCGCCTTTCTTCGTCGGAATCGTGGTGTTGCGCTCGATGAGCTTGGTGAAGATGCCGCCTTTGGTCTCGATCCCGAGCGATAGTGGGGTGACGTCCAGAAGGAGAACGTCCTTGACCTCGCCCTTGAGGACCCCGGCCTGGATGGCCGCGCCGACCGCAACGACCTCGTCCGGGTTCACACCCTTGTGCGGCTCCTTGCCGCCCGTGAGATCGCGAACCAGGCTTTGGATCATCGGCATCCGGGTCGCGCCACCGACGAGGATGACGTGGTCCACCGCCCCGATGTCTTTCCCCCAGTCCTTGACGGCCTGCTGGAACGGGCCCTTGCACGCCTCGACGAGTTCGGCGGTCATCCGCTCGAACTCGGCACGCGCGAGCTTCATCTCGAGGTGTAGCGGCCCCGCGTTGGTGGCCGTGATGAACGGTAGGTTGATCTGGGCCTCAGCCACCGAGGAGAGCTCGATCTTCGCCTTCTCGGCCGCCTCTTTCAGACGCTGGAGGGCCATCTTGTCCTGGGAGAGGTCGACGCCGTGGGCGCTTTTGAACCCATCGACGAGCCAGTCGATGATCCGCTCGTCCCAGTCGTCTCCGCCGAGCTGTGTATTCCCCGACGTGGCCTTGACCTCGAAGACACCCTCTCCGATCTCCAGGAGCGAGACGTCGAATGTCCCGCCACCGAGGTCGAAGACGAGAATCGTCTGATCGGATTCCTTGTCGAGTCCGTAGGCGAGAGACGCAGCCGTCGGCTCGTTGATGATCCTGAGCACTTCAAGCCCGGCGATCTGCCCGGCCTCCTTCGTCGCTTGCCGCTGCGCGTCGTCGAAATGAGCCGGCACGGTGACGACGGCCTGCGTCACGCTGTCTCCGAGGTACGCCTCAGCATCTCTCTTGAGCTTTCCGAGGATCTGGGCGGAGATCTCTTGGGGGGTCCACTTCTTTCCCTCCACCTCAATGGACCAGTCTTTCTTCCCCATATCGCGCTTGATCGAGCGGACGGTGTCGGGATTCGTGACGGCCTGTCGCTTCGCAACGTCCCCGACGAGAATCTCGCCGCCCTTGAAACCGACGACGGACGGGGTGGTCCGGGCTCCCTCTGCGTTGGGGATGACCGTCGGCTCGCCGCCCTCGAGGACGGCGACGACCGAGTTCGTCGTGCCGAGGTCGATACCTACCGATCTGGGCATGAAAACCTCCTGTCGTGATATTGGTTTCGCCTACCAGTAGGCAAAATATAAACATTGAACATCAGATTATCAACTTTGGGTCCGATCGGGCGCCGGGCCGCAGAGGTGCCACCGTGAGAGAATTGCCTAGCATGCTGGTCCGGTTCGTCCTCGTGGCCTCGGCGGCCGCTCTCTTCTCCTCGTGCAGCTCGCATGGCGGATTCGGCGAACGGGTGGTGCAACCGCTCGACGTCCCTTCGCCCACCACCAGCACGAAGCAGGTTCGAGGTCCGGCGAGAGTCATCCGGGTTGTGGCTCCCGGCGGCCTCCGTTTCGAGCCGACGGAGATCTCGCTCGCGGTGGGGGAGACGGTGACCTTCGTGTTCGGAAACAGGGATGTGGAGCTCCACACCTTCACGGTGAATGAGCTGAACCTCCAGATGGCCGCGGAGGCCGGCGAGACGCTTCGTCTGACGCTCGCAGTCCCTTCGGTACTCGAGGATCGGTTCGAGTTCTATTGCTCGGTTGCCGGCCACCGCGAGGGAGGCATGGCGGGCGAGATCGTCCTGGAATAGAGGAATCAAAGCCGCGGGATTGCCCCACCGCAAACCTCTCCCTAGACTCGGTGGGGATGCTCGGGCCGATCTCCTTTCTGATCCTGCTCGCGATCGCGGGCGGTCTGTTCATGCAGCGGGCATACCTGCTCTTTCAGCTGGTACGGCTCGGCAGTCCCGTGAACCGGCTATCCGATATCCCGAAACGCGCGGAGTTCGAGGCGACGGTCGTCCTGGGGCAGCGGAAGCTTCTCCAGCGGCTCGGGCCTGGCCTCATGCACGCTTTCATCTTCTGGGGGTTCGTCCTGCTGCTCTCGACCGTGGCCGAAGCCTTCGGGGAAGTCTTCGACGAGACGTTCGCGCTGCCGTTCATCGGTCGGAGCGGATGGCTCGGGTTCGTCCAGGACATATTCGCGGGACTCGTCCTCGTTGGGATCGGGATGGCGCTCTTCTTCCGGAAGGTGAAGCGCCACGATCGATTCAAAGGGAGCCATCTGGAGGAAGCCGACTTCATCCTGCTGATGATCTTCGGCGTGATCTTCACCCTCGTCTTTCTCAACGCAGTGAAGATCGCGCAGGGAGTGAGCGAGTCGCCGGCCGAGTGGACCCCGATCTCAAACGCGGTCGCGCCGCTGTTCGAGAACATGCGGGCCGGCATCCAGGGCTTCTTCCACGAAGCGTTCCTGTGGGCGCACATCGTGATCATCCTGGGCTTCCTCGTTTACATCCCCTACTCGAAGCATCTGCACATCGTGACGAGCGCGATCAACGTCTTCTTCTCGAAGACGAAACCGATGGGGAAGCTCGAGTCGCTCGAGCTCGACATGGAGAAGCTCGACGAGACCACCAGGCTGGGGGCGGGTACCGTCGAGGACCTGACGTGGAAGCAGATTCTCGACACCTACACGTGCACGGAGTGCGGCCGCTGCCAAGACGTCTGCCCAGCCTGGAACACGGGGAAGCCACTCTCGCCGAAGCTCCTGATCATGAACCTTCGCGATCACGTCCTCACCCACGGTGTCGACGTCGTCGACTCCAAGGCGCTGAAAGAGGAGTACGAGAAGGTCCCACTCAACCCCGACGTCGTCGAGGACGAGGTGGTCTGGGACTGCACGACGTGTGGGGCGTGCATGCAGGAGTGCCCGGTGAACATCGAGCACGTCGACCACATCGTCGACATGCGGAGGAACCTCGTCATGTCGGAGTCCCGATTCCCTCAGGAGGCGGGACTCTTGCTGCGAAATCTCGAGAGCACCCGCAACCCCTGGGGGATGGCCCAGAGCGAGCGAGCCGCGTGGGCGGAAGGTCTCGGGGTTCGCGTGCTGGAGGACGGTCAGGCGCCCGAATACCTCTACTGGGTCGGATGCGCCGCGTCGTTCGACGACCGCTCGAAGGGCATCGCCAAAGCGGTCGTGGGCCTTCTCCAAAAAGCGGCGATCCCGTTTGCGATCCTCGGGCCGCGCGAGCTCTGCAACGGGGACCCCGCGCGGCGAATGGGGAACGAGTTCCTGTTCCAGGAGCTCGCCAAGGAGAACATCCAGACGCTCGATACCGTCGGCGCGAAGAAGATCATCGTGAACTGCCCACACTGCTTCAACACGATGAGAAACGAATACCCGGACTTCGGCGGGGACTACGAGGTGATCCACCACACGCAGCTCCTGCAACGCCTCATGGACGAGGGGCGGCTCCAGCCGACGAACGAGGTTCGAGCCCTCCTCACTTACCACGACCCCTGCTATCTCGGGCGCCACAACGGCGTGTACGCAGAACCGAGGGGAGTCCTCGACCGAGTCCCAGGCGTCAGACAGACCGAGATGCCGAGACACGCCGAGCGCGCTTTTTGCTGCGGGGCCGGCGGCGCCCGCATGTGGATGGAAGAGCGGCTCGGAAAGCGGGTCAACGAGGAGCGGGCCGACGAAGCGGCCTCAACGGGCGCCGACGTCATGGCCGTCGCCTGTCCCTATTGCCTTGTCATGCTCGACGACGGCGTGAAGGCGAGGGGCGCCGACATGGAGGTCCGCGATATCGCTCAGATCGTCGCGGAGTCCGTGGGAACGAACGGTGGGCGTCCGGCAGAGCCTGCCGAGGCCGCCGCCGAACCTTCCTAGGCGTGATCCTCTCCGATCGGGACATTCGCAAGCAGATCGAGTCTGGGCGCGTCGTCGTCGAACCGTTCGACAACGGCATGGTCCAGCCGTCGAGCATCGACATCCGCGTCGACAGCATGTTCCGGGTGTTCCACAACGCGCGATACGCCTACATCGACGTGCGGAAGCCGATGGAGGACCTCACGGAGTTGGTGGAGGTGCCCGAGGGGGAGTCGTTCATCCTTCATCCCGGCGAGTTCGTCCTCGGGAGCACACTCGAGAAGGTGACCCTGCCGGACGACATCGTCG
>JBOGWA010000105.1:0-40530 GCA_050693155.1 Actinomycetota bacterium | reverse complement strand
CCGTTTAGCAGTCATCGTCCGTGAAGTATGCCTAAGCGGCCACCACACCATTACGGAGGTCCGAATGACCTGCCCGCTTCTGCGCGCGCTCGCGCAGACCGAGGAACGTGGGCAGGGCGATCGCGATCAGGATGCCGATGATCAGGACGACCACCATGAGTTCGATGAGGGTGAAACCTTTGTCGTCCTGCATCTTCTTGTTCCAGAATTTCATCAGCATTCGTTTCACCCCCTTCCGGGTCGCTGATGGTCCGCCCGCGTTATCGGCAATCCACGACTCGGGGATTGAGGTCGATCGGCCGATCTCGCAAACTTTTCCGACTGATTCCGTCCGATGTGTCGGATAGATCGCGGACGGGTGTCGGCCGATCGGCCGATGGCTAACGAATCAGCTCGAAGATCTTGAACATCGGCAGGTAGAGCGAGACAACCATCAACCCCACGATCCCGCCTACGATCACGATCAGAACCGGCTCAATGATCGAGGCGAGCTGCTCGACTGCGGTCTCGACCTCGTTGTCGTAGAAGTCGGCGATCTTCTCGAGCATCTCGTCGAGGGCGCCGGTCTCCTCGCCGACGGTCATCATCTGCACAACCATCGGTGGGAATACCTTGTGACGGGAAAGCGGGCCGGCGAGACTCTCCCCTTCCTTGACGCTGGCCCGTACGTCCGCGATCGCCTTCGCCACAACAGCGTTGTTCACGGTTTCGGCGGTGATATCGAGTGCTTGAAGGATCGGCACACCGGAACGGGAGAGAGCCCCGAGCGTGCGAGAGAACCGAGACATCGCCGCCTTGTGGAATAGCGGCCCAAACACCCAGACTTTGAGCTTGAATCGGTCGATGACGAAACGACCCTTCTCCGTCTTGCCCCAGCGGTAGAGCGCGAACCCGAGAAGCGCGAACCCTCCGAGGAAGAACGGGAAGAACTGGCGGAAGGCATCGGACAACCCCAACAGCATCCGTGTCATCAACGGCAGCGTTCCGCCGAGGCTCGCGTAGAGATCCCTGAAGGTCGGCACGATCCAGATGAGCATCGCCGAGAGGATCGAGAGCACGAAGAAGAGCACGACGACCGGGTACGTCATCGCCGCGCGCACCTTGCGACGCAGCTGAAGCTCTCGTTCCAGCGTGTTCGCGAGCCGCAGAAGGACGGCGTCCAGGACCCCACCGGTCTCCCCAGCCCTTACGAGGGCGACGTAGAGGCGGGAGAAGGTCTTGGGATGCTTCTCGAGCGCGCCCGACAGGGACGCTCCCTGCTCGATGTCGACCCGTACCTGACCGATCACGCGCTGGAGCTCGGTCGAGTCCGTTTGTTGCTCCAGAACCGTGAGGGCGCGAAGCAGCGGCAGTCCGGAGTTCACCATCGTGGCGAACTGCCTCGAGAAGATCGTGAGGTGCTTCAGCCCCACCCATCCGGGGAACAGCCTGATCTCTCGTTTGAACCCGGTTCCCTTTTGCGTCACCTCAAGAGGGATCAGCCCCGTCTGCATGAGCTTGCGGGCGACGAGGTCGCGGCTATCCCCCACCATCTCGCCCATCACGAGCGCGCCCTGCCGGTCTCGGACCCGATAGGCGAAGGTGCTAGGCATGCGTCACCGTCGCTTGCTCGCCGCCGATGAGCCGGCCGAGCTCCTCGCGGTCGTGGCAGTGATCGACCGCCACTTGATGGGTGATCCGGCCGGCGGTCACCAAACTTGCGAGCGCCGCGTCCATCGTTTGCATCCCATGCTGTCGTCCAGCCTGGATAACGGAGTAGATCTGGTGAATCTTCGCCTCACGGATCAGGTTCCTTACCGCCGGCGTGGCGACGAGGACTTCACAGGCAACCAGCCGCCCTGTCCCGTCCGTGCGCGGGAGGAGCTGTTGGGTGCAGATTCCCTGGACGGTCGAGGCCAGCTGGACCCTGATCTGCTGCTGCTGGAACGGAGGGAAGACGTCGATGATTCGATCGATCGTTTGGGGGGCGTCCTGCGTGTGCAGCGTCGCGAACACGAGGTGGCCGGTTTCCGCGGCAGTGAGCGCCGTCTGGATCGTCTCGAGGTCGCGCATCTCGCCGATGAGGATCACGTCGGGGTCTTGTCGCAGGACGTGCTTCAACGCTTCTGCGAACGAGTGCGTGTCCTGGCCGACCTCCCGCTGATTCACGACCGAGGTCTTGTGCTGATGGAGGAACTCGATGGGGTCCTCGACGGTCATGATGTGGCAAGCTCGCTCCCGGTTCACGATGTCGACGAGAGCCGCAAGGGTCGTCGTCTTCCCGGATCCGGTTGGTCCGGTGAGGAGCACGAGCCCTCGCGGATACCGGGCGAACTCCCCCACTTGCTCGGGAAGTCCGAGCTCCTCGACGCTGCGGATCTCGTACGGGATCAGCCGGAAGGCAGCACCGAGCGAGTCACGCTGTAGGTACACGTTCACGCGGAACCTCGCCCTTCCGGGGAGCGCGTACGAGAGGTCGAGCTCGAGCTCTTGCTCGAAACGCTCCCGCTGTTTCTGCGTGAGGATCGAATAGATCATGCGCTGCAACACGTCTCCGGAGAGCTCCGAGTACCCGTCGAGCCGGACGAGCGAGCCGTGCACGCGGATAACCGGCGGAGACCCGGCCGTGAGATGGAGGTCGCTTGCGTCGCGCGTGATGACGTGTTGGAGCAGCTCGCTCACGGGAACCTCCACTGCTCCTACGTGCTCGGCTTCGACGACCTGACTCATGTCACCACCCGGAAGACTTCCTCGAGGGACGTAACCCCCGCCCGAACCTTCTCCAGTCCATCTCGGCGAAGGGGAACCATTCCTTGAGCGATGGCCATCTTCCGGATCTCGTCGGTCGGCGCTCGCTCGGCCGTCAGTCGCTCGATCTCCTCGGTGATCGGCATGACCTCGAACAGTGCGATCCGGCCCCGGTATCCGGTCCGGCTGCACGTTCCACAGCCAACGGAGCGGTAGAGCTCCGTGATTCCCGGCCGCTCTTCCTCTCCAAATCCCGCGACGACGAGCTCGGCCTCCGACGGCTCATACGCTTCCTTGCATCGATCGCAAAGAAGCCGAGCCAGCCGTTGAGCAATCAGGCAGTCGAGGGCGGAGGCGACGAGATACGGCTCGACCCCCATCTCGAAGAGTCGCGTGATCGCGGATGCGGCGTCGTTCGTGTGGAGTGTGGACAGCACGAGGTGACCGGTGAGGGCCGCCTCGACGCCGATCACCGCCGTCTCGGTATCGCGGATCTCACCCACGAGGATGATGTCCGGATCTCCGCGCAGGATGTGGCGGAGCGCCGTGGCGAACGTGAGCCCAGCCTTCGAGTGAACCTGCATCTGGTTTACGCCCGGCAGGCGATACTCGACTGGATCCTCGATCGTGATGATGTTCCGGTCTTCGGTGTTCAGGATGTTGATCGTCGCGTAGAGGGTGGTTGACTTCCCCGACCCTGTCGGACCCGTCACGAGGATGGTTCCGTAGGGCTTGCGGAAGTTCTCCTCGTACCGCTCGTAGGCGAGCGGAGAGAAGCCCAGATCCTCGAGCCGCAGGAGCACGCTGTTCTTGTCGAGAATCCGAATGACGACCTTCTCGCCGTGAACCGACGGAAGGGTGACCATCCGCAGGTCGACGGCCTTGCCCCCAACCACGAGGCTCACGCGCCCGTCCTGAGGCACCCGGCGAAGCGCGATGTCGATGTCCGCCATGATCTTCAGCCGAGAGACGAGCCCGGCAAGAATGTTCCTCGGCGGCCGCATGACCTCGTGAAGGACCCCGTCGATCCGGAATCGGATGCGGACGTCGCGCTCTCTCGGCTCGATGTGGATGTCGCTCGCCCGATCTGAGACCGCCCGTGTGATGAGAAGGTTGACGAGCTTGACGATCGGAGCGTCCTCGACGGCCGCCTCGACGCTCGTGACCTCCTCGATACTCGGCGGCGCCTGAGTGGACGCCTCGGTCACCATCTCCTCGGCAGCTTGGTCGAACTGCGCGTGCTGGCTGATCGCGGCATCGACATCCGACGCGGTCGCGACAACGGCGCGCACGTCCATCCCGGTGATGGTGCGAATGTCATCCAACGCAAACACATTCGCCGGGTCGGACATCGCGACGACCAGTTGATCGTCTTCGAAGCGGACCGGGAGCGCGCGATAGCGCCGAGCAACTTGCTCGGGAACGAGCGCCGTCGCGCTCGGATCGATCTCGTAGTCCGCAAGATCGACGAACTCCAGCCCGACCTGGCGCGCGAGCGCGGCAACCAAGTCTCGCTCGTTCACGAATCCGAGGTCGACGAGGACGCGGCCGAGCGACCGGCCTCGGCGCTCTTGTTCCGAGAGAGCCGTCTCCAGTTGAGCGCCGTCGATTAGACCCTCATCGATCAGGATCTCCCCGAGCTGTTTCGTCCGTCGAAGCGTCCTCGCCATCCGTTCCCTCCGTTGCGGGGGCTAGCGACCCCGGTCCTGGCGCTCTCCCCACAAGCCTGCGAATTCACGAGCCAGCGCGACCGGATCGACCTCGGGCTCCTCCCTCCGTCCGGTGGTCGCGGCCTCGTTCGTCAACGTCTCGTCGATCGTCTGCCTAGATCGCGTCCGCCGTTTCACTCTTTTCTTTCGAAGCGTCCGCCGCCGCTTCGGGAGCTCGGCTGCCTGGGGCTCCTCAGCAGGGCCGTCCACCGCTGAGTGTGCCGGCTCCCGCTCGATCTCCTCGAGCTGGGGCGGCGCCTCGCCCGCTTCGCTCGCGGGATGGATGCGCGTCGCTTCTCCCATCACGATCGGCTCGGGCACGAGGAGTCCTTCGGGCGAAGCCGACATCAGTAGCTCCGGCTCGGGAATGGGGTGAAGTGGGGAGCGCAACCCCTGAGGGACGTCCAACTGTTCCGGTTCCTCTGCCTGCGCGAAGACGCCGTCTCGCTCGCGATCCCGCTCCGCCGCGCGGAGCACCTGGTCCAGGCGGTCGAGCAACAGGCCCGGGAGCGCGTCCGCCGTCGCGACGATCACGCCGACGTAGGGCCCGCGTCGAGCCGCCGCCCACACTTCGTCGCCTACAACGAGGAAGCCCCGTTCCGGATCCCCCGCCCCAGCAAGGTGCTCCCATGCCGCCCGGGCACGCGATTCCCCGTCGCTCGGATGGACGCCGAGCGTCAGGCCGTCCCGGGACAACAGCAGACAGGCCCGGACCTCGTCCAGGCCTCCCGCCAGCCGGGCGGCAAGGGCAGCAAAGTCCCGACCGTCCAACCGCGCTCCTCTAGCCTTGTGCTTGTTTTGTCGGCCTCGGAGCACCCCCTGCTTGAGCCCCGGGCCAACCTTTGCTTCTCCCAACCCGGCGGCCTCCGTGGCTCCCCATCCCGTCGTGGTGAGCCTGCGCGCCCTCTCCACCGTGGTGAGGCTCCGTGGCTCGTCCCATCCTGGTGAGACTGGCGGGGTGCTCCGCGGGGCGGCTTCGGCGACCGTTGGAGCCGTGGGTGGGTGAGAGCCGCGGGTCGCCTGCAGATGTTTCGCTCCGCAGCCCGCGCAGTCTCGGGCCGTCGTTCGGCGTGATTGGTGAGTCACGAACTCACGACGGAATCGCTGTCGAGGCGAGCGTGGCTTTCCGAGGGAGGGCCGGAAGGGGTGGACTGCCAGCCGGTTCCTGAGGCGTGGAAGGAAGCTCTTCCAAGGGCACTGACGCTGGAAGCGCGCCACCCCGACGGCCTCGAACCGAGAAAGCCACGGCGCCTCACCAGGATGGGAGGGAGCGACGGAGGGAGCCACGGAGCCTCACCAGGTTGGGAGATGGGTTGGGGCCGCGACTATTCGGTCGGGGTGGAGAGTTCGGCAAGGGCGGCAGCGGACATGACGGGGAGCGGGGGGATTCGCCCCGTCCAGAGCTCGATTGAGAGCGCCGCCTGGTGCAGCAGCATCCCGAGCCCTCCGAAGGCCTGGGCGCCCGCAGCACGGGCATCCTCGAGAAGCGGCGTAGCGGCGGGCCGGTACACGAGATCGACGACGGCCTGTCTTGCGGTGAACTCCTGAACGGGAAGCCGCTCCTTTCGCTGGCCGAGCGGAGTGGCATTCACGAGCAGGTCCGCCTCGCTGAGTCGTTCCGGTGCATGAGGGAACGGAACCGTCTCGATGACGGCGTCCGATCCCTCGAGGGCTCGCCGGATCGGTCGAACCCGGTCGGGATCGCGCAAAGCCACGATCAGACGGGCGAGCCCTCCATCGGCGAGGGCGGCGGCACAAGCGCGCGCGGCTCCTCCGGCGCCCAGCAGGAGCGCCGTGCGACCGGTGACGTCGAGCCCGGCGTCCTCTCGGAGAAACCGTGCGAAGCCGGGGGCATCGGTGTTGTGACCGACGAGCCGGTCCTCCTTCCGAACGATCGTGTTCACCGATTGCACCCGCTCGGCTTCCGGCGTGAGCTCATCGACGAGGAGGACCGCCTGCTCCTTGTGCGGCATCGTGACGTTCGCCCCAGCGATGCCGAGCGCCCGCACACCCGCGAGCGCCTCCGGGAGACGGTCCGGCGGGACGGGGAACGCCAGGTACACCCAGGCCAGATCGAGGACTCGAAAGGCGGCATTGTGAATCGCCGGGGAGAGGCTGTGTTCGACGGGCCACCCGACGACCCCGAGCACCCGGGTCGTCGCGGAAAGATCAGCCACAGTCGGGGCTTTGAGCCTTCAGGCGGTTGTGTTCCTCGAGGGTCCGCGCGAACGCATGTCGGCCGCCGCAATCCGCGAGAACGTAGAAGAGGAAATCGACATCGGCCGGACTGAGCGCGGCGGCGATCGCCGCTCGGCCCGGATTTGCGATCGGCGTGGGCGGCAACCCGGCGTGCAGATACGTGTTGTACGGACTGTCGATATCGAAATCGGTCGGCGTGGGCTCTCGATGCTCGGGGAGGATGTAGAGAACCGTCGCGTCGATCTGGAGCAGCATCCCTTGCTCCAGCCGGTTGTAGATCACGGCGGCGATCTTCTGGCGATCCTGAGGCACACCCGCCTCACGCTCGATCATGGAGGCGATCACGACGATCTCGTACGGAGTAACGCCGAGCTGCCGGGCACGGTCCCACGGCAAGCCGTCGACCTCCTCGCGGAACTGGTCGAGCAGCCGCTCGATCACCGCGTCGACGTCGACTCCCGGCTCGAACTCGTACGTCTTCGGGAACAGAAATCCCTCAACCGTCTCGGCGCCGCTGGGCAGGTAGGGCGGGACGCGGTAGGAGCCGCTCGTCGCCGCGACGATGAACTCATCGGAGGAAAGCTCGAGGTCTTCGGTGGCACGCTCGGCCACCTGCCGGACGGTGAAGCCCTCCGGGATCGTGGTCGTGAGGAGGTTCGGCTCGAGCGGGCCCTGCTCCAGGGCGTCGATCACCTCGGAGACGCGCATGTTCGTCGTCAATGAGTAGTCGCCTGCCTGAATCTCGGAACCGATCCCTCTGATCCTCGCGATGACGCGGAAGGCGAGCGACGATCGAATCACGTCTTGGTCTGCGAGCAATTCCGCCACGTCTGATGCCGTGGCGCCCTCCGGGATCTCGATCGTGACCGGCGTCCGGGGGCCCGAGGCTCCCATGGCCCAGACGCCGTACCCGGCGACGCTCGCCGCGACCAGCAAGAACGCGAGCAGCACGAGCAGGGCCACGCGGATCCCTCGTCGCGTAGGGCGCGCGCCTGCGGGTTGGTCGACCGGGGGGATGCTCGACATCCTTCGAAGGATAACCCGCTACCCGCCCGCACCCTCCGGACGATCCAAATAGCCCCGCAGGATCAGGGTCGCTGCGGCTTGGTCGATGACGCGCCGTCGCTCGGGACCGGTCACGCCGGCGTCCCGCAGATCGCGTTCGGCCTCGACCGTCGTGAGTCGTTCATCGTGGAGACGAATCGGCACCTCGAGGAATGCCCGGAGCCCGTCGGCGAATTCTTCGGCGCGTCGCGCGGCCGGCCCCCGATCCCCCGAGAGCGTCAACGGATGACCGACGACGACCTCGGTGGCCTCTTGCTCTCGAACTATCGCAGCGACGGCCCTCAGATCCTGTGGCCCCCCGACAACTCGAATGGCGCCCGCTGGGACCGCGACTCGTCGGTCGGGATCGGAGACGGCCACGCCGATTCGTGCCTCCCCAACATCGAGAGCGAGTACGCGGCCGGATCGCTCAGTCACCGGTAAGGAGCTTCTTCAGCCGAACACCGACGCCCTCGAGCGCCGATGACAGGGCATCCGACTTTCCCCCGCCGGCGAACGCCAGGTGGTCCTTGCCGCCCGCTCCTCCGCCGACGGCCTTTGCCGCTTCTTCGAGCAGCTTCGGCGCCCTTATCCCACGGTCGACGAGCGATTTCGTGCACGAGGCCACCAGCAACGCCCGAGTACCGTCGGCGCTCCCGAGCACCGCGGCGCCGTCGCCGTCCTTCTCCATCCGCGAACGGATCGCAAGCGCCAGCTCCCGAAGACCGCCGGCGTCCTCGCCCGGAATCTCCGACACGACGAACGACACCCCGTCCACCCGCTGCGCTCCGGCGATCAGTTCGTCGATCCGCTCGCCGCGTTCCTGCTTCTTCACTCGGCCCAGTGAGCTTTCGAGCTCCTTGATCCGCTCGATTGCCCGCCGTGCTCGATCGAGGGTCTGCTCGGCGTCTCCGGCCCCGAGGGTTTCGGCGACCTCGGCCAGGAGCCGTCGCTCTCGATTCACCCACGTGAGCGCGTCGGATCCGACCAGGGCTTCGATCCTCCGGAGACCGGACCCGATGCTCGCCTCCGAAGCGATGAGGAACAGGCTCACCTCCGCGGTTCGAGGCACGTGGGTGCCCCCACAGAGCTCGACGGAATAGTCCCCGATCTCCACGACGCGAACGATGTCGCCGTACTTCTCGCCGAACAAGGCAATCGCTCCCTGTCCGCGGGCGTATTCGAAGGTGGTCTCGTAGGCGCGAACCGGGTCGTTTTCGAGAAGCCGCCGGTTCGCGAGCCCCTCGACCTCCTCGAGCAGGCTCCGCGACGGGGCCTCGAAGTGCGTGAAGTCGAACCGAATCCGGCCGGGAGCCACCAGCGAGCCGGCCTGGCGCGCGTGCTCGCCCAGCAGGTGTCTGAGGGTCCAGTGCGCGATGTGCGTTCCGGTATGAGAGCGAGCGACCGCTGCGCGTCGGTCCGCGTCCACCCGGGCGCGCGCCTCCTGGCCGGTCCGCACCTCGCCCATCGCAACCTTGGCCCGATGTACGACCGTCTCGCCGGGTCCCGGAACGGTGTCTTCGACGATCAGCTCTGCGGTCTCGGTGGTGATCACCCCGGTGTCCCCTACCTGACCACCGCCCTCTGGATAGAACGGCGTCCGATTCAACAGAACGTCGACCACCCCGCCCTCGCTCACGCTTCTTGCCCGCTTGTCACCCGCGAGCAGCCCCGCGATCTCACCGTCGGACTCGAGATGCTCGTAGCCGAGGAACTCCGTCGTCCCCGCGTCCTTCGCGACCGCCGCGAGGCCTCGCTGATCCTCGCCGCGCTTGGCGGCGGCGCGGGCGCGCGAACGCTGTTCGTCCATGAGCCGTTCGAAGACCTCGGTGTCGACCTCGAGTCCTACTTCCCGGGCGAGCTCGACGGTGAGCTCGATCGGAAACCCGTACGTGTCGTGGTAACGAAACGCCGCCTCGCCGGAGAACATCTGGGCCTTTTCCGCTTTCGTCTTCGAAACCTCTTCCTCGAACAGCGCGATCCCCTGCCGGAGCGTTTTGCCGAAATGCTCCTCCTCCGACGCCGCCACCTGGAGGACGAAGGGCTTCCGCTCCTCGAGCTCGGGGTAGGGCTCCCCCAGCATCTCGACCGTACGCTCGACGAGGGAAGGTGTGACGTCCGATTCGATCCCGAGCCGGCGGGCGTGCGAAACCACTCGGCGGAGCATCCGCCGAAGGACGTATCCACGGCCCTCGTTCGAGGGGACCACGCCGTCGGCGATCAGAAACGTGGCGGCTCGTCCGTGCTCGGCGAGGATGCGAAGGGACCGGTCGGTCGCCTGGTCCTTCCCGTAGGAGCGATCGGCGAGCCGTTCCGCTTCTTCGAGCAGGGGCCGGATCAGATCGGTCTCGAATGCGGACCCGACGTCCTGGAGCACGACCGCCAACCGCTCGAGGCCGCTCCCCGTGTCGATGTTCTTCTTCGGGAGGTCGCCGACCGGATCCGTCTGTTCGTTGCACTCGTTCTGCATGAACACGAGATTCCAGATCTCCAGGTACCGGTCCTCGTCGACCGCCGGTCCGCCCTCCCGCCCGTGCCCGGGCCCCCGGTCCACATACACCTCCGAGCAGGGGCCGCATGGTCCGGCGACGCCCATCGACCAGAAGTTGTCCGCCTTGCCGCGGCGGACGATGCGCTCACCTGGCACGTGCCCGGCCCAGATCTCGGCGGCCTCGTCGTCGGTCTCGTAGACCGTGGCCCAGACGCGGTCGGCGTCGATGCCGTAGCCCTCGGTGACGAGCTCGAATGCCCACGCAATCGCTTCTTCCTTGAAGTAGTCGCCGAACGAAAAGTTCCCGAGCATCTCGAAGAAGGTGAGGTGTCGATCCGTGAGCCCAACCTGGTCGATGTCGGTCGTCCGGAACGACTTCTGCGCCGAGGTCGCTCGCGGATAGGGCGAGTCCTGTTCGCCCAGGAAGTACGGCCGGAACTGCACCATGCCGGCGGTCGTGAGCAGAAGACCCGGCGCGTTCGGGATGAGGGAGGACGACGGCACGCGTTGATGCTCGCGCGCCTCGAAGAACGAGAGAAAACGTTCGCGGATCTGCGCTCCGTCCACCGGACGCAGTGTAATTCCTACTTGCGCGGCTCCCAGGAGAAGAAGCGCACGGCAAGCAGCATTCCCGCGAGACCCCAGGCCCCGATGACGAGGAGATCCCCGCCCTCGAAACCGCTCCCCGAGGGAGAGAAGTAGGCGCCCTCCATCGCCTGGGCGAAGTGGTAGACCGGGAAGACCTCCGAAACCTTCACGTACCACGCACTCGTGTCCCGGATGGGGATAAAGATGTCGCCGAGGAAGAGCAGCGGAAGGATGGAGGCATTCACGATCGCCGGCGACGCATCGGCGTTCGGAATGACAGCGGTGATCGCGAGACCGAGGGCCGAAAAGCTCGTCGCACCAACCGCGATCGTGGCGAGAAACGCCGGCAGCGTCCGGGTCGGGACCTCCGCCTCGTAGAACGCCGCACCGAATGCGGTGACGATCACGACGAGAACGAGCGTCACTATGACGGCGTGGACGATCCGCCCCACCATGTAGGCCCATGCGGGCATGGGGCTTCCGCGCACGCGCTTCAGGACACCGGCATCCCGTGTGAAGGTCACGCTGATCGCCAAATTCGTGTACGTCGCGTTGATGATGCTGAAGGCGGCGATCGCCGAGACGTAGTACGTCGAGATGCTGACCTCCTGTCCCAGGATTGGAACCGTGTCGTTGCCGAATAGCGACGTGAAGATCACGAGGAACATGAGCGGGAAGGCGAAGGTGAAGAACGCGCTCGCGGGGTTTCGCCAGAACGCCCTGTTCGTGTACCGCACCTGTCCCAGAGCGAGCCCGAGGTCCCCGATCATTCGGCGCCCGCCTCTCCGCCGGTGAGCTGGAGATAGACGTCCTCGAGCGACGGCCCGCTCACATCGAGCGCGTCCAGGGACACTCCCCGCCCCAGCGCCCAGCCGGTGAGAACGTTGAGATCTCGAGTTGGATCCTGGCTCTCGATCGTGACCAGCCCGTCGGTGGCGATCGTGCTCCGCGAGCGAAGTTCCTCGGGCAAACGCACGCGGCGGAGCCCGAGCCGGAAGCGAATCACGCTCGTCGCGAGGTCCCGTCCGCCGAGAGTGGAGGGGCTCCCGCGGGCAACGATCTCGCCCTTCGCGATGATCGCGACATCGTCGGCGAGCGACTGCGCCTCGTCCATGTAGTGCGTGGTGAGCAGGATCGTTTTTCCGAGCGACCGAAGGTTGCGGATCATCTCCCATGCACCCCGGCGCGCCGCGGGGTCGAACCCGGTGGTCGGCTCGTCGAGGAAGAGAAGTGCGGGGTCTCCGGCGAGGGCAACCCCAACGTCCAGGCGCCGCTGCTGTCCGCCCGAGAGCTTTCCAACCCGCGCGTCGCGCTTCTCAGTGAGACCTACGGTCTCGAGCACCTCATCGACCGACCGGGGGTTTGGGTAGGGGCGACCGAAGAACTCGATAGTCTCGGCGACGGTCAGATAGACGTCCACGCCGGTGGACTGAAGGACGATGCCCACGCGAGACCGGAGCCGGCGCTCGCGCTTCGCGGGATCATGGCCAAGGACCCACACGGATCCTGCGTCTCGGGTCCGGAACCCCTCGCAGATCTCGACCGTGGTGGTCTTTCCGGCGCCGTTCGGGCCCAGGAGGGCGAAGACCGATCCCTCCGGAACGTCGAAGCTGATCCCTCGAACGGCCTCGAGATCCCCATAGCGCTTCTCGAGGCCCTCGACGACGATGGCAGCCATCGTCCGGCAGGCTAGTCGGGAATGGCCGCCCGAATCTCCTCTTCGCGTTCGCGCATCGCCCGGGCGCCCTCCTCGACAGCCTCGCGGAGCACGTGGAGCACGTCACGGGCAAGCTCCTGGGCCTGAGGACCAATGCTCGAGGGCGCCAGCCTCGCCCGCTGGCGCTTCGCCCAACGTGACGCCAGAATCGTCGCCGTCACCCCGGCGCCCAGCCCGAGAGCGATCCAGAAAGCGCGCTTCACTTGGCGCCGCGTATCTTCTTCCAGGCGCGCGCAGCGCCGGCGGCGAGCGCGGCCGCCTTGATGAGGGGATTCGAGACCGTCTGCTCGACGACCGCCGCCACGCGCTCCACCGACTTCGTGATGTTTCCGGCCGATGCGAGCATCGTGTCCACGCGGTCGAGCTCGCGGTTCACGGAGGAAACGGTCGACTTGACCTCACCGAGCAACGGGACGGTCTCGGTGCGAACTCCGTCGATCAGCAGCTTTGTGCTCTCGAGGATTCGGAAGAGATTGATGAGCACGAGACCGAGGAACAGGACGAGCACCCCCCAGAACGAGGAAACGATGATGACGGCCCAGTCGCCTGCGGACACGGTCTCGCTCCTTTCCTGACCGGGGGCTGCACATCATACCCGCCGGACAGAGGGGCTATTCGCGATGCGCGCAGTCGTTGAGCTTGCCGGTACCGATGACGATGAGGAGCCGCGGGGGCTCGGGCCGCGGCTGGTATTGGACGTTCAGGAGGAGACCGAGACCGCCTTTGCTCCAACTCCGGCT
This sequence comes from Actinomycetota bacterium, assembly GCA_050693155.1. Classification (GTDB taxonomy): domain Bacteria; phylum Actinomycetota; class UBA4738; order UBA4738; family CALAEC01; genus JBOGWA01. The sequence continues at coordinate 27,315 of JBOGWA010000105.1, read as the reverse complement.
CATCCCCGACCCGTCGTCTGCATCCGCACCGGAGCAGAACCTCCAACCCCGGTAACCGTCACCGGACGGATAGCGGACGCTGAACCACTCCACCCAGCGCGCCGGATCGCCCGTCCGTACGTGGTAGAGGACGTATCTGCGTCTCGTCACCGCCAGCTCGACGTTCTTCGGGACCACCACACCTTCGATGGGAGAGACCATCGCCCCTTGTGGCGCCCTCGCGGTGGGCGCCGATGGACTTGCGATTCCACCGGATGCCGCCTCGCGGACCGCCGTCTTTACCGAACCTCGACCCGCCTGCCCCGGTGGGCTTGCGACGGGCGCCTCGGCAGCCTCGCCGGGAGCCGTCTCGGGCTGGCCCCGCTCGTCCGTTCCCGGCTCGGAGCACGCGGTCAAGGTGAACGCGAGCAGCGCGATCCACAATGCCATCCTGATCGAGACGCGGAGCGACATCCGACCTCCTCGGTGTTCCAAGACTAGCCCAGCGCGCATCAACCGTCCGGCCGCAGCTCCTCCTCCGACGACTCCACGTACGTCCGGCCTTCGAATCCTTCGGGCCGGTACGACTGCCCGGCGGCGGCGTTGGGGTCGTCCGGCGGATAGGCGTATCCGGCGCCGTGTCCGAGCTTGCGCGCGCCCGGGTAGTGAGCGTCCCGAAGGTGCTTCGGCACGGGATCTCCGGCGGCTTGATCCTTCATGGCCCGACCAAGTGCGCGGATCACACGGTTGCTCTTCGGGGCCTGCGCGAGATGGATCGCCGCATGCGCGAGGTTGAGCTGCGCCTCGGGCATGCCGACGAACTCGACCGCGTGGGCCGCCGCCACGGCAACCGGCAGCGCTTGCGGATCCGAGAGCCCGATGTCTTCCGAGGCAAAGATGACCATCCTCCGGGCGATGAACCGTGGGTCCTCTCCCGCCTCGATCATGCGCGCCAACCAAAAGAGTGCCGCATCGTGATCGGAGCCGCGCATGCTCTTGATGAACGCCGAGACCACGTCATAGTGCTCGTCCTTGTCGTAGACGACCACGCGGCGCTGCATCGCGTCCTCCGCGAGGGAGCGCGTGACGCGAGCCTGCTCCGAGCTCCGGGCCGCCAGTACCGACCTCTCGAGCGCCGAGAGCGCTTGCCTGGCGTCTCCACCGGCGGACTCGCCGAGGAACGTAAGCGCGTCCTCATCGACCTCGATGCGCGTTTGCCCCAGACCCCGCTCGGTGTCCACCAGCGCTCGCCTGAGAACGATGAGGAGATCCTCGGTGGACAGGGGTTCCACCCGGAGCAGCAAGCACCGGGAGAGGAGCGGGGAGACGAGAGAGAAGAACGGGTTCTCCGTCGTCGCTCCGATCAGTCTGATCGTCCCGTCCTCGACGGTGGGAAGCAGGACATCCTGCTGGGACTTGCTCCACCGGTGCACCTCGTCGACGAAGAGCACCGTCGCGATCATGGCGCCCCGCGCCCGATCCATCACCTTTCTCGCGTCCGCGACGCCGGACGATACGGCCGAGAGCGAAACCATCTCGCCTCCGACCGAGGAGGCAAGGAGGTGCGCGAGCGTCGTCTTTCCCGACCCAGCGGGTCCCCACAGGACGAGGGAGGGAAGCTCGCCCGACTCCGCGAGCGCCGTGAGGGCCTTCCCGGATCCGATGAGGTGATCCTGCCCGACCACCTCGTCGAACGAACGAGGCCGCATACGCACGGCAAGCGGTTCCGTCACACCGACCAGGTTAGGACAGTTCCCACTCGTGGCGGATGTCGGAGGCAGCGCGTAGCATCGTGGTGGCGGAGTCGCCGGGTGGTGGACTCTTTGAGTCAGCATCTCGGGATCGGGAGCCCGGGTCCGGTGGGGGTGTAGAACCCCGACGGGGGATCTCTGAACCGACCGGCAGGGCACCCACCTGCGTGAGCGCAGGCCCGTAGGGAACACAACCCGGCCCTCCGCCTTTTCGCATCCGGCGAACTATGAACCACGCCGAACAAAGGAGGGGTCGGCGCGTGCCGGAGGAGGGACTTTTCAGATGCGGAGCGACGCCGGCACCGCTGGCCCGGCCACGTCTGGAACGGTCTAGTTCGGGGCCCGGCGAAGGTTGAGACCGAGGTCGCGAAGCTGGGTCTCCTCGACGGGAGCCGGCGCCCCGGTCAGCAGGTCGGCGCCGGATTGCGTCTTCGGGAACGCGATCACCTCTCGGATGTTGTCGAGCCCGGCGAGCAGCATCGTGACCCGGTCGAGGCCGATGGCGATCCCGCCGTGCGGGGGAACTCCATACCGAAAGGCTTCCAGCAGGAAGCCGAACTTCTCGCGGGCCTCCCCGCGCGAAACGCCGAGGACCTCGAACACGCGCTCCTGGACGTCCGGGCGATGGATCCTGATGCTTCCTCCTCCGAGCTCCCAACCGTTGAGGACGATGTCGTAGGCGCGCGCCCGAGCGGTCTCCGGCGCGAGATCGTCTCCGGCCGGCGATGTGAATGGATGGTGCACCGATCCCCACTGCTGCTCCTCCTCGCTCCATTCGAACAGCGGCGGATCCGTGACCCAGACGAAGTCCCACCGGTCCTCATGAACGAGACCGAGCCGGCGAGCCATGAGGCGGCGAAGGCCGTCCAGCACGGTGTTGGCCCGGGCTTCCTGGTCGGCAACCAGGAGCAGGAGGTCTCCCTGCCCAGCGCCGGTCGCGCCTCGGACCGCGGAGATCTCCTGCTCCGACAGGTGCTTCTCGACCGGGGAACGAGCCCCTTCGACCGACAAGGCGATCCACACCAGGCCGGACGCACCACGCGCCTGCGCCTCCACGACGAGACCGTCGAGATCCTTCCGCGACCATCTCGCCGCGCCCGTCGCCGAGAACGCCTTCACGAGACCTCCCGCTTGCAGCACATCGCCGAACGCGCGGAATCGACTGCCCCGGAACGCGTCCGAGACATCCGAGAGCTTCATCTCGAATCGCGTATCCGGCTTGTCGGTCCCGAAGGACGCCATCGACTCTTGATACGAAAGACGGGGGAACGGAGCGGCGAGCTCCACGCCGGCGACTTCCCGCCAAACGTGGAGGTACAGCTCCTCGACAAGGCCCATCACGTCGGCCTCGGAGATGAAAGACTGCTCGATGTCGAGCTGGGTGAATTCGGGCTGGCGGTCGGCTCGCAAGTCTTCGTCACGGAAGCAACGAACGATCTGGTAGTACCGGTCGAGACCCGCAACCATCAAGATCTGCTTGAACAACTGCGGCGACTGAGGCAACGCATAGAAGGTCCCCGGCTGCATCCGGGAAGGAACCAAGAAGTCGCGCGCCCCCTCCGGCGTGCTCCGGGTGAGCATCGGAGTCTCGACGTCAACGAACCCCCGCTCGTCGAGGAAGCGCCTGACCTCACGAAACGTCCGATGACGCAGCCGAAGCACGCCGGCCATCTCCGGGCGGCGCAGATCCAGATAGCGGTAGCGGAGCCGGAGTGCCTCGCCCGCGTCGATGCTGTCCTCGATCGGGAACGGCGGGGGCTCGGCCTCCGCGAGCACCTCGAGCGATCGCGCGACGATCTCGACCTCTCCGGTGGGGAGCTCGTCGTTCACGGTCCCGTCGGGGCGCAGCCTGACCGGGCCTTCGACCCGGACGACGCTTTCTCCCCGCAGTCGTTCGGCATCGCGGTACACCTCGGGAGCATCATCGGGGTGAAAGACGACCTGGACGATGCCCTCCCGGTCGCGAAGGTCGACGAACAACACGCCGCCGTGGTCGCGCTGGTGGGCGACCCAGCCGCAGAGCGAGACGTCCCGTCCCTCGTGTTCGCGGCGGAGCTCGCCGCAGGTATGGCTCCTCAACGGGTGATCCATTCGCGGACCTCGGAGAGCGTGACCTCGTGCTGCTCCCCATCGCTCATCCGCCGGATGGTGACCAGACCCTGGGCGAGCTCGCGGTCTCCCAGGATCGCCGCATACCGGACACCGGCCCGGTCGGCCATCTTCAGCTGGGCCTTCAGCGGCCGGTCCTCGAGGGAGGCCTCGGCCACGATCCCTCCGGCCCGCAGGGATCGAACCAGCTTCCAGGCTTCTCGGTTGGCCGCCTCTCCGATCGCGACCACGAACAGCGAGGTGGCGTCCGGGGCCGGGAGCGGCTTCCCTTCCTTCTCCATGGCGAGCAACATCCGCTCCAAGCCGAGCCCGAACCCGATGCCCGGCGCCGGATCGCCGCCGAGCGCTTCCGCCAGCCCGTCGTAGCGGCCACCTCCGCACAGTGTCGACTGGGTCGGACCGAGCACCTCGCTCACAAACTCGAACGCCGTCCGCGTGTAGTAGTCGAGTCCGCGGACGAGGCGGTCGTCGACCTCGTAGCGGATCCCCTCGTCCTCGAGCCCCGCCTTCACGTCGTCGAAGTGCGACCGGCACGCATCGTCGAGGTAGTCGAGCGTTCGGGGCGCTCCCTCTGTGGCCTCTCGGCACTCCTCTCGCTTGCAGTCGAGAACCCGAAAGGGATTCTGCTGCCAGCGGCCGCGGTGGTCAGAGCACAATCGCTCCTTTCGCTCCTCTAGGAACACCAGGAGGGCTTCGCGGTGCGCGGGGCGGCACACGGAGTCGCCGATGCTGTTCACACGCAGGACCGATTGGGCACGGTCGGAAAGGAATCGGTTCGCGACCGAGATGACTTCCACGTCGGCTGCGGGTGCGTCCGTCCCGATGATTTCCACCCCGAACTGCGTGTGCTGGCGCATCCGCCCGGCCTGGGGGCGTTCGTGACGGAACATGGGGACGATGTAGTACCCCTTGAAAGGGATCGGGAGCTCCTGTCGATGCGCGAGGTAGGCGCGGACGACCGGAGCGGTACCCTCCGGCCGCAGGGTCAAGCTCCGACCTCCCCGGTCTTCGAACGTGTACATCTCTTTCGTCACGATGTCCGAGGACTCGCCGACCCCCCTCGAGAAAAGCTCCGTGGATTCGAACGCCGGCGTCTCCACACGGCTGAAACCGTAGAGACGAGCGACCGAGGCCGCGCCCTCGGCGAGGATCTCCAGCGCATCGGAGAGCGGCGGGAGTAGGTCCTGGGTCCCCCGGGGCGGCGAGAAGTCGCTCAACGACCTTCCCGGGCCAGCGACAGCAGCCACGGGTTCGACGCTCGCTCGATACCGACCGTCGTCTTGGGGCCGTGCCCCGGGTAGACATTCAGCGCATCAGGGAGCTGCAGGAATCGGTCGAGGCTCGCGAGCATGTCGCGCTCGCTCGAGTTCGGAAAGTCGTACCGCCCAATGCTTTCGCGAAACACCAAGTCTCCCGAGAAGAAGACTCCATCGGTCCGGTAGCAGACGTGGCCGGGAGTGTGCCCCGGAGAGTGGACGACCTCGATCCGGAACGCGCCGAACTCGAGCACGTCTCCATCTCGGATCGCGCGCACTTCCTTCGGGCGGAAAGAGCCGAGCGCCGGGTACCCGGCGCCCCACGCGACCTGGTCGGTGAGCGCGAGCTCATCCGCCTCGTGGATGTAGAGCGGCACGTCATCCCCGCACACGCCTGGGACGGAACCGATGTGGTCGGCGTGGCCGTGCGTCGCAAGCACGGCCACCAGGCGCTTCTGCGCCCGCTCGAGCATCCTCGCGACGGCGTCGGGGTCGAATCCGGGGTCGATGACGACGGCCTCCTCCGAGTCATCCGCCGACGCCGCCCAGCAGTTCGTGCCGAAGGGATTATCGGAGAGGACGTCGAGGAACATCGAGGCATAATCGTATACACCGCCGATGATCTCCTTCCGAAACGTCCAGAAGAAATACGGCCAGGACGGCGTGGCCGCGGTACGGGACCTCTCGCTCGAGGTCGACGAGGGGGAGATGGTCGTCCTCGTGGGTCCTTCCGGCTGCGGAAAAACGACGACACTCAAGATGATCAACCGTTTGATCGAGCCCACAAGCGGCTCGATCATTGTGAACGGCACGGACGTCATGGAGCAGGATCCCGTGCAGCTCCGTCGAGGCATCGGGTACGTGATCCAAAACGTCGGACTTCTTCCCCACCGCACGATCGCCCAGAACATCACAACGGTCCCGCGCCTCCTCGAGTGGGATGATCGGCGAGCGCGCGCGCGTGCCCTCGAGCTCGCGGCAATGCTTCAGCTCTCTGAGGACCTCCTGGACCGGTACCCGGCCGAGCTCTCCGGCGGACAGCAACAACGGGTGGGCGTCGCGAGGGCGCTGGCCGTCGATCCACCTGTCATGTTGATGGACGAGCCGTTCGGGGCGGTGGATCCGATCGTTCGTGGCCTGCTTCAGGACCAGTTTCTCGAGATTCAAGAACGCCTCAAGAAGACGATCGTCTTCGTCACCCACGACATCGACGAGGCCATCAAGTTGGCAGACCGGATCGCGATCCTGAACATCGGTGGAGTCCTCGAGCAGTTCGCGCCGCCGGAGGAGATCCTCGCAACTCCCGCGAACGAGTTCGTGAAGGACTTCGTCGGCAAAGAGCGTGGCCTGAAGCGCCTGTCGCTTCTCGCCATCTCCTCGATCGAGGTCGAGGAGGGCCCCGTCGTGAGCTCATCGACGGCTGCGAGCGACGCAAAGCAGGAGATCGATCGTTCCGGCTACGACTGGGTTGCGGTCGTCGATGACGGGGACCTTCGCGGCTGGGTCGATACCGACGATCTCGTCGGCGTCTCGACCGTCGGGGAGGCCACACCGCGGAAGTTCGGCGCGTACGTGACCGCCGATAGCTCACTTCGAGAGGCGCTCGATTCGATCGTCACGTCGCGGACGAACGTCGCGGTCGTGGTCGACGAAAGGGAACGCTACCGGGGCATCCTCACGCTGGAGCGGATCTCGAAGGAGATCATCGCGTGAGATCGTTCTGGGACTGGGGGTGGCTCGCGCGTCACCTCGACCTCGTCGGAGACAGGATCCTCGAGCACCTCTGGCTGACGTTCCTTGCGGTCGGCATCGGGCTCCTCATCGCCTTTCCGCTTGCGGTGCTCGCCTACCGGCGCCCCCGCTGGTATCCCCCGCTAACGTCGGTCACCGGAATCCTGTACACGATTCCGAGTCTCGCGCTCTTCGCGTTCCTGCTCCCGTGGACCGGCCTGTCCACCTTGACCGCGGAGATCGGCCTCGTCTCCTACACGCTTCTCATCCTCATCCGGAACACCGTGACCGGGTTCCGGGGCGTGCCGAGCGAGCTGAAGGAGGCCGCCCGGGGGATGGGATACACGAAACGACAGCTTCTCTGGCGGGTCGAGCTCCCGCTGGCGCTTCCGGCGATCGTTGGGGGGCTCCGCATCGCCACGGTGACCACGATCGGGCTGGTAACCGTTACGGCGCTCATCGGCCAGGGAGGGCTCGGCGCGCTGATGCTTGGCGCCTTTCGGCGCCTCTTTCCCCAATTCATGATCGTCGTCGCGGTGGCCCTGTCCGTCGCACTCGCCATCGGTTTCGACGCACTCTTCCTTCTTGCCCAGCGGGGAATCACGCCGTGGTCGAGGACCGCTCGAGTGCGGGGACTCCAATGAACAACGACCCGGGGTTCTGGTCGGAGGTGGTCACCTGGTTCACCCAGGCCGACCACTGGTCGGGCCAATTCGGTGTCCCGAACCGACTCGCGGAGCATCTGATCATGTCCTTCGTATCGGTCGCGATCGGTGCGGCGATCGCGCTTCCTCTCGGGATGTGGATCGGACACCGGCGGCGCTTCGAGTTCCTCGTTGCCTCGGTCGCCAACCTTGGGCGAGCCATTCCGTCCTTTGGCCTGCTCTTCCTGTTCGTTGTGTGGCTCGGGATCGGGCTGCGCAGCCCCGCATCGCTTCGGCCCCCCGTGATCTTCGCGCTCGTACTCCTCGCGATCCCGCCCATCCTCACGAACACCTACATCGGGATTCAGAACGTGGCGCCCGAGACCCTGGAGGCGGCCCGGGGCATGGGCATGACCGGCCTGGGAATCCTCAGGCACATCGAGCTTCCACTCGGGGTGCCCCTGATCATGGCCGGCCTGCGGACCGCCTCGGTCCAGGTGGTGGCGACGGCCACGCTCGCGGCGGTGGTAGCCGGAGGGGGTCTCGGGCGTTTCATCATCGACGGCTTCGCCGCCGGCCGCCGCGAGCAGATCTTCGCGGGGGCGGTGCTCGTGGCCCTCCTTGCGATCGTCACGGAAGTCGCGTTCGGCCTCCTCGAGCGGGCCGCCTCGCCCCGGACGAAGTCCGAGGGTCCCAGGCGCCCGAGCGCACCGATCATCGCCGCCTCGCGGGACACCGGAATCTGATCCAACTGGGCGGGAATAGGCGCGCTACCCCTGTGGTTTCGGGCATCTAGTACGATTCGGACGCCCTACGCCCAGGGGGTTGGGCTCCCCGCGATCGGAAGAGAGGGGGTTTACCCATGCGGAAATTCCGCACAACCGTTCTCGGGGCGGCGCTCCTCGCACTCGCGCTGGTAGCAGCAGCGTGCGGCGGCGGCGGAACGTCGGGTGGGGATGGTGATGGAGCTGGCGCGACGATCGCCAGTCAGCTGACGCTCGGAGGGCCACCGGAGTGCCCGGAGCGTCCCTTCTGCATTCCCGGTCTCCGAGACGTCTACGGGGTCGAGTTCGGCAGCTTCGTCCCGCTCGACGTCGGAGGTCCTCTGACCGTTGAGGCGCTGGAGAGCGGCGAGATTGACGTCGCGCTGCTCTTCTCCACCTCCAGCGTCATTGGTGAGAACGGATGGATCCTTCTCGAGGACGACCAGGCGCTTCAAACGGCCGAGAACATCACCCCGGTCGTCCGTAGCGAGGTTCTCGACGGCGCGATCAACGAGCGGCTGAACGCGATCAGCGCGGCCCTCACGACCGAGAACGTCACCGAGCTAAACGGACGGGTCGAGATCGACGGTGAGGACCCTGCCGAGGTGGCCGCCGACTTCTTGGAGGAGAACGACCTCCTGGGAGGATCGACCGGCAGCGGTAAGGTCACGGTCGGCGCCGTTGCGTTCGCCGAGAACCAAATCGTCGCGGAGATGTACGCCCAGACGCTCGAGGCGGGCGGATACACCGTCGATCGCCAGCTGACGCTGGAATCGCGGGAGATCCTTCAGCCGGCCATGGCAAACGGGGAAGTCGACATCGCGCCCGAGTATCTCGGGTCGCTGCTGCTGTTCCTCGATCCGGAGGCGGCCGCCTCCGGTGACCCGGACGCGAACCGGGAACTCCTCGGTCCACTGCTCGCCCAGGGCGATCTCGAGCTGCTCGATTCGTCGTCGGCCAACGACACGAACGCGTTCGTCGTCACTCCGGAGACGGCGGAGCAGTTCGGGCTCGGGGCGGTAAGCGATCTGGCAAAACCGGCGGAGTAGAAAGAAGGGCGACATGGCAAAGGGCCCGCCTCGGCGGGCCCTTTTGCCTAGATGCGCTCCCCTGCCCGAACGGGCACGGGGAGACGGTTGGCAGGGGGCGTCAGAGGACAGTCCCATTTCCCGTCGTAGCAGCATGACGGGCTGTAGGCGAAGTTGAAATCGAGAACGAGGCGGCTCCCCTCCATGCCGAGGTCGGCGCCCTTCACGGTGTCGAGAAGATAGCGACCGGACCCATAGGACTCGCTCCCGCTCGTTTGATCTCGAATGGGAAGGAACAATCCCCCGCCGTATCCCTCCAGCCAGTAAAGATCGAGACGTAGGCGTTCGTCCCGGAGCTCAAAGGCGGCCCGGCCGAGCCGGGTGAACTCGTGTACCCCTCCCGTGCTGGACGCGATCGCAAGCCGTTCCGGTTCCGCCTCTTCGATGTCGGCGAGGACTCGCGCGGCGGGGTCGTAGTCGAAATAGGAGAGTCCGCGGAAGCCTGCGCGCTCGCTCGCGGGAAGCGGCGACTGAGGGTGCTTGGCAAAGAGCTCGTCCCGCGTTCGCTTCCACTCCTCCCAGGCGGCAGGCACGTCGGTGGACTCACGGATCCGCCGGTAGAGGTCGAACATACGGCGCTTCCAGTCCAGCAACTCGACGATGTCTGCTGGACGGTCGGTCACGACCCCGCCCTTAGGAGCGACGACGTCGTGTCGTCTTCGCCAGCGTCGTCTTCCGCGCCGTGGATTTTGACTTCTCCAGCATCGCTTTCCGCTCGGCCGCAGACGGTTCACGCTTCGGGTTCCTGATGCCTATCCCGTTGACGGCCGCGCCGGTGAACATGAGGCCGGCCGCGACCAGCATCGCGAGGTGGAAGGCGTCGGTCGAAGCCTCACGGGCGGCGCCTGCCACCTGGGAGGAGACGCCTTCCGCCGGTGGGTTGAGGGGCGCCACCTGTTGGCGGAACTCCGACGCGTCGACGTTCGTCCCGGGAACGCGTTCGGCGATCGTTCCGTAGAAGCTGGAGACGACCGCCACGAAGATCCCGGCGAGCACGAGTGGAGCACCCACCCGAGAGATCGCGTTGTTGACTGCGGACGCGACGCCCGAGTTCCGTTCGGGGACCGAGGTCATCAACGCGGTGGTCAGCGGAGCGACCATGACCGCGAGGCCCGCACCGAACAGGAGCAGCGCCGGCAGGATGTCCACGAAATAATCAGTGGGAGGAAGGATCCGCTCACCCGATTCGGTCCCCAGTACCCAGGGAGCGCTCTCGGCCGGGACGCGAAGGAGCAGGAGGATTCCGAGACCCATAACGGCCGGGCCGACCGCCATGAAGAGCCTGGGCCCGTATCGCGCGGCCAGCTGACCGATCTTCGTCGAGAAGAGCGTCAGCAGGATCGCATCGGGAAGCAGCGCGATTCCCGCCGCGGGCTCCGAGTAGCCGAGCGTTCCGATGAGGAAGACCGAGCTGATGTAGAAGGTCACGTACAGGGCCCCGTAGATCACGAACGTGGAGATGTTCGTGACGGTGAAGTTGCGCGACCCGAACAGCTTGAGCGGGACGAGCGGGTTCCGGCGGACCTTCATCATGATCGGGAAGGCGACCGCGGCGATTCCGCCGATCGCAAGGCTGAGATAGGCCGCCGGCTCCCCCCAGCCGCGTTGCTGCCCGCGGATCGTCCCGAACGCGAGCCCTCCGACCGCGAGGACGACCACGAGCGAGCCGAGCCAATCGAAGGTCCCCGTCGCGTCCTCGTCTCGCGACTCGGGCACGTACCGGACGGTGGCGAGATAGGCAACCAGCAGGAAGGGAACGTTGAGGAAGAACACCGCTCTCCACGAGATCGAGTCCACCAGGACGCCGCCGACGAACGGGCCCAGGATCGTCGTCGCCGCCGAAGCGGCGGCCCAGATTCCAAACGCCCTGCCCTGCTCCTCCCCCTTGAAGCTCGCCGTGATGATTGCGAGGGAGCCGGGGACGACGATGGCCCCCGTGGCGCCCTGGAGGATGCGGAACAGGATGAGCGACTCCATGTTCCAGGCGATCCCACACAGGAACGAGGTGACCCCAAATCCGACGAGTCCGATGGAGAACAGCCGCTTGCGGCCGTGGTAGTCCGTGAGCGCGCCGGCCAGAATCAGGAGCGCCGAGAGGGTCAGGAAGTAGCCGTTCGAAACGTACGACTGCGCCTCGAACGTTCCGAACAGGCTGCTCTTCAGCTCCCGACCGATTCGCGGAAGGGCCAGGTTGACGACCGAGGTGTCGAGAAAGACGACCCCGGACCCCAGAATGACGGCGACCATCGTCCATCGTTTCCAGGTCGTCCCGAGAGCCTCGGCCCGAGTGCTCATTCCCCCTCTTTTCGGTCCCTCGTCTGTGACCGCCTTGAACGCTCCGGCGTAGTATGCGGCACCGTGGCAGACACAGTCTCGCCTATTCCCATCGAACGACTTCGAGCCATTCGGCTATTCCATGAGCTGGACGACTCGGCGCTCGAGGCGATTGCGGCAACCGCAAGCGAGTTCGAGGTAACCGCCGGTCACGTGCTCGTCCAGCCGAACATGGAGGCGGCCGGCATGTTTCTCATCGAGGATGGCACGGTCTCCGTCGAGGCGCCGGCGTTACACACGCAGCGGGGCGCCGGCGAATGCGTCGGCGAGCTCGCACTGCTCGCGCCGGGGCTTCATCGGACCGCGCGGGTTCAGGCGAAGACGCCGGTTCGCGGTATCGCGATCGCGCGCGAGCAGTTCGAGGAGCTCTTGACCTCACAGCCCCCGATCGCGCTTGGGCTCCTACGCGTGCTCGCGGCTCGTCTGGCCGAGGCGGCGGGCGCCTAGGCGCGGGCGGTGACTATGCAGCGGATTTCCCTCTTCGGGCTGGGGAGGATCGGAGCGCCCCTCGCTGCGTGCCTCGCGGGACGGGGCTTCAACGTCGTCGGTGTTGATCTCGACGAGCGGAAGGTTGCCGCGGTCAATAAAGGCATCGAGCCCATCTACGAGCCGGGGCTCCAAGACATGATGGATCGGGCCGGCGATCGACTGAGCGCGACAACGGACGCCGACGAGGCCGTCCTCGGCACAGACGCGAGCTTCGTCGTCCTTCCAACTCCGAGCGAACCCGATGGCCGTTTCTCGCTCCGCCACGTCCTTTCCGCGGTCGAAACAATCGCGAACTCCCTCCGGCGGAAGCAGGGGCCTCACGTGGTCGTCCTCGGAAGTACGGTCACTCCGGGCTCCATCGACAACCACGTCGTTCCTGCGCTCGAACGTTCGAGCGGCCGGCGAGTCGGCGACGACGTGGGGCTCTGTTACTACCCCGAGTTCGTGGCGCTTGGGGAGACGATTCACGGGCTCCTGCATCCCGACTTCTTCCTGATCGGCGAGTCCGACAAAGCCTCGGGGGAGGCTCTCGCCTCAACCTTGACCAAGCTTGCCGAGAACGACCCGCCGATCGTCCGGATGAGCTTCGTGAATGCGGAGATCACAAAGCTCGCCCTCAACACCTCCGTCACGACGAAGATCACCTTTGCGAACATGTTGGCTGCCATTTGCGAACATCAACCCGGCGCGGACGTCGACGCGGTGACATCGGCCCTCGGTCTCGACTCGCGAATCGGCGGCAGGTACCTGAAAGGCGCTCTCGGATACGGCGGGCCGTGCTTCCCGAGAGACAACCTCGCGCTCGCCTCGTATGCGCGTAGCCTTGGTGTACCTCCGCTGTTGCCCGAGGCGACCAACGAGGCGAACGAGCAGCGTCTGCGTGAGGTGCTTTCAATCACTCGCTCGAAGCTTCCAGCGGGTGGCGCCGTTGCGGTCCTCGGCCTCGCGTATAAACCCGAGACGAACGTCGTCGAGCAATCAGCTGGGCTCGCGCTCGCACGAGGGCTGGCCCAGGCCGGGCCGCCGGTTGTCGGCTACGACCCGGTCGCCGGTGAAGCCGCTCGAGAAGAGCTCGAGGGCCGGGTCACCGTCACCGAGACTCTCGACGAGTGCGTGTCCCAAGCCGACGTCATTATCGTCGCCGTCCCATGGGCCGAGTTCGCCACGCTGGGAGAGCGGCTTCCGCGCGACGGGCGACCGCGGGTCGTGATCGACTGCTGGCGAATCCTCGATCCCGCGACCTTCGCGACCTCAGCGGACTACGTCCCTCTCGGCGTGGGCCCCAAACCGGCAATCCCGGACGTCGGGCGAGCCGAGGTCCCCCCCTCGGCGCCGACGAGCTTCAGCGAAGCGGCAGAGCCCGCGCTCGAGGACTAGGAATCCTGCCAGGGGCCGGGCCCAAGGCCGAGTTGGCGATGCGTCGCGCCCATGCATCGCCCCCAAACAACCGTAAGCCCCGCCTCCTGTCCGATCCGCACTCCCTCCTCGGATTCGCAGTCCAATTGGAACCAGAGCACGTGGGGCTTCACGGCGACTGCGGCCCGAGCGACGTCCGCCGCCTCTTCGGATGGGCGGAAGACGTCAACGACATCGATCGGCTCCTCGATCTCGTCGAGCGAGGTGAACACACGCTCACCCAAGAGCTCGCCGCCGCGTGGGTTCACCGGGATGATCCGGTACCCCTGCGATTGGAGGTAGCGCGGGATCTCATGGGCGTCCTTCTCCGGGTTCCCGGACATTCCGACGACCGCGATCGTCTTCGTGTCCGCATAGATCTGGCGCAGCTCATCCTCTGACAACGGTGCTACCGGGTCCATCGTCAACCTCCCTCCGGGTTCAGTCCTGCAATCAGACCTTCCAGCTGAGCACGATGCTCCGCGGTCTCGAAGTCAAGCATTGAGTTCGACGGCAGCGTGTGCTCGTCGACGTTGCCGCCTCGCCGAACGTACACCGCAGGGTGGATGTCACCCGAATCGTCGGTTTCCACGGTGACGGCGACGGCGTCGGGCCCCGGCGCGTCGACGAAGTGTTGCAGTGGGACGATCCCTTCATCCAGCAAGGCGCCACCCTGATCGACCGAAAGCGCCCGCGCAAGATACGACTGCTGGTTCCAGACCTCGGGTCCGCGAGACACCTCGGCGAGCAGGAACGGGACGACCTGCTCTCGGGGAACCGCGGGTCGGTCGAGCTCGACGCCGAAATGAGCACGGGCAATGTGTCCCGCGAGCACTCGGGCGTTGTACCGGAACCCGTGCACGGCTGCCGAGTTGCTTGGGATTCCGTACTTCTTCAGTCCGATCGAGCCCTGAGTGATCGAACCGGCAAAGTAGACCCCCGGCACCGACGCGCTCTCCCAATACGGCGTCTGGGCCGGAAGTCTCCCCTGGAAGAACGTGGCCACGCCGAGATCGGGAAGGTCACCGAGCGGTGCAGCGAATCCCGTCGCCGCGATGACCTCGTCCATCTCGAAGGCCCACTCCCCCGGAGTCGTCGTCCCCTTCGCCGTCACCCGATACCCCTCGCCGGTTCGATCGACCCTTTCGATCGAGGCATCCAGCACGCGGACGCCGCCTCCCAAAACGTGATCCTCGTACGGCTGGAGGTACCGGGCTCGGGCGGCCGCCGTCGAGTGCATGAGCACGGAGATGCGGGCGGGCCGGGGCGACCCCAGCACGATCTGGCGCGCCCATGGCAGGAGGCCGTCGGCGATCTCGAATCCAGAGTTCCGCTTCCCGATCACGAAGACGCGCTTGTCCGCGTACTGCTTCGCCGCGCGCGTCTCGACGTAGTGCGGCACGTGCTCCAACCCCGGGATCGGCGGCTTCCACGGCTGCGTCATGCCAACCGCGACAACCAGCGCCTCACATCGATATTCCCCATCTGAGGTCGTGATGACGAACTCATCCCCATCGCGTGTGACCCCCTCCCAGTGACACTCGTACCGGACCTGCACGCCGGCACGATCGGCGAACGTCGAGAGCGACTCCGCCATCGCCGGCCGGGAGGGGAAATACGACGTTCCGTCCATGAAGTCGGCCACGAGGGCCTGGTGGGGAGCCTCCTCGGCGAGCAGGCTGTTCCAGTCGTATCGCTGGTATTCGCGACTCCCCCGGCCGGCCGGGGCGAACGGCTTCGTCCACGTGATGAGGCGCTGGAACAGAGGGAAATGGCGGAACATGCCCCCCGGCAGCGGGTCCGCCGAGAGCACCGCGTGACCGACGCCAAGGCGCCCAAACGAATAAGAAACCTGAAGCCCTCCGGCCCCGCTCCCGAGCACGACGACCGGATAACGTCCCGGCGGAAACGGTCGAGGGTCGGGGGAGCTCAAGAGGCTAGCTTCGCCACAGCGTGGCGCTGCGAAGCTTGCGGGCCTCGGCCTGAAGGATCCGGAACATCACCTTCGGGTACATGAGCAGGAACCCGGGAAGCTCCGGCCCCGCGAGCTCCAGACACCGCAGTGGGCTCCGGGCCACGATGTCGGCGGACGGCGGCTCGCCGAGCAGGACAGAGACCTCACCAAAGAAGTCGCCGCGGCCGAGACGGTTGCGCTCTTCCCCATCGACCTCAACCGCGGCGTCGCCGTCGATGACGAGGTAGAAGGCAGTCCCCACAAAGCCCTGCCGGAGGATGCGCTGACCCTCCGCAAACCACTGCTCTTCGAAGATGTGCGCGACCGCCTCGACCTCGGGACGGGTGAGGTCGGCGAAGAGGGCGAGGCCCGCCAGCGTCTCGACGATCTCATCTCGAGGTTCGGCGTGCGCCATCGCTTCCTCCCGACCTAGGCCGATCTCGTGAGCGAACCGTCGAGAACCAGCGTAACCGGACCGTCGTTCACGAGCTCGACCTCCATGTGCTCGCGGAATGCTCCGCGATGCACGGTTGCACCGAGCGTCTCGAGCGCGCGGGAGAACGTCTCGAATCGCTTCTCCGCAACGTCCGGAGTGGCGGCCTTCGCCCAGGAAGGGCGTCGTCCGTGACGGGTGTCCCCGTAGAGGGTGAACTGCGGTACGACGACCACATCACCGCCGGCCTCCTCGAGAGACCGGTTCATCTTCCCGTGTTCGTCCTCGAAGATCCGAAGCCGGAAGACCTTCTCCGCAAGCCTGGCGGCCTCGCTCTCCGCGTCCTCCGATCCCACGCCCACGAGGACCAGCAGGCCCGGACCGCCGGATGCAACCGGCCGTCCTCCGACGCGCACTTCTGCGCGACGCACGCGTTGGAGGACGAGCCTCAGCCCGGCACCACCCGGTACGCGTCGAAGACCGCATCGACCTTCTTCACGGTCTGCAGGACGCTCGCGAGATGAGCGATATCGCCCAATTCGAACGTGAAGCGGAGTCGCGCGACCCGATCCTTCCCGACCATCGAGGTCGCCGACAGGATGTTGACGTGTTGATCGGAAAGCACCGTGGCGACATCGCCGAGCAGCTTCTTTCGGTCGAGCGCTTCGACCTGAATCGTGACCGCGAACTGCGTTGACTTCCCCGGCCGCCACGAGACATCGATGAAGCGATCGGGTTCCTTTGCGAGCGACTTGGCGTTTGGGCAGTCCGCACGGTGGACGGCCACGCCCTTTCCTCGACTGACGAACCCCAGGATCTCGTCGCCCGGCACCGGGGTGCAGCACTTCGCAAGCCGGACCCACACGTCGCTCGAGCCCGAGACGACGACGGACTCTCCGGGGTCTCGTGGGGGAAGACGAACCGGACGCGCCGGCCGCACATCCGCGACGAGCTCTTCTTCGACGTCCCCAGAGACCAGTCGCGTGAGCCGGACCACGACCGACTGCGGCGAGACGTGGCCATCCCCGATGGCGGCGAGCAGGGCATCGAGGGTCGGATACTTCAGCTCCCCCGCGACGGCGGTCAGTTGCTCTTCGGTCGTGAGGCGCTTGAGCGGCAGCCCCTGTCGGCGAAGCTCCCGGGCCAGGAGGTCCCGCCCGCTGTCGATGGCATCTTCGCGTCGTTCTCGCGAGAACCACTGCTTGATCTTGTTCCGCGCCCGCGGACTTACGACGACGCCCAGCCAGTCCCGGCTGGGGCCTGCGCTCCGGCCCCTGGACGTGAGCGCCTCGACGGTGTCACCCGTCGTCAATTGATAGTCGAGCGGCACCAAACGGCCACTCACCTTGGCGCCGGTCATGCGATGGCCCACGTCGGTGTGGATCGCGTAGGCGAAGTCGATCGGCGTGGCGCGAGAAGGCAGGTTCACGACGTCCCCCTTCGGAGTGAACACGAAGACCCGGTCGGCGTAGAGGTCGATCCGAAGCCCCTCCATGAACTCGCGCGGGTCCTGGGTCTCCTTCTGCCAATCGAGCATCTGGCCGAGCCATTCGAGATCGGCCTCGTCCTTCCCCTTGCCCCGTTCCTTGTAGCGCCAATGGGCAGCAACTCCGTACTCCGCCGTGCGGTGCATCTGGTGCGTTCGAATCTGAATCTCGAGAGGGCGACCGCCCGGGCCAATGACCGTCGTGTGGAGCGACTGGTACATGTTGAACTTCGGCATCGCCACGTAATCTTTGAAGCGGCCGGGCGCCGGCTTCCACAGTGAGTGAATCGCTCCGAGAGCCGCATAACAGTCTTTGACGGTGTCGACGAGAACGCGGACGCCGACGAGATCGTAGATCTCGCTGAACTCCTTGCCCCGAAGGACCATCTTCTCGTACACGCCGTAGAGGTGCTTTGGGCGCCCCTCGACCTCGGCCTTGAGCTTGACGTCGCGAAGCCTGCGCGCGATCTCCTCGATCACACCGTCGAGGTACTGCGCTCGATCGTCCTCCGCCTTGCCGACGAGGTTCCGGATCTCCTCGTACCGGCGGGGATGCATCGTGGCAAACGACAGGTCCTCGAGCTGCCACTTGATCTGGTCGATCCCCAGGCGCTCGGCGAGAGGCGCGTAGATCTCGAGGGTTTCGGTGGCCTTCGCTTCCTGCTTCTCCGGGGCAAGGCTTCCGAGCGTTCGCATGTTGTGGAGGCGATCGGCCAGCTTGATGATGAGGACGCGGATGTCCCGCGCCATGGCGACCATCATCTTCCGGACGTTCTCTGCCTGCTCGTGCTCCCGCGACCGGTACGTGATCCGATCGAGGTTCGTCACCCCGTCGACGAGCTCGGTGACCTCGGAACCGAACTCGCGCTCGAGGTCCGCGAGCGAGAGCTCCGTGTCCTCGACCACGTCATGGAGCAACCCGGCGACGAGCGTGATCGTATCCATCCCGAGCTCGGCAAGGATGTGTGCTACTCCGAGTGGGTGCGCGATGAACGGCTCACCCGACTTGCGCAGCTGGCCGCGATGGGAGACCTCCGCGAGCTCGTAGGCGTGCTGGACGCGCCGAACGTCGGCCTTCGGGTTGTAGGACCGGACCTTCTTGAGCAGACTCTCGAGATCCTCGGGAGCCTCCGGAGGCTGGGAGACGAAGGGAAGTCGCGCGAGCAGGCCCCCTCGTTTGGCGGGCGCGCTCACCTCTTCCATGCCGGTCCCCCTGTCCGTTTGATTCTACCGACGGACCGAGCTGGATTAGTCGTAACGGATGAGCGAGAGGAACTCGTAGCTCTCGAGCTTCTTGCGGCCGCCGAGAAACGCCAGCTCGATGACGCATGCGATGCCGACGACCTTCGCACCCAGACGTTCGACGAGCGTCGCGGTCGCTTTCGCCGTTCCGCCGGTGGCGAGCACGTCGTCGACGATGAGCACCCGGTCGCCCGGGCCGAGAGCGTCACGGTGGATCTCGAGCGTCTCGGTCCCGTATTCGAGCTCGTACTCCTCCCCCTCGGTCTGCCAGGGGAGCTTCCCCTTCTTTCGCACCGGGACGAAGCCCGCATTGAAGTGGTAGGCAACCGGCGACGCGAGGATGAAGCCACGGGCCTCGATCCCAACAACCTTGTCGACCTTGCCACGCCCGAAATGCACCACGATGACGTCGATGATCGTCGAGAAGGCGACCGGGTCTCCGATGAGGGGTGTGATGTCCTTGAAGACGATCCCCGGCTGGGGGAAGTCGGGCACGTCTCGGATGAGGTCACGCAGCCTGTCGAGGTTGGCGGCGTCCACCTATCGCCTCCGCCGCTTCGACCGCGGCTGCCGTCGTCGTTGCTTGCGCGGGCGCGGAGCGGGGAGGAGGGCGCCGCGATCCAGCGTCCCGACCACGCTCGCAGAGGAAGGAGACGATTCGGCTCCTGCCGTTGCCGGCGAGGGCGCCGGCCGCAATTCGGTTCGGACCGCACGCCGCTCGGCTCGGGCAGCGATCTCCCGAAGTTTGGGCTCCCGCTCCTTCAGGACCACGACGAGCGGCGCCGCAACGAAGATCGATGAGTACGCCCCGATCGCAACCCCGACGAGCAGCGCAAACGCGAAGTTCTTCAGCGTGTCGCCACCGAAGAGGAGGAGCGCTCCGATCGGAAGGAGGCTCGCGAGGCTCGTGTTCACGGAACGCATCAGCACCTGGTTGAGGGAGATGTTCACGGTCCCCCCGTACGTCTCTTTCGAGACGAGCGCGAGGGACTCCGTGTTCTCCTTCATCTTGTCGAAGATAACGACCGTGTCGTAGAGGGAGTACCCGAGGATCGTAAGGATCGCGATGACCGCCTCGGGGGTGACCTCCCGGCCGACGAGGGCATAGATCCCGAACGTGATGATGAGGTCGTGAAAGAGGGCCACGATCGCCGCGACGGCCATCTTCCATTCGAACCGGAAGCTCAGGTACACGATCACGACCGCAAGGAAGATGAAGAGTCCTTGGAGCATCTTTTGGGAGATCTGGGCTCCCCACTTCGGCCCGACATCCTGGACGCTGACGTCGGCCGGTTGGATGGCCGCGAGCTCCGCGATCGCGGCAAGGATCTGCGTGCGGTCCTCGCCGAGGCTTTCGGTCCGGACGCTCAGGCGGTTCCCGCTCACCTCTTGAATAATCGCTTCCTCGCGCCCGATCGTCATCAGACGCTCGCGGACTTCGTCGACGCTCGCCCCGCTCGCGTTTTCAAACTCGAGCAACGCGCCGCCTTGGAAGTCGATCCCGAGATTCAGCTGGCGAATCCCGAGTCCCAACACCGAAATGAAGAGGAAGACGCCCGAGAGAACGAACCAGCGCCGTCGCCGTCCGATGATGTCGACGTGGAATTCGCGCTGACCACGGAAGCGGGCGAGCGCATCGCGGATCTTCACTCCCCACCCACTTGGACCGGCTCGGGGACCGCGGCAACACCGCTTCGAAGTCCGAGTCCTGGCAGCTCCGCGAGCCGGCGGTTCCGCGCGATGAGAAAGACCAGCGGACGCTTGAAGAAGTACACGACGAACATGTCGAGCGCCGTCGCGAACCCCAGGGTGAGCGCGAATCCGCGTACCGACCCGATCGCGACGAGGAAGAGCACGACCGCGGCCGAGATCGTCACGATGTCGGCCGCGACGATCGTCCGCCAGGCGCTCTTGAACGCGGGCGCCACCGCGACTCGGAGCGTCTTCCCCTGTCGGACCTCGTCCTTCAGTCGCTCGTAGAAGACGATGTAGGAGTCGGCCGTGATCCCAAGGGACACGACGATCCCGGCCACGCCGGAGAGCGTCAGGCTGAAACCGGTCACAGGCCCGAGCGCCGAGACGAGCGCAAGCGCGAACACGGTCCAGATCGACATCCCGAACCACGCCACGACGCCGAGAAGCCGGTAGTAGTAGGCGAGATAGACGGCGAGAACGATGAGTCCCACGATGCCCGCCAGGAGTCCGGTTCGAAGCGACTCCTCCCCCAGGGTTGGACTCACGGTCGTGACCTGGGAGGGCTCCAGCTCTACCGGAAGCGCTCCGGTGCGAAGGACGAGCGCGAGGTCCTTCGCTTCGGTCTCGGTGAAGCTGCCGGTGATCTGGCCTTCCCCCCCGGTGATCTCCTGCTGCACCGTCGGGGCGGACTCCACTCGCTGATCGAGGATGATCGCGATCTGTTTGCCGACCCGATCCCGTGTGATCTCGGCGAAGAGGTCCGCCCCCTGGCTGGTCAACTCGAAGTTCACCTGCCACCCGTTCGTCGCCGGATCGAGGACCGCCTGGGCCCGGTCGAGTGTCTCTCCCGTCATGAGGATCGGGCCGAGCCGGTACTTGGCCGGCTGTTCCGCCGGGTCGCCCACCGATTCGAGGAACACGACCTCTTCCCGTTCCCCGCCGTCTCCCGTGACCTCGGTGTCCTTGTATGCCGGGTCTGTGGGCAGGATCGTTGCGAGCGCTTCCCGGTACTCGAGCTGCGCCGTCTGGCCGATCAGCTCGAGCAGCCGTTCCTGTCCCCCGGCCCCAACCTGCTCCTCGAGCCCGGGGATCTGAACCTGGATGTTGAGCTCGCCCTGCCGAGTGATGTCCGGCTCCGAGACTCCAAAAGCATCGACCCGCGCGCGAATCGTCTCGAGCGTCTTGTCGACGACATCCGGCGGCGTCCCTTCCGGTGCGGTCAGGACCACGGACACGCCGCCGATGAGGTCGAGCCCGAGCGCCGGCTTCAGGTCGGCCGCGAGAAAGCCGAAGGCCGACACGCCCACGAGCGCAAGGACGAACCCTACCGACGCCGCGAGCCGGCCGGCTCCCGTCTTCACGCGAGCCTCGTCTGATTGACCTCGAGGCCGAAACGGCACCCGAGCTGCTCCGCCGCACGCCGGCACATGATCATCCGGTCGAGGAAGATCTCGAAGTACTCCATCACGTGGCTGATCTCGGTGTCGATCGTGAGCTCGAGCGTGATCGAGCTGGCCTCGGCGTCGACGCGGAGGAAGGATTGCTCGGCCGCGTAGTTCACCCGGTCGTGGATGTCGAACTCCACCTGCGCGGCCTTCCTCACTCGCGACCGGTGGACATCGGATTTGTCGGCGAGGATTACGGCCGCGGCGATGTCTCCGACCTGCGCGCCCTCCGGTTCCTCGTGGTTTCCGACGGCCCCCATCACGAGGGCGAGCTCATCGGGGTTCATGCGATCCGAGAGCACCTGGTTCACGAGGGCCGCACCAACCTGGCCGTGCACGTTCCGCGAGACCAGGTTTCCGATGTCGTGGAGATATCCCGCGATCGCTCCCAGCGTCGCCGTTCGCTCGTCGTGTCCAAGTCGCTGGAGGACGTTGTAGGAGATCCGACCGGACAGGGTCGCGTGGCGGAATCCGTGTTCGGTGTAGCCGAGCCCCTCGGTGACCTTGTCCGCCTGCGCGATGAAGGCGGAGAGCACCGGGTCTTTCTGGACGTCGTCGAGACTGAGCGAGGCCGGGATGGGGCGCTCGCCGACCTGCTCCCTCACGAGGGCTCGTCCGCCTCCTTGTCCTGGACGAGCTTCCGAGCGATCGCGTTCTTCACGAAACGCACTTCACTTCCCGACCCAATGTCGAGTGTGACGCTCTCGTCGTCCATCCGGACGATCCGGCCGAACATGCCGCCGATCGTGACGACCTCGTCTCCCACACCGAGGCTCGAGAGCAGGTCTCGCTGCTGTCGAACGCGGCGCTGCTGTGGCCGGATCAGCAGGAAGTAAAAGATCGCGACCATGAGCAGGAGCGGGATGACGATGGTCGCGAAACCGCTTCCCGTTTGCTGTTGTGCTACGAGTGGCGCCAGATTTGCGGTCATGTGGTCTCCATCGCGGACGGAAAAAACGGCGGCTCCGCCGCCGCAACTTCCAATCGTACTACCTGCGGATGAGGCAGTTCAGCACGAAACAGGCGCTAGAGAAGCCGGCCGGCCCGCTCCGCGCCGAGATGCCGGTAGGCCATGTCGGTCGCGACGCGGCCTCGCTGCGTCCGCTGGAGAAACCCCCGCTGGAGGAGATACGGCTCGTAGACTTCCTCGAGCGTGCCCGCATCCTCTCCAACGGCGGCGGCCAGCGTGGAGAGCCCCGCAGGGCCCCCGTCGAACCGCTCGACGAGCACACGGAGGACCCGTACGTCGATCCGGTCCAGACCCTGCTCATCGACCTCGAACAGGGCAAGCGCCTCACCGGCCACGTCACGCGTGACGCCGCCATCGCGGCGAACCTGTGAGAAATCACGAACCCGGCGAAGGAGACGATTCGCGATCCGCGGCGTTCCGCGCGACCGCCCCGCGATCTCGTCGGCGCCTTCGTCGTCGATCGGCACCTCGAGGATGTTGGCCGATCGCCTGACTACCAGCGCGAGCTCCTCGTCGTCGTAGTAGTCGAGCCGGGGCGAGAAGCCGAACCGCTCCCGGAGCGGGAGCGTGATGAGGCCCGGCCGCGTGGTCGCTCCGACGAGCGTGAACCTTGGAAGGTCGAGCCGAATGCTCCGGGCCGAAGGGCCCTTGCCGACTACGACGTCGAGCTTGAAGTCCTCGAGCGCTGGATACATCACCTCCTCGACCGGTCGCGGCATCCGGTGGATCTCGTCGATGAAGAGGACGTCTCCTTCCTCGAGGTTCGTGAGCATCGCGGCCAGATCGGCGGTCCGCTCGAGCGCGGGCCCGGACGTCTGCCGAAGGCTCGCGGCCAGTTCGTTTGCCACGATTCCGGCGAGCGTCGTCTTGCCGAGCCCGGGCGGCCCGCAGAAGAGCACGTGATCCATCGATTCATGACGATCGCGCGCACTCTCGATCAGCAGGCCGAGCTGCTCCTTCACGCGGGGTTGCCCGACGAACTCTCCGAGCCATCGAGGCCTGAGCGCGGCATCGAACTCCGGATCGAGCTCGTCCGCGGCCACGACTCGCTCCTCCGTCATCGCGACCCCACTCGCCGGAGCGCGGTACGAAGGAGCTCCTCGACCGGCGCCTCGGCCCCGTCGAGACCGGCAACGGCGTCACGGACCTCCTGGGCCGACAGACCCATGCCGGTGAGCGCCTCGCGCACCTCCGTGAGGGGCCCACCCGGTTCGGGCAGCTCGATCTCGCCGCCGAGCTTGTCTTTCAGGTCGAGCACGACACGGGCGGCGACCTTCTTTCCGACGCCGGGCACGACCGTGATGGCATCCGCGTCCCCGGACAGGATGGCCCGGCGAAGGGCATCGGGCGCGAGCCCGGAGAGAACCGCGAGCGCCACCTTCGGGCCGACCCCGCTCACCCCGAGGAGGAGCGTAAAGAGCTCACGCTCGGTCGGCGTTGCGAACCCGTAGAGGACGAGCGCATCATCGCGGACCTGCAGATGAGTGAGCAGTCTGGCCTTCTTCCCCGGGGACGGAAGCACCTCCAGCGTGGTGGCGGAGCACATCACCTCATAGCCGATCCCCCCGCTCGCAACGACCACGCGATCCGCGAACCGTTCGGCGAGCGTCCCTTCGACGAATCCGATCACGCGCCCGCCTCAACTCGAGCGCGATTCAGATGGCAGAGCGCGACCGCGACCGCGTCGACGGCGTCGGACTGGTCGGGAAGATCTGCGATTCGGTGCAGACGTTCGAGCGCGTGCCGAACCTGCTCCTTCGCTGCGCTGCCGGAGCCCGTCACCGCCATCTTCACCTCGAGCGGGGCGTATTCGTACACCGGAACACCCGATTGCCCCGCGGCCAGCAGCACCACGCCGCTCGCCCGGGCCACGGTCATGGCGCTTCCCACGTTGCGGCCCCAGAGCAGACGTTCCACCGCGACAGACTCGGGCGAATACGTCTCGAGGGCCCCGCCGGCGGCCCGGTGCAGCGCCAGAAGGCGGTCCGCTTCCGCGGCGCTCGAGGAGGTCCGAACCGTGTCCGCCCAAACGACTCGCGCGGAGCTATCCACGTTTCGCTCGAGTACCGCGAGGCCCGTCGCGGCGACGCCAGGATCGACACCCAAAACCCGCTCGAACATGTGTTCAGTCTATGGAGCATGCTCATACCGAACAAGGATCACACGGGTGTAATTTACCGCGCTGCTCCCAGCAGGTGAAGCGGCTAGCCGACTTCGGCGAATACCTCGTCTGGGATGTCGAAGTTCGAGTGGACGGCCTGCACGTCGTCGAGATCGTCGAGCGCCTCGATGAGCACAAGCACCTTCCTGGCCTCGGAGCCGTCGAGGGGAACCGTGGTCTGCGGCAGCATGGTGAGCTCGGCGGAGGAAATCTGGATCCCGGCGCTCTCGAGCCCGAGGCGGACTCCCTCGAGTACTGGGGGGAGTGTCGTGATCTGCCACTGGTCGCCCTCGCGAGAGAGGTCTTCCGCTCCCGCATCGAGGGCGATCTCGAGAAGACGCTCCTCATCGGTCACCCGATCCGCATCGATGAGGACGACGCCTCGACGCTCGAACATCCACGAGACGCTCCCCGGGTCACCGAGGTTGCCTCCGAGTCTCGTGAACGTGTGACGCACTTCCTGGCTCGTGCGATTCCTGTTGTCGGTCATCGCCTCGACGAGGATGGCGACCCCTCCGGGTGCGTACCCCTCATAGGCGACCGGTTCGTACCGGGCGCCCTCGAGCTCACCGGTCCCCCGCTTGATCGCCCGCTCGATGTTGTCCGTTGGAACCGAATAGTCCTTCGCTTTCTGGACGGCAGAGGCGAGCGTCATGTTTCCCTCGACGTTTCCGCCACCTTCCCGGGCGGCTACTTCGATCGCGCGGATGAGCTTTGAGAAGAGCTTCCCGCGGCGCTGGTCGGTGGCCGCTTTCTTATGTTTGATCGAGGACCACTTCGAGTGCCCGGACATCTACTCAACCATCCCGAGAAACCGCTCATGGAGGCGACGCTCTCCTGCGAGCTCGGGGTGAAAGGCCGCCGCAAGCATCCGTCCCTGCTCGCACACGACGGCCCGTCCCTCATGCTCGGCAAGCACGTGGACCGATTCGCCAACTCGTACGACGACCGGCGCTCGGATAAAGACGCCCCGAATCGAGCCGCCGTCGAGCCCGGGCGCGCCGATGTCCGCCTCGAACGAGTCGACCTGCCGCCCGTACGCATTCCGCTCGACGGTCAGGTCCATGATCGAGAGCAGCCGTTCGCCCCCGCGAACATCCTTCGCCATCACGATCATGCCCGCGCACGTTCCGAACACCGGCATTCCTTCGCGCGCCCGCGCCCGGATTGGCTCGACGAGCTCATGGATCGTCGCAAGACGACCGATGGTCGTGCTCTCACCGCCGGGGATGACGAGGCACTCGACTTCGTTGAGCTGCTCGGCCGTCCGCACGAGCATAGGGGTGGCGCCACACGCATCCAGCATCGCCGCGTGCTCCCGGAAGTCCCCCTGAAGCGCGAGAACCCCGGCCTTCATGGCCGTGGAATTACCATCCGCGGGTCTGGAGGAGACCCTCCTCCCCGAGCTCCCCGATGTCGAGACCGGGCATCGGCTCGCCGAGCCCGCGGGAGATCTTCGCGAGGACGTCGGGATCGTTGAAGTAGGTCGTTGCCTCGACGATCGCCTTGGCCCGGGTCGCCGGGTCGGCCGACTTGAAGATGCCCGAGCCGACGAAGACCCCATCGACGCCGAGTTGCATCATGAGCGCAGCGTCGGCAGGCGTCGCAAGGCCGCCTGCCGCGAAGTTCACGACCGGCAGCGTCCCGGTGGCGGCCACCTGGCGTACCAGTTCCAGCGGCGCCCCGAGCTCTTTCGTCGCCGCCACGTACTCGTCCTCTCGCAATCCGTGGAGGCGGGCGAGCTGCCCGTTGATCGCCCGAACGTGGCGCACGGCCTCGACGACGTTTCCGGTCCCGGCCTCGCCCTTCGTTCGAATCATCGCGGCGCCCTCGGCGAGCCGGCGAAGCGCCTCGCCCAGGTCTCGCGCACCGCACACGAACGGCACGGTGAAGTCCCATTTGTTGACGTGGTGCGCCTCGTCGGCGGGCGTGAGTACCTCGCTCTCGTCGACGTAGTCGACGCCGAGGGCCTGGAGGATCTGCGCCTCGACAAAGTGGCCGATCCGGCACTTCGCCATGACGGGAATCGTCACCGTCTCCATGATCTCCTCGACCTTCGTCGCATCCGCCATCCGCGCGACTCCTCCCTCGGCGCGGATGTCAGCCGGGACGCGCTCGAGCGCCATGACGGCGACGGCCCCCGCGTCCTCGGCGATCTTCGCCTGTTCCGCGGTCGTGACGTCCATGATCACGCCGCCCTTCAGCATCTCCGCGAGCCCGGACTTCACGCGGAACGTGCCGGTCTCCTTCTCCATGACGCAAGAATAGCCCCGCCCAACCAGCACGACTCCCCCTTCCCAACCTGGTGAGGCTCCGTAGCTCGTCCCATCCTGGTGACCCTGCGCCGCCCGTTCCCAACCCGGTGAGGCGAGCGTGGCTTTCTCGGTCG
>JBOGWA010000104.1:0-10274 GCA_050693155.1 Actinomycetota bacterium | reverse complement strand
CTCTCAACCGCCCTCAAACGTGATTCGGTGAGTCACCAATCACGGTTGCATCGCGGAGAGGCGATCGTGGCTTTCGGGGAGGGCCTAGGGAGGGGTGGCGGGCAGGCTGATCCCTGAGCAAGGACGGCAGCGTTTCAAGGGGCACTGACGCCGAAAGCGTCCGTCCCCGACGGCCCGACCGTAGAAAGCCACGTCGGCTCACCAGGCCGGGACAGGGGGCGGAGGGCGGAACGGGGGCCGGGGGTGGGGCTGAACTAGGATGGGGTGGCAACGGGGCCGAGGAGGGGCGATGGTCGAGGAGTACTCCCACTACATCGGCGGCGAATGGTCGAAGGGCGCGACGGGCGAGACGTTCGAGTCGGCAAACCCCGCGGATCGCTCCGAGGTTCTCGGGGTGTTTCCGCGCGGGAACGCCGAAGACATTGACCGGGCCGTTCGCGCGGCGAAGGACGCGTATCCGGAGTGGATGGCGACGCCGGCGCCGGCGCGAGCCGACTTCTTGATGCGAGTCGGGTTGCTGCTCGAGCAACGGAAGGAGGAATACGCCGAGCTCATGACTCGCGAGATGGGGAAGACTCTCAAGGAGTCCCGCGCCGACATCCAGGAAGGTATCGACTTCCTCTTCTACATGGCGGGGGAGGGCCGCCGCTTCTTCGGACAGACGGTTCCGGCGGAGCTTCCCAACAAGTTTTCGATGACGGTCCGACACCCGGTTGGCGTGGTGGGACTCATCACGCCGTGGAATTTCCCGATCGCGATCCCCTGCTGGAAGGTCGCCCCGGCGATCGTCGCCGGCTGCACGAGTATCTTCAAGCCCGCCGAGGACACGCCGCTGCTCGCCCATCTCTTCGTCGGTCTGTTCGAGGAGGTGGGGCTGCCCGCCGGCGTGCTCAACCTCGTCCAGGGGTTTGGGGAGGAAGCCGGTGCTCCCCTCGTCGAGCACCCGGACGTTCGCGCGATCTCGTTCACCGGCTCCCTCGACGTCGGCCGCCACGTCAACGAGACGTGCGGGCGACTGATGAAGCGATGCTCGCTCGAGCTCGGATCGAAGAACTGCCTGATCGTGATGCCCGACGCCGATCTCGATCTTGCGGTCGAGGCAGCCGCGTGGGGAGCATTCGCAACGTCCGGCCAACGATGCACGGCGACCTCGCGAATCGTCGTCCACGACGAGGCGCGAGCCCCATTCCGAGAGCGGCTTCTCGAGCGGGTGGGGGGGATGAAGGTGGGGAACGGTCTGGACCCCACGGTGGAGCTCGCGCCGGTGATCAACGAGCAGCAGAAAGAGCGTGTCCTCTCCTATATCAAGCTAGGTCAGGAGGAGGGAGCCGTGCTCCTCACGGGAGGAGATGAGCCGTCCGGCCCCGAATACGCCAACGGAAGCTTCATCAACCCGACCGTCTTCGACGAGATGACGCCAGACATGCGGATCGCGCAGGAGGAGATCTTCGGGCCCGTGACGGGGCTGATCCGCACGGCCGATGTGGATGAGGCAATCGATATCGCGAACTCGACGGGCTACGGGCTGTCGGCCGCCATCTACACGCGCGACATCACGAACGTGTTCAAGGCGATCAAGCGTCTCGAGTTCGGGGTGGTCTATGCGAACGCGCCGACGATCGGGGCCGAGGTTCAGCTTCCCTTCGGCGGGTTCAAGAACACCGGAAATGGCCACCGGGAGGCCGGGCCGCAGTCGCTCGACGAGTTCACCGAATGGAAGGCTGTCTCCATCGACTTCTCCGGCCGCGTCCAGAAGGCGCAGGGCATCGACTAGGGTGAGGCGACTAGAATGCGGACGCCCGAGCAATCCTCAATGAGGAGACGTCCGACCCTGAAGCGCCCGCATCTCGTCCCCGCGCTCGTGTTTCTTGCGGTGTTCGCGCTCCAGGCCTGCGCGACCGATCTCGAGCGAGCCATCCAGCGAGGCGCCGCCGAGACGGAGGGCGGGCGGTTCGAGGTCGAGGGCAGGGAAGAAGAGTCGGAGGAGCCGGGCGACACCTTCCTCATGCGCCAGCTGTACGGCTCTGAGATCACCCCGACCGCCGCGCTCCGCCCGGCGCTTGCTCGGGCGCACGGAATCGCCAGGCTCACCGAGAAGAAGGACCCGAGGCTGTCCCGGTTGCGTTGGCGGATGGTCGGACCGACCAACATCGGAGGCCGTCTCCTCGACATCGCGGTCGATCCGGACCTTCCAAACACGATCTACGTCGCCGCCGCGAGCGGCGGAGTGTGGACAAGCACGAACGCCGGTCGAACGTTCAAGCCGGCGTGGCCGGCCGACGAGCCGCAGGCGATCGGCGCGCTCGCCATGACCCGAAGCGGAATCCTCTACGCGGGAACCGGTGAGACCGGCCCGGGCGGCGGGAGCATGACCTACGGCGGTCTCGGCGTCTACCGGTCCTACGACCGGGGGGAGACCTGGGAAAACATCGGGCTCACGGGCTCGAGCCGGATCAGCAGGATCGCGATCGACCCGAAGAACGAGGACCGGATCTTCGTCGCAGCGAGCGGGCCCCTGTTCAACCCGGGAGGGCAGCGTGGGCTCTTCCGATCGACGAACGGGGGGGACTCGTGGGAGCGCGTGCTCCGAGGTGACAACGCGACGACTGGGGCAGTCGACATCGCGATCGACCCCTCAAACCCGCAGCGGATCTACGCGGCGATGTGGGACCACCTCCGAGAGCCCGACCGGCGGCGGTACACGGGGATCGGATCGGGCCTGTACCGCTCGAGCGACGGAGGAGACACCTGGGAGCGGATCGGCCTCGGGTTCTTCGGGCCGCACCCAGCGATCGGACGCATCGGCGTCGCGGTCGCCCCGACGGCGCCGCAGACCCTCTACGCGACCTTGAACGGTGAGAGCGGTACGTACGCGGGGGTGTTCAAGTCGACGAGCGGCGGCGACACATGGACGCCCATCGTCGACCCCGAGCTCGTGCTCAACAACTACGTCTACGGATGGTGGTTCGGGCGTATGTGGGTCGACCCGAAGGACGAGAACCACGTCTTTCACGCCGGGCTAGATCTGTTGCAGAGCTCGGACGGCGGAATGACGTGGGGCGTGTCCGGCGGGATGCATGTCGATCAGCATGCCGTTGCGTGGGACCCGAAGGTCGACGGGCGTGTCTACGCCGGGAACGACGGCGGCCTCTACCGCTCGGACGACAACGGGACGACGTGGCAGTTCGGAAGGGTGATGCCCTGGAGCCAGCTCTACACGATCGACGTCGGGCAGCAGAGCCCCGAACGCCTCGTCGCCGGTCTTCAGGACAACGGCGTCAACCGCTCCTACGACGCCGAGGGCAATATCGGGCCCCGGTACTGGAACCAGTACGTCGGCGGTGACGGGCTACGGGCGTCCATCAACCCGCAGAACCAGGACATCGTGTACGGATGTCTTCAGTACGGGGACTGCTACGTCTCGTACAACGCGGGAGGGAACACCGAGTCCTTCGGCGAAAAGGTCGTTTCCTCGCGGAAGAACTGGCTCACACCGATCGAGTTCGACCCCGTGAATCCATCGACGCTGTACTCAGGCGGGGAGATCCTCAGCCGCTCCGACGACGACGCGGGAACCTGGATCCCGATCAGCCCCGATCTCTCGAATGGGCCGGGCCGGGAGACGAACCCTCTCTTCATCAACTTCGGCACGATCACCACGATTGGCCCGACCCCGAGCGACACCGGCGTCCTCTACGTCGGAACCGACGACGGCAACCTCTGGTACACGTGGACCGGAGGGACGACCTGGACGCAGGCGTCCGACCCCGATCTTCCGACGGCGTGGGTCACGCGCGTCCAGGCGGATCCGCGGAACCCCGACGTCGCCTACGTGACCTATTCGGGATTCCGACAGGGGGACGACGCGGCGTACATCCTCCGCACGACCGACGGAGGAGTGACCTGGGACGACATCACCGGCAACCTTCCGAAGGCGCCGATCAACGACGTGAACGTGATCGGTCACGACCTCGTTGTGGCGAGCGACTTCGGCGTGTTCCTGAGCCACGACCTGGGCGCCAACTGGTTTCGAGTGGGAGACAACCTTCCGCTGGCCCCGATCCACGAGCTCAGGTGGCACAAACCCACCAGCACGCTCTACGCGGCGACGTTTGGTCGGAGCGCCTGGCAAGTCACGTTCCCATCGAATTTCTAGGGGTCCGGGGGCTCAAGTAGCGGAGCCAGGACGTGCCAGGAAGCAGTTCCGAGCCCAAAGCGGAGCGCTAGCCCCCGGTCAGATAGGGGTCCGGGGGCTCAAGTAGCGCAGCCAGGACGTGCCAGGAAGCAGTTCCGACCCCAAAGCGGAGCGCTAGCCCCTGGTCAGATGGACTCCCAATGAGCGCGCGCGTTGAGTTCGTCTACTCGCCGGAGATCACCGCCTACGACCACGGGCCCCAGCATCCGCTCAAACCGGTGAGGGTGATGCTGACCCGCGAGCTTTGCGACGCGTACGGGCTGCTCGATGGCGAGAGGGCAACGGAGGTCCCCACGCGGATCGCGACCGACGAAGAGCTTCAGCTCGTTCACACGAGCCGCTACGTGGATTCGGTCAAGCGCGCGGGGAATGGGGAGCCGGGCGACTGGTGGCGCTTCGGCTTCGGACCCGGCGACAACCCGATCTTCTCGGGCATGCACGAGGCGTCGGCCAGGGTGGCCGGCGCCTCGTTGGTCGCCGCGGAGGCCGTCGTCTCGGGCCGGGCCGAGCACTCGTTCAACCCGGCGGGCGGGCTCCATCACGCGATGCCCGAGCGCGCTTCGGGGTTCTGCGTCTACGACGACCCGGCGATCGCGATTGCGTGGATGCTGGCACAGGGCATCGAGCGTGTCGCCTACGTCGATGTCGACGTTCACCACGGCGATGGTCCGCAGTTCATCTTCTATGAGGACCCTCGTGTGCTCACGATCTCGATTCACGAGAGCGGTCGGTACCTGTTCCCGGGCACAGGGTTCGTCGACGAGCGCGGGGCCGGCGCAGGAGAGGGGACGGTCGTGAACATTCCGCTTCCTCCCTCCACCGCCGACGATGCATGGCTGGAGGCCTTTCGTGAGATCGTCCCGCCGATCGTGAGTGGCTGGAACCCCCAGGTGCTCGTCACTCAGCTGGGATGCGACACCCACTACACGGACCCCCTGGCGCACCTCAGCCTGACGACGCGAGCGTACCGGGAGACGGCAAAGGTTCTGCACGGGCTCGCGCACGAGGCCGCGGAGGGCCGGTGGCTTGCGACCGGCGGGGGCGGGTACCAGTGGGCGAAGGTCGTTCCGCGCGCCTGGACGATCTATGTTGCCGAGATGACAGAGGTCGAGCTCCCCGACCGGATCCCGGAGCGCTGGCATCTGCTGGCGTCCGAACGCGCGGGAGAAGCGGCGCCGGACCGGCTCTCCGAGGATGCTCCGCCGAGTCGTGAGGATCCTGGGGCGGCTGCTTCCGTGCTCGCCGAGGTGCGAAAGGCCCTCGGGCCAGATCGCTGATGCGCGCGACCAAGCTCGTCTGCACGATCGGCCCGGCGACGGTGGGTCTGATCCCCGAGCTCATCGGTGCGGGGATGGACGTCGCCCGACTCAACCTCTCGCATGGGACGAGAGAGGAGCATGAGAAGGTGCTCGAAACGATCCGCGAAGAGTCCGCGCGAATCGGGAGGTTGGTGGGCGTCATGGCCGACCTGTCCGGGCCGAAGGTGCGGCTGGGAGAGATTCGGGGTGGGGAGGCCATACTCGAGGAAGGGCAGGAGTTCGTGTTGCGCGGTGACGACGCCCCGGGGAACCGGGCCGGCGCCGCGACGAATCACCCGGGACTCGCGGATGATCTCGCGGCGGGTGACCGACTGTTGCTCGCCGATGGCGACATCGAGCTCGAGGTCGGTCGATCGGGGGACGGAGAGGTCCTGACCCGAGTCGTCCGCGCCGGAGTGGTTCGATCGGGGCTCGGCGTGAACGTCCCGGCCGCGCGGCTGAAGGCCCCAGCGATCACGACGAAGGACGAGGAGGACCTCCGTTGGGCCGAGCAGGCGGGCGTCGACATCGTCGCGCAATCATTCGTCCGCAGGGCGGAGGAGGTTCGAGCCCTCCGCTCGATGCTGGCGGACGCGCCCATGACCCTTATCGCGAAAATCGAAACGGGCGCCGCGCTCCAGGACCTCGACCGTATCCTCGAGGACGTCGATGGGCTGATGGTTGCCCGAGGCGATCTCGGCGTCGAGGTGCCGCTCGAAGAGATTCCCGTCATTCAGCGCGAGCTCGTTCGGCGCGCGAAACGACTCGGCGTCCCGGTCATCGTGGCGACGCAGATGCTCGAATCGATGACGGAGTCCCCGAGGCCGACACGGGCAGAGGCGAGCGACGTCGCCACCGCGGTGTTCGAAGGGGTCGATGCGATCCTGCTCTCCGCCGAGACCGCGATCGGCTCATATCCGGTCGAGGCGACCCAAACCGCCGCCCGCATCGCCACCGTCGCAGAGAAAGCGAGTGAGAGGACCACGCCGGGAGACGTGCCGGGTTCGGCCGCGTCGGATGCACATGCAATCGCGCATGCCGCCGCGACCGTTGCAGCCGGAGGAGAAGTGGCGGCGATCGCGTGCTTCACGCGGACGGGACTCACCGCGCGGGTGCTCTCCGCGGTCCGCCCCCCCGTACCCGTCTTCGCGTTCTCGCCGGACGTGGGGGTGCTCAGACGCCTTTCGCTCTACCGAGGCGTCACGCCGCTCACCGCCGAGACGCCGGAGAGCACCGACGCGATGATCGAACTCATGGATGCGAGCCTGCGCGAGTCGGGACTCGTCCGAGAGGGCGAGGCCGTGGTCATGGTCGCCTCTTCGCCGTTCGGCAAGGCGCGAACCAACCTGCTCAAGATCGAGCGGATAGGCGGTTAGCTAGAGGGGGGGCCGAGCCCCAGTCAGATAGCCCTAGTCCTTCTCCGCACGTGCTTCCGTCGCGCGATCGCCGACCAGGCGGCTGAGCACCGCTCGGTAGAGCGGCGGCGTGAGCACCCGGAAGGCCTGGAGGCCGCCCTGCCACCTCGGTACCGAGACCTCCGGGCCTCTTCGTCTCCTGATCACGTCGACGATCGCGTCTGCCACGCGGTCGGGCTGCATGACGAAGGCGCCAAACCGCTGATCCGACCGCAGCCGATCGTGCGGGAAGCCCTCCGTTGTGACCAGGCCTGGGTTGACGACGGTCACCATCACTCCCTTGGGTTTGAGCTCGTAGTAGAGAGATTCCGAGAGGGCCACCACCGCGTGCTTCGTGGCCGCGTAGACGGCCGCTCCCGGCAGCGCGTAGCGGCCGGCAAGCGATGCGACGTTCACCACGTGCCCCTTCGATTCGAGGAGGAGCGGCAGGAAGAACTTCGTCGCCCAGAGCACCGAGAGGTAGTTCGTCGTGGTGACCGCGTCGATTTGCCGCATCGAGACGCGCTCGAACCACCCTCCGCCCGGGATGCCGGCGTTGTTCACGAGGACATCGCAGCGGCCGAACTCCGTTTCCACCTGTCGGAGCAGCGCCTGAAGGTCGCGCTTCTTCGTGACGTCACACCGAACCGCCCGGGCGGTAGCCCCCTGGTGCTCGAGGTCGCTGACGATCTCGGTGAGTCGCTCCTCGCGTCGGGCCGCCACCACGACCGAGGCTCCCAGGGCGGCGAGTGATCGGGACGTCGCCTCGCCGATGCCGCTCGACGCTCCGGTGATGACGCAGACGCGGCCGCGCATCAGACGACGCCGAGGTTCGATAGCGTCTGCCCTCCGTCGACGACGATGACAGACCCCGTCATGAACGAGGCGGCGTCGGAGGCAAGGAAGAGCGCGACGCTCGAGACGTCCTCGGGCGTTCCCCATCGACCCATCGGGATGAGCCCTTTGATGCTCATGTAGAAGCCGCGGCTCTCGCGGGCCTGAGCGTTCATCTCCGTCTCGATGAAACCGGGTGCGATCGCGTTCACCCTCACACCGCTCGGGGCCCATTCCTGGGCCAGGGTTTTCGTGAGGTTCACCGTCGCGGCCTTGGCGCTCGAGTAGTACGAGAGCCCCGGGCTCGCAATGTACGCCGCCACGGACGCGACGTTGATAACCGATCCGGAACCCTTCTCGAGAAGGATCGGCGCCACCGCCCGCGTGCAGTGCACGACGCTCTCGAACGTCATGCGGAAGTACTTGAGGAATCCCTCCATCCGTATCTGGTCGAACGTCGACATGAAGGGGGCCGAGGTGGCGTTGTTCACGAGGATGTCGACGGCGCCCAGCTCCTCGACGGTGCGGTCCACGAGGTTCTGGATCTGCTCGGGGTCGGTTACGTCCGTGGGGATTGCGAGCGCGCGGATGCCACGCTCCTCGGCGTCTTTCGCGGTTTGCTCGAGCGCCTCCGGGCCGCGGGCCGCGAGCGCCAAGCTGGCGCCGGCTTCGGCAAACGTGAGGGCGATCGCGCGACCAATGCCCTTGCTCCCCCCGGTGATGATGGCCGTCTTCCCTTTCAGATCGAACATTGGGACCTCCTTCCGACCGGGAGCTAACGCTCCTCTATCTCCGGAGCGGCATCCCGTCCCTCTGGCTCCGCTTCATGAGCCCCCGGACCCCCTACGATGCGGGTTCGGGTGCAAAGCAAACCACACTTCCGCACGGCGGCGTCCGAGGGATGGACTCCCGCCGAGTACCCGCGAGCCGCGCTTCGAGATGCACTGGTGGAGGCGGGCATCGCGGGAGTGAACTCGCACGACCGTGCGAACGTGCTCTGGAAGATTCGCCGCCTGGAGTACGGCGACCCGGACCTTCAGTTCGGGATATCCGGCGCGAGCGGCATCCCGACGGTCGACGTGCTTGCGCTCGTGGCCGAAGCCGCCGGCTTCGCGCCGGACCCCGGGCTCCGAGAGGGGCCGGTCGAGATCGACCCCGAGAGCGTGCTTGCGGGCTGCGAGCGCATCGGGGCGCGGCTCGCTGAGGCAGCCGAGCGGGGCGAGCGACTGATCCTCGCGACGGGGCACCCGGCCGCGCTCCCGCTTCTCTATCAAGAGACTGCCGGGCTCGTCGTGGCCGCTGGAGCGAAGCTCCTCCGCCCTTTCGATGGTGTCACGTGGAAGGAGCTCGGTCGTCATCGTCAGATTCGCTATCTGGGAGGCGTCGCCGTCCTCACCGACCGGGCGGGAACGAAGCACACGCACAGTCCGGATCCCATGCGCCGGATGCTGGAAGAGCAGACACCCGATCTCGTGTTCGCCGATCACGGGTTCGCGGGGGCTGCGATCGAGGCGGGTATCGACACGGTCTCGATCGCCGATGTGAACGATCCTGCGCTCGTGGTCGCCCACGACCAGGGCCGCGCCGGTCCGGTCGTCGTGATGGACGACGGTCGCCAACCCGAGTCGTACTGGCCCTGCTTCCAAGCCATCGCGTCGCGTTTCGACGAATAGGACATCTCTCGCAGACCAGGCACCGGATTGCAGACGTTTCGTTGATTGGACGTTGGGGCGCCAGTAGGCTCTAGAGATCGACATGCGCCCGCGCTCCTCCCTGCGTTTCGTCGTGTTCGGGGCGGCGTTCCTGGTTGTCTCGGGTCTCCTTCCGGCCACCACGTTTCCAGCCGCCGCCCAACCCGCGGATCCGGCCGACATGAGCATCACGAAGACCGACAGCCCGGATCCCGTCTTCGAGGATCAGACGATCACGTACACGGTCACGGTGACGAACAACGGTCCCGATGCGGCTGCGGACGTAATGATGACCGACAACCTCTCCCCGCTGGTGGCGTTCCAGTCAGCGGCCATGTGCACCCATGACGGAGCTGCCACCGGTGGCGACGTGACATGTCCGATCGGTTCGGTTGCGAACGCGGCGTCGGTGACGCGAACGATCGTTGTCAAGGCACAACAAAACGGAACGGCGGTGAACGAAGCCCACGTCGCGAGCTCGACTCCCGAGCCAGACCCAAACAACATGACCAACAACCATGTCTCGATCACGACGACGATCAACCCGTCCGCCGACCTCGCCATCGAGAAGACCGATAACCCGGATCCCGTGCGGCCCGGGAACACGCTCACGTATTCGATCACCGTCGTGAACCACGATCTCGACGACGTCGCCGAGAACGTGATGCTCACCGATGCGCTTCCGTCCAGCGTCACGTTCAACTCGGTCTCGGCGACCCAGGGGGCCTGCGAGCACTTCACCGGTGGCACGGTGCGCTGCCAGCTCGGCAACGTAAACCCCAATGGTGCGACGGCGACGGTGACGATCACCGTGACGCCGAACCAAGCACGGGAGATCGCGAACACCGTGACGGTCTCGAGC
>JBOGWA010000103.1:0-5215 GCA_050693155.1 Actinomycetota bacterium | reverse complement strand
TCGCCGTCGAAGCACGCTCGGCAGAACGAGTCCTTGGGGGCTCCGGTCGCTCGAACCAGCGAGTCGAGCGAGAGATAGGCGAGCGAGTCGGCGCCGATGAAGCCGCGAACCTCGTCGACCGAGAGATCGGAGGCGACGAGCTCCCGTCGGGTGGACATGTCGACACCGTAGAAGCACGGCCAACGGATCGGCGGGCTCGTGATGCGCATGTGGACCTCGGCCGCGCCCGCCTCCCTGAGCATCTGGACGATCTGACGCGTCGTCGTGCCCCGGACGATCGAGTCGTCGACGACGGCGAGCCGCTTGCCCTGGATCGTTTCGGGCAGCGGGTTCAGCTTCACCCGGACCCCGCGCTCCCGCTGATCCTGAGTCGGCTCGATGAAGGTCCGGTGGACGTAACGGTTCTTGATGAGCCCCTCGCCGTAGGGAATCCCTGAGGCTTCGGCGAATCCCTGTGCCGCCGACTGTCCGGTATCCGGGATCGGGATGACGAGGTCGGCCGGCGCCGGCGACTCCTCCGCGAGGAGCCGGCCGAGCTCCCGGCGCGCCTCATGCACGGTTCGGCCGTACAGGCGCGAGTCCGGCCGGGCGAGGTAGACGAACTCGAAGAGGCAGAGGGCGCTACGGGGTGTCTCCGCGTAGCGGATTGAGCGAAGACCTCGGTCGTCGATCGCGACGATCTCCCCCGGTTCGACGTCGCGGACATAGGTGGCGCCCACGATGTCGAGCGCCGCGGTTTCCGAGGCGATGCAGAAGCCCGACGGGAGGCGGCCCACCGAGAGCGGTCGCACTCCATGGGGGTCGCGAATCCCGAAGATCGTGCGCTCGTCCATCATGACGAACGAGAAGGCGCCTTCCAGGGTGGGGAGGACTTTCAGCGCCGACTGGTCGAGACCGTCGCCGCTCTCCCGTGAGAGGAGCGTCGCCACGAGATCCGAGTCGGTCGTTGCCCTTCCGCGCGTGCCGACGCGCTCGGCGAGATCCGCGGTGTTGACGAGGTTGCCGTTGTGACCAAGCGCGAGGCTCGAGGAACCCTCGGTCTTGAACGTCGGCTGGGCGTTCTCCCAGGTTGTCGAGCCGGTCGTCGAGTAGCGCGTGTGCCCGATCGCGAGGTCGCCCTGAAGAGTCGCGAGGGTCGCCTCGTTGAAGACCTGGGAGACGAGACCGAGCTCCTTGTAGACGAGGATGTTCTGTCCGTCAGAGACCGCGATCCCGGCGGATTCCTGCCCGCGATGCTGGAGCGCGTAGAGGCCGAAATAGGTAAGCCTCGCTACCTCTTCACCTGGGGCCCAGACGGCGAAGAGGCCGCATGCTTCCCGAGGGCCTTCCTGCCTCACGCGCCCCGATGATACCGGAGGGCGCAAGCTCGACCCGGGAGGGAGTAGGATCGAGTCGTTTCGTGAAGCGAATCGCGGTCCCTCGCAACTGGGCGCATCGGCTCGTCATCGCAGCCGTCGCCGTGACGTTCCTCGCGCTCGTCCTGGTCAGGACGGCGGCGCAACAGCACACGCGGGCCTCGTTGCAGACGGGCCCGGTGCGGGCCGCCGGGCCGACCGTCTCGGTGATCGAGCGGGCGCCGGACCGGTCCGGACAGAAGGGATCGGGCGGGCCCGCAGTCGTTCACTACGCGGGAGCGAAGGAGATCAAGACGGGGCGGCTGGTGAAGCAAGCCCCGGACGCGCGGCTCTACCACACCGGCTTCGCAAGCTTCGAGCCGACAATGGGGATCACCGACGACGGATCGATCTTCATCAACGGCTTCGTCGACCCGAACCTCCTTGCGACGGCCATCATCCGGTCGGTCGATGGAGGAAAGACGTGGGAAGTCGTGTTTGACGGGCATCCAACGACGAACGACCCGTACATGTACGTCGACCCCACGACGTCCAGAATCTTCGCGAACGACTTCCTTCTTCCCGGCTGTCAGCTGATCTCCATCAGCGACGACGCCGGCGACACCTGGATGACGCTGCCCCCCGCCGCATGTCTGTACAACTTCGACCACCAGACGATCTTCGCCGGGCCGGCCCCGCCTGGAGGCGTCCCGCCGGTCGGGTACCCGAACGTCCTGTATCTCTGCTCGATTGCGGGCGGTGCAAGCGTTGCCTCCGTCACGTCGGCCTGTTCGAAGTCACTCGATGGCGGCATCTCCTGGGTCCCCACGGGCACACCGGCGTTCTTCGACGATCCCCGGGCGGGGGAGGAGGCTGGAGTCCCCGGACTTTGCAACGGCGCGAACGGACACGGCTTCGTCGGTCCTGATGGGACCGTGTATCTGCCTCGCGGCTGGTGCGGGCAACCGTGGCTCGCGATCAGCACCGACGAGGGGCTGACCTGGACGCGCGTGCAGGTCGCCGACAACTACATGGCGTGCTGTGGGCTCCTCGCGGAAATCGAGGGCACCGCCGAACGCATCGAGC
Organism: Actinomycetota bacterium; assembly: GCA_050693155.1. Classification (GTDB taxonomy): domain Bacteria; phylum Actinomycetota; class UBA4738; order UBA4738; family CALAEC01; genus JBOGWA01. The sequence continues at coordinate 2,795 of JBOGWA010000103.1, read as the reverse complement.
TCTACAGCCATGAGGCTGGAGTCGTGGCCGACGAGGAGGGCAGCGTCTACTACACGTGGGTCGCGGGCGACCGCCTCCCCTACCTGGTGATCTCGCGAGACGGCGGCGCGACGTGGGGAAAGCCGATGATGATCGGCCCGCCGGGAGTCAACGAGACGCTTCTTCCGAGCATTGCGATCGGCGCGACGGGGAAGATCGCGATCCACTACATGGGAACGGAGAACTCACCATGGAACGGTCGGGAAGCGACGGGGTCCTACGAGGACACGCAGTGGAACGGCTACATCACGATGACGACGAATGCGCTGGCCAAACGACCGGTCTTCTACACGGCGTCGATCAACGATCCGAAGGAACCGCTCTGGATCGGGCCGTGCGGACCGGATCCCGACCGGTGCGGATGGGGAGATTTCTTCGACGTCGTCATCGCCGAGGACGGAACGCCCTGGTCGGTCGCGATCGATATGTGCAGCGAGATCCGCTGCATCGGAGCAGAGGCCAGCGGCGAAGGGGTGGTCGCCCACCTCGTCGGCGGCCCGAAGCTCAAATGAACCTGTTGGGCGGTTGGTCCGGACGAGCCTATTCGGTGCTCTGCCATCTCGCCGCAGGGCTCCGCGACCTGGAAATCTCAGCTTGACCCCCCCCCTCCTGATGTAACTAGGATCGGCGCCAGGACAGTGTGGTCCAGTCATGCGCGCGCCCTGCCAAGAGCCTTACCCGGTTCCATGGGTCGTACGACCCGCAAAAGGGGTGAGAGTCTCCTGATGTCGCGTTCGCTTGCTGGAGCGACCTCCAAAACTCCCACCATCAAGCGTAAGAAACACAATCCAAGTCCGGTATTCATCGACGAAGCAAGAAGAAAGGGGGTGCGGAACCTAAGGACGGAAGCACGTATTCGAGTCTGAGTACCTAGATGGGAGGAGGTGCCCGTGAGACAGCGCAAAAGCGCGCTTGTCCTTCTTCTGCTTCTCGTGCTCCTGGTCTTAGTAATTCCTGCGGCGGCCTTCGCGGCTACCCCGTCGAGGGGGGAGGCGGAGGCCCCACCACAGAATGCAGCCGTTTGCACCGAGAGGCTAGTCAATAATGCGCAGAACCCACCGAGTGAAACTCACTTCGTAATCTGCAGAGGCGAGTTCTGTCAGGATGAGATTGGAGTCGCACCGAGTAAGATTGGCCCGTTTATCGGCTACTACGTCGGCGAGGTGGTCGACTGGGTAAACTGCGTCAGGTAGGTCTGGCCTGATCATGAGGAGCTGAGAGCGCATTGGACTGCGCTCTCAGCTCAGTGTCATCAGCCGGAAGAGTCCTTTCCAGATGAACGGCAAGAGGTCGCATCGTGCGTTGGGACAAGCCATCCCCTTAGTCCTTGCGTTCGTCTTTTCCCTTGTGACAATCCCATCAGCCAGCCCGTCTGGGCAGCTACGTGACAGGGGCGGCAACCAAGTTCCTGCCGTGAACGACCCGCTATTCCATCTGCAGTGGGGACTACACCTCATACAGGCTCAGGAGGCGTGGGCGATTTCAGATGGAGAAGGCGCCGTCATTGCCATCATCGACTCAGGAATCGACCTCAAGCATGCCGATCTCGCCTCCCAGCTTCTAAAGAACCGCGGGCGGGACTTTGTTGAGCCGGATGCCCCTGACGGCCCGCAGGATGAGAACTCGCACGGCACCTCAGTAGCAGGCATTGCCGCCGCGGTAACTGGAAACGCACTTGGGATTGCAGGCGTGGCCCCCAGAGCCCGCATCATGCCTATTCGAGTCTGCGATGAGGGTGGTACCTGTGACAATCCGGTAGTTGCCCGGGGAATCCTCTACGCTGCAAAGCGCGGCGCCGACGTGATCAATATCTCACTCGGTGGGGGATACGTAACTTCTCGGCTCGATATGGGCGAGGGGCCCCTGGACCATGCCGTCCGAAAGGCTTGGGAAAAGGGGGCGGTCATCGTCGCTTCCGCCGGTAATGAGGTCCTTCCGATCTGTAGTGAGCCAGCAGCTACCCCCAACGCGAACGCCATATGTGTGGGGGCGACGGACCGTAACGACCTGCCAGCCGCCTACTCGAACTCGGACGCAGTCCTCATGACCAACTACCTGGTGGCGCCCGGAGGGAATGGGCTCGACGCCCTTCCGAACCAAGCAGCGTGTGAGGGGGGGGTCCTATCCACATACCTACGTTCCGCTCAACACACGTCCTGTTCTCCCGGAAGGGGGTTCGATGTGGGAAGCGGCACGTCGCTTGCCACTCCGTTCGTGTCTGGGGTAGCAGCCCTGCTTGTCTCTCAGGGTCTCACGAATGATCAGGTCCTCGAGACGATTCTCGCAACCGCTGATGATCTCGGAACGCCAGGTCGAGATCCGCGGTTTGGATTCGGGCGAGTCAACGCCCTCAACGCCGTGAAGCGAGGGGCCACCTACTAGCTCTGGTATCAGGTGCCCGGTTCCGTGAACCTGAATGAATAGAGACCCCCGAACATGTCCACGGCGAGCACGTACCCCTTGTAAGCGGCCATATCCCAAATCATGGGCCTGGCAGCAGACGAGGTGAAGAACCGGACCATAGGATCTCGCGGCAATTCAACAATGGGTCTCGTTTCCTCCCCATGTGGGATCACAAAACCCATCTCTGGGGGTCGCACCCTTCGACCGCGAAAAGCCTGTCGAGCGTCCAGCAGGTAGATCCCGCCGTGGTAGTTCGACAGATATATCCGGTTCCCAACGATCTGCTGATTGTGCGTCGAAAAGGTGAGGTGACCGCCGGGGCGACCTGCAGCGTTGGTCCAGGTGATTACCAG
>JBOGWA010000102.1:0-7526 GCA_050693155.1 Actinomycetota bacterium | reverse complement strand
GGGTCCAGATCCGACAGGCGGGGAGCCGCGACCTCGGCGAATCCGGCCCCACCCTGGCCTCCCGAGACCACCGTGGATATCGTCGCCTGCGTGAGGGGCGCGTAGCAGAACTGGCCCTTGGAGTTTGCAAGCGCGACCTCCGAGGCGGTGGCCTCGACCGCTCCCGCGGCGTGAAAGCCGTCCGCGCACTCGGCGACGAGGGAGGCGACGATTTCCGCGCACCCTTCAGGGGTCGCCGTGGCCGTGGCCTCGTCGAAGGCGCCCGGCCGCTCGGGCGTCTCGGCCCGCGGCGCGAGCCCGGCGAAGAGTGGGTCGGGAGCAGCCACGCCCGCGAGCTCGACGGCGCTCCTGGCTGCCTTTGCGGCGCCGTCCTTCGAGACGTCGTTCGTCGATGCCACGCCGATGCGGGCCCCGGAGACCGCCCGGATACGAACGGCGCTGTTTTCCCGCCAGGTGTTCTGATGCATGTGCGAATCGGCAAATCGCGTGAGCCCGCTCCAGTCGTGGACGAAGAGAACCTCCACACTGTCCGCACCGGGAACGTCCAGCGCCGCCTCGGCGATCAACTGGATATCGTCGGGACCGATCAGCTCGGGCACTAGCGCACCCCGACCTGAACGCTCCGGAAGCGGGCCGGCGCGGTCCCGTGGCCGACTCGCGCGGTCTGCCCAGGTTGCCCCTTCCCGCAATTCGGTGTTCCCCAGACCGTCCACTCCTCGCGGCCGCCGACGGCGTCGCAGGATCCCCAGAACTCAGTCGTAATGCCCGCGTAGTTCGGGTTCTTGTAGAGCTCGACGAGCCGTCCGTCCTTGATCCGCGATGCCGATTCGCAGCCGAACTGGAAGTTCACCCGCTTGTCGTCGATCGACCAGGAGGTGTTGGTCGTCATGAAGATGCCGTCCTTCGTATCGCCGATGATCTCCCCGAGCGTTCCTTCCCGAGGCTCCAGGTTGATGTTCGTCATCCTGATCAGCGGAAGATTCTGCCAGCCGTCCGCCCGCATCGTGCCGTTCGAAACCCCACCAATCACGGCGGCGGTCTCCCGGCTCGAGATGAAGTTCTGGAAGACGCCGTCCTCGATCACGACCGTCCGCGAGGCGGGAACGCCCTCGTCGTCGTACCCGAACGTTCCGAGCCCGCCAGCGAGCGTCGCGTCGGCCGTGATCGTGACGAGCTCGGAGCCGTAGCGAAGCTTTCCGCGCGCCTTGGGGTCGAGGAACGAGGTGCCCGCGTACGCCTCTTCCATCCCGAGCACGCGATCGAGCTCGATCGGGTGCCCGATCGACTCGTGCACCTGGAGCTCCATCTGGGAACCGTCAAGAACGAGCGTCGTCTCCATGCTCGGGCAGTCGGGGGCTCGCAGAAGCTCGACGGCTTCGGTTGCCACCCGTTCCGCTTCCTCGACGAGGCCGAGGGACCTGATGTGCTCGTAGCCGGCTGCGGCGTGATGGCCGCGGAAGGAACACGGGAACGTGCGCCGCTGGAGCTCGCCGTCTTCGATGGCAGTCGCCTCGATGCCCGCGCCCGAGTGCACGATCGTCTGCTCGATGGCGGCTCCTTCGGAGGAGGCGAACGCTTTGCGCTCCCGGAACAGGTCGAGCATGGCTTCGGCGAACGAAAGCCCCTTCACGCCCTGCATCCTTCGGCACGTCTCCATCAGCATCGACACCTTCTCGTCGAGCGGGACGAGAAACGGGTCCTCCCTGACCGGGGTCTCCCAGGAGGCCGTGACCGGGTCGATCTCGGCGAGGCGAACCGGCTCCCCTGGAAGCCGTGCAGCCGCCCGCGCGCTTGCGACCGCGAGGCGAGCGGTCTCCTCGACCTCCACCGCGCCGGTCCTGGGGCTGGCGGCGAACCCCCAGTAGCCTCCCACGAGGACACGGATGCCGAGCCCTTCGGAATGAGATCGGTCGATGCCCTCCATCTCCTGGTTCTTGACCGTGAGGGACTCCTCTTCGTCCGCCACGAAGCGGGCGTCTGAGTAGTCGGCGCCCGCCCGTTGGGCGGCCTCGACCGCGAGCTTGGCGATCTCGAGCAACGAATCTCCCCCAGATCTGGAAACGGCGGCTAGCCTATCGCGGTCCCTCGCGTGCTCGCCAGGGCCAAACGGCCTAGTCCGATGCGGTTCGATTGCCCCGGTTCGCGATGCAGAATCGGCCGAGACCTGGTAGGTTCCGGCTTGCCCGTATCGAACTAATCCCTTTGGAGGTATGACCGTGCGTCGACGTAGCCGCGCCCTCGTAATCACATTCGTCCTCGTGGGTGGGACCCTGCCGCTCGCCCTTGCTCCGTCGCCGGTGACGGCCATCCCGAATCCCGTCGCGACCGACATCGCGACTTACACGGCCTATGGCCGGGTGTTCCCCGACCCCCAAGGGTGCCTCTCCGCGGACATCGACGGGGACGACGTGAACGACGTCGTTGCCCCAAACACCTCGCCGTGGGCGAAGGGGAACGTCTGCGTCGGCCAGTTCATCCAGTACGAGGAGTTCATCGAGGGGACGAAGTTCCTCCAGAGTCTCTTCCCACGCTTCGTGGAGCTGATCCGCCTCGACGAGGCCTACGACAACCCCAACTACCGCTCGGCGGGCCTCGGCCGGATGGTAACGATCGAGGACGGGCAGGTGAAGGTCATCGGGCGTGATCGCCGTCCGCTCTACATGGTGAAAGTCACCGACAAGGAGTCGCCCATCCCCGAAGCTGAGCGGCTCCACTTCGTCTACTCGGGCAGCATCCACGGAATCGAGCGGGCGGGCGCGGAGGCGATGATCCGGGCTGCGGAGGATCTCGCCTCCTGGGCAGCCAACCTGCCGGACAAGCCGTTGATCGAGACCGAGACCGACCTTCCCGTCCCAACGGCTGGAGAGACACTCGAGCGATCGGTCGTCTACTTCACCTACCCCAACCCCGACGGCTGGGGACGTGGGCAGTTCGCCCCGGTCGAGTTCCGGGACGGCTCGTTGAACCCGAACTACACCCCGAGTCCGAGCTTTCATCGGTACAACGGCAACGGGATGGACCTCAACCGTGACTTCCCGACGGTGGGGTACACCTACCGGCCGTACACGTCGGGGTCCGAGCCGGAGACGCAGGCGTTTACCGAAGTCCTTCGAGGGATCAGAAGCGAGCTGTCGCCCAAGAACCCGGTGGGACAGCGCTTCGCGGGTGGGATCGACATGCACGGTCAGCTGAACGCGCCGGCGTTCTCCTTCACGCTGACCGGCGCCGGCCAGCGAGACTTCCGCAAGAACTTCGCCACGGTCGATCAGGGACTCAGGACCTGGTCCGACCAGACCACGCGCCTGTCGTGGTCCCCATATATCGGCACGGTCTTCGAGGTCGCCGACGAGTGGGGGACGGTCATCGACACGATCGGGTACCAGGTGACGGGATCTCACGGCGACTGGTTCGAGTCCGAGACGGTGGGGCTCGGGGCCGTCGGGATCGACAACGAGATGTCGCTCTCGCACCTTGCGCCGAACTCGGTCTACGAGCCTGCGCTCGAGCAGATGCACGTCGACGGCAACAAGGGCTTGATGTATTCGCAGATCGCCTCGACGCTCACCGAGAAAAAGAACACCTATGCGTACAAGCCTTCCGGGAAGACCGGCTACGTCTTCAACCCCAAGCGCATCGTCGTCAAGGGGAACAGGCGCACGAAGAATCCTGGACTCCCCGCGCAGAACGACATCGACGTCCTCGTGCCGTGCCAGTCGGCAGGGCCCCAGAACAACGACGTGCTCCTGTCTTGCGATGAGCCGGGCGTGGCCTTCGACCCGCAGGCGTTTGCGGTCGAGTTCGACGTGAAGGGGCCGAGCCAGGGGTTCTGGAACGGCGGCATCACCGTCACGATGACGAACGTGAACGTCCTAAGCATCTCCCACGGCACCCTCGCGAGGATCGCGCTCGATCGGATGAACGAGGACGGCCAGTGGGAGGAAGTGCAGCAGTCGTTCGTGCAAGCCGGTTCGCCCGACCTATACGTTCCGGCCGGGCAGCTCGTCGCTGTGAACGACCCGATCCCCGGACGGTGGCGCGCGCGCATCACGAACCCGGCCGTCGGGCCCTCGAGGCTTCAGATCGACTTCAAGCGCAACACCGGCGAGATGAGTCCCGGCCAGACGCCGATCAACGCCTCGTCGATGGACTTCTTCACCGAGCTCAACACCTACATCAAGAGCAAGAAGGATTACGTCGAAGCGATTCCGATCGATCAGATCGTGAAGTCACCCTCCTCGCTCAAAAAGTTCGACTCGATCGTTGTTACGAACAATGTCGGGAACCCCGCGTACTTGAAGGACAAGGCTGAGGGGCTCGGGCTCCCGGCTTCGGTGATCAAGCGCTACTTCGCAGGCCTGAAGTCCTTTGCAGCTGGTGGTGGAAACCTCGTGCTGACCGACGCGGCGCTCCAGGCGCTCCCCGAGCTCGGACTCGCGAAGAAGGCGGACGTTGCCGGCAGTTTTGCGCTAGCCGGACGGTACGAGTTCGGGGACTCCTGCAACACGACCCCCCTGACGCGGAAGGTCTGCTTGCCGGGAACTGCGGGCGGGACGTCGCGCCAGGCGGTCGAGCCAACCCCGCTCGGGTACTCGCCGGATCATGGCTTCGACGTGGATCCCGCGCGAGTCATGCCGACCTGGCTCGTGAACCCCGCCGGCTGGACCAAGAGCTGCGGAGACAAGTGCGTCGAGGCAACAATTCTCGATGGCGCTGGTCTCGGCAGAAAGCCACTGGGCAAGGGCGTGGTGGGGATCGCGGGAATCATGTTCCCAGACCCGAACTATGCGCCCGATGGGCCGGCGGACATGCGCTTCGGCCTCGCCGACTACTCGCTCACGTTCTCGGCCTGGCAGATCTTCCTAAACCTGGTCGACTACCGGCGCTAGAGGTTCGCCGCTGAAGCTCGCCGGGCGCTCGCCGGACTAGACGCCGCGGGCGCGAGCGTCCCGCAGCTCGCGTACCTGCGCCTCGCTGCCGTTCTTGGGCAGCGTCGTGTCGAGCCATTCGACGAGGGACGCGATCTCGACGTCGGCGATCTCCGGATTGGTCGTTTCTGGTCCTCCGATGAGCCTGCTCAGACTAGGCGGAGCATTGCGCTTCGGCTGGACCCGGGCCAGCGCTCGCTCCATCCGGGACCTCGTCGTCTCAGAGCCGACCAAGAGAAAGAGCGTGGGTGTTGACTGGAGAACGCGAGGAACCTCGGGAATGAAGTGGAGATGATGATGGGCGAAGTCGAAGAATCGTGAGCGCCGGGCAAGCCCCAGCAACCTGGGAAAGGCGATCCCGATCCTTCGCATGGCGAGACGTGAGGGCCCAACGCCCTGCTTCTCTAGAAGCGGCCGAGGCCCCTGATGGAGGGAACAGGCAAGGCCGATGCACGAAGATCGTTCGGCCGCAAGGAGGAGTCCGACGCGAGCGCCGATGCAGTTCCCGATGATGGCGAAGGAATCCACGCCGAGCTGCGGCATGAGCGTGTTGACGATCGTATCGGCTTCCCTGACCGCGGGCGCCGAGAAGCTCGTGGAACACACTCCCGTGCTATCTCCCGTTCCCTCATAGTCGATCCGCACGGAGGCGATGCCGCGTTCGGCCAGTTCTCTGGCGGTCCTCGTCCAGATCTTGGCCCGCCCTCCCCGGAGACCGCACACGCCGGGGAGGATCAGCACCAAGGATCGAGCCTTCCGCTCCGGGCGAGCAAGGAGCGCCGCGAGGTGCGCTCCATCGTGAGGCACGAACAGTGGTGTCTCGATCATGGGGTCGCGTCGGCCGTCCTTTGGCGCGGTCCCAGCTCGAGCCCCTCGACCCAATTCACGAGGCGGTCGATGAGCGTCCGGCTGAGCGCACCCTGGGTGTCGACCTTGTCCCCCCAGCCCTTGAGCGCATATCGATCGAATCCGAAGCGGCTCGCTGCCGCGTCCTGCACGGAATCGAGCTGCGCGGACGCTCCCAGCTCATCAAATCGTCTCCGAAGGGCATCCAGATCCCCATCGTGCTTGTCTCGGTTCGAGACCTGCGTGATCAACGCCGATCCCCGGAATGTGTTCAGCCCTGCTATGAGATTGAACGAGGCGAATCCCTCCAGGGTCGCTCGTCGCACGGGGAATCCATGGATGGCGATGCTCCCATGTTCCCGGACGATTTTCCACACGCCGCCCGCGGGGGCGTTTCGACCACTCCTCGTGAGGTTCTCCAGGATCCATGTCCGAAACAAACGACGGACGTACTTCTCACCGTCGACGACCGGGTGCCACATCGCCAGGGCGCTCGCGCCCATCTCGTCGCCGACGATTGCGGCAACGGAGCCCCCAATGAATCCGCCGAGCAGGCCGAACTCATTGACCTCGGCCTCGTCGAGCAGCAGCTGCACGGCCTCGCGAGCGTCTCGGGTATGGGAATCGAGGGTCGCGGAGGAGGAGGGAAGTTCCGAGTCCCCGTACCCCTGGCTGTGGAATCGGAGCGTGGGGAAACCGGACGCGGCCAGCCGCCGCGCCGTCTCGACTTCCAATGTGTAGAGGTAGGTCTGCTCGATCCCAAAGGGGGGACAGATGACCCAGCCCAGCGAGCGCGGCTTCTCGATCGGGGTCGAGAGGATTGCGACGCTCCGAGCTCCGCCGAGCATCGGGGTGAGGAACCGCTCGCGGATCCCAAGCTGGGGATTGGTAAACGACCGGAGTGGTTCCAAGCCGGGAAGCTCCTCGATCATGGGAACCTAATCCTAGTATCGTTTCCGCGAGAGGACGCCGGGTGCTCGAAGGAAAGGTCGTCGTCATCACTGGAGCCGGCCGCGGGATCGGTCGCGGCGAGGCGCTGCTCGCCGCCGCCGAGGGCGCGAAGGTCGTGGTCAACGACCTCGGTGGCGAATGGGACGGGACGGGAGAAGACTCCCGCACCGCGTCGGCGGTCGTGGAGGAGATCGCGGCCGCCGGTGGAGAGGCCGTCGCTCACTTCGAGGACATCTCGGAGCCCGAGGGCGCATCGAGCCTGATCGGGCTTGCCCTCGAGAGGTGGGGTCGGATCGACGCGCTCATCAACAACGCCGGGATCCTCCGCGACCGGATGGTCTTCAACATGGCCGTTGAGGAGTGGGACGCGGTCATCAAGGTTCACCTTCGCGGCGCCTTTCTGTGCACGAGCGAGGTCTGTCGCCATTGGCGAGACCGGGCGAAGACGGGGGAGCAGGGCGCCGGGCGTGTCGTGAACACCTCGAGCACCTCCGGGATCATAGGAAACGTCGGGCAGTCGAACTACGGAGCTGCCAAGGCGGGGATCGCCGGGTTCACGCAGATCGTGTCGATGGAGATGGCGAGGTACGGCGTCACCGTGAACGCCATCGCTCCGGGAGCGAGAACGCGGATGACCGAGAAGACGTTCGGAGACTTGAGCATCCCGGAGGGGCAGTTCGACGCCCTGGCGCCAGAGAACGTCGCCCCGCTGGTCGTTTACCTCTGCTCCGACGAGGCCGCGCACATCTCCGGTCAGGTCTTCGGCGTTCAGGGCGGGCAAGTGCAGCTGTATCAGGGCTGGAC
>JBOGWA010000101.1:0-10777 GCA_050693155.1 Actinomycetota bacterium | reverse complement strand
CTCGCGCCAGTCTTCCTCCCACATGTCGCGGAGAGCGCGGCGGCCGCTTTCAGGACGAGGTTCTCGCCGTCATCCGGTACCCCGGTGACCTCCCCGGCGAGCGTGAGGCTCAGCCCCGTCTCCGAGGTCTCAACTCGGACTCCATCGGCGAGCGTGATCGGCTGGATCAGCGTCTCGAGATCGTGGTAACCGTCCTCGCGCGCTCCCAGTACTCGCAGAAAAACGTTCAGCTTCGCCGGGGCGGGCTCGCTGATCGCCTCAGCCATCCAGGGTCTCCGCCAAACGCGCAAAGTCCTCGAGGCCCAGCGCCTCGGCCCGGACCCGACGATCGAGCCCCGCGCGCTCCAATGCCGCTTCCGCCTCCTGCTTCGAGTGACCGAGCCGGACGAGGGCGTTCGCCAGGGTCTTCCGACGCTGGGCGAACCCCTCTGCGATCAGGCGGAACAGGCGATCCTCCGGCGTCGGTACCGGGGGCGGACGACGCGTGAGCCGGATGAGGACGGACTCCACGTTCGGCTCCGGCCAGAACACCGTCGGCGGCACCCGCCGGAGCAGCTCGGCCGAGGCTCGATACGCGACACGAAGGCTCACGGCCCCGTAAGCCTCCTCTCCAGGGGCCGCCGCGAGCCGCTCCCCCACCTCGCGCTGGACCATGACGACGAAGGGATCAACAGCAGGCGCCTGCTCCAGAAGGTCGATGACGACCGGCACCGCCACGTTGTAGGGAAGATTCGACACCATCCGCCACGGAGCGGCGCCGAGCAGACGAGACCAGTCGACCGCCATCGCGTCGGACGGCTCGATACGGACGCGCTCGGAGTCACCAACGACTTCCCGGAGGGCAGGCATCAGGGAGGAGTCGGCCTCGACCGCGAGAACCTCCGCGCCGGCCTCGGTCAGCGCGAGCGTGAGGGATCCGAGTCCCGCACCGATCTCCAACACGCGGTCGCCGGGCGAAATCTCGGCGCTCCTCACGATCGCTCGCGCGAGGTTCGGGTCGGCGAGGAAATGCTGCCCGAGCGATTTTCGCGGTCGGATGCCGTGGCGCTCAGCGAGATCGATGAGCCGCCGGCGGGTGAGGAGGCCGCTACCAGGAGATCCGGACGCGGATGGTTCCCTCCCCGAGCGGTGCGAGCTTCTCGAAGGCGTCATCGGAGAGGTCGATGATCCTACCTTCCACGTACGGGCCGCGGTCGTCGATCGTTACGTAGCAGCTCTTTCCGTTCGCGAGGTTCGTCACCTTTACCCGCGTCCACTTCGGGATTGTCTTGTGCGCAGCCACCAGGCCGTTGCGCGCGTACCAGGAGGCATATCCTTCCTCGACGTAGGGATCCCTCGTGCCGACGACCTCGATCTGGCCGACGGGTGACCGAACAAGCCGCTCCTTCAGCAGCCTTCGATGCGCTTCCACCCCGTTCACGAACCGGACGAAGAACTTCTTGTTCCGAATGCCCTCGACTCCGTAGCGAACGATCTCCGAGTGCCCCCTCGGCATCTCGTCCGAGTACTGGGTCTCGGACGTAAAGGGAATGATCTCCCGCTCGAGGATCTCCGCAAAACGGATGCGTGTGACGCTGACGAGCATGCCGTTCGTCAACGGCTTCTTCGCTTGCGGCTTCACGTGGTCGTGGCTTCGGAGGATCACGCCGAGGCTGTCCAGCAGATACCCAACCGTAGGTGCGTTCGTGATGATGCGGCTCGCCGGAGTTCCGCCCACCTGGAGCTGAACCTGCACCGCGGGGCGGAATTCGATGATGTCACCGTCGAAGATTCGGGCGTCGCGCGACCGACTCACGTAGGCGTTTCGGCCCGCGCGGACGTTGATGGTCTGAAGGACGTTCCTCACCTTCGTGCCTGCGACGTAGATCGTTCGCGAGCGCCCGTTGAGGACGAGCGTGATCTCCTTCGCCTTCAGGTAGCGAACTCGCATCCCGTCCGTGAGCGCGGTGTCGAGCCCGGGCGAAAGCTTGTCGTGCGGACCGACCGTGATCCCGGCCCCCTCGAGGAGCTCTCCGACCGTTCCACCGAATACGTGGAGGATCCTCGCCTGTCCATCGACCACCAGCGTCACCTTCCGGTCCAGCTGGAGATAGCCGACCGAGCCGACGACAAGGCAGAGCGCCAGAGCTGGGATCCATGACCTTCCCCAGCGGACCGGCGCCCTCGGTCTTCTCCGAGCGTAGCGCGTTCGCATGTGTGCAGTAACAAACGCGCCCGGCAGGGAAGGGAGACGGGCAGGTGCACGTCTCGGTCCGGGCGAATCGCGGGTAACCCTAACAACCGCCTCGGACACGCGGCAAATCAGGCGAGCGAACAGAGGTTCGGATCGGTGCGAACCGCGCATTCGTGGAAAATACCACGCGTGTAATTCGCGCTTGAGGATTGTTCAGGCGGGGAGCCCGAAGGCCCGGGCTGCGTTTCGCGCCGTAGCAGGGCCCAGATCCGCGGCCTGCGCGTTTCGCGCCTCCGCGAGGGCGCCGACGACGAACGGGATGTTTCGGGGAGCGTTGTCCCGGCCCCGTAGGGGCTGCGGCGCCAGGAACGGGCTATCGGTCTCGACGAGCAACAGCTCTTCGGGGAGACCGGCCGCGGCGATGCGGAGGTCGTCGTTCTTCGGGTACCCGAGGTTTGCCGCGAACGAGCAGAAGTAACCGCGCGCAGCGGCCTCCTTCGCAGCCGCTTCGTCGCCGGAGAAGCAGTGAAGGATCACCCGTTCGGCGCGCTCCTCGGCCAGAATCGCGAGCGCGTCGGGCCACGCGTCGCGGACGTGCACGACGAGCGCCTTCCCGCTCTCGCGCGCGAGGCCGCAGTGCGCCCGAAACGCCCGCTGCTGATCCTCGGCGAGCGAGCGCATGCGGAAGTAGTCGAGGCCGGTCTCTCCCACGCCCACGACCCGAGGGTCCGAGAGGAGCTCCTCGATCCTCGCGCCCGCGGCCGGGTCGAAATCAGAGGCGGTGTGCGGATGAACCCCTGCCGTCGCGAATACGCCGTTGATGGAATCGGCGAGCTCCCTCGACCGCGTACTCGTCTCCGCGTCGATCCCGCAGCAGACCATCCTCGCGACACCCTCCCGCCGGGCGTCCTCGACGACGGCGGTCGGCGCGCCGTCCATCAGGAACAGGTGGCAATGCGAATCGACGAGCACGGGCTCAACCTCGGGCTTGGGGACCTCGTCATGCTCGGCGTGCTCGACGGCGAGGCTCACGATTCGATTCTCGGGAAGAGAGATTCTCCCCGGCTCACCTTCGTTCCGGGCTGGAGCCCGCCCCAGCGCGCGGCGGCGGGGAGCCGCTGTGCATCGAGCGGCTCCGGAATGCCGAGATCGCTCCAGAGCCGTTCGGCCGCGCGCGGCATCACCGGGGAGATCAAAACGGTGATGATACGAAGAGCCTCGGTTGCGGCGTACAGCGACCGGGCGAGATCCTCCCGCCGGTCCGGCTCCTTCGCGAGCTTCCAGGGCGCCACCTCCACGAGATACCGGTTGGCGCTCCCGACGTAGTCCCAGACCGCGCCGAGCGCGCCGGACAGGTCCATGGCGAGGACACGCTCGTCGTACGCCGCCGCCGTCTCCTTCGCCCTCGTCTCGAGAACCTCCTCCGGTCCGGCGGCGCCCGGCGCCTCCGGAACCTCCCCACCGAACGACTGGTCGAGCATGGCCTGCACGCGCGCCGCGAGGTTGCCGAGATCGTTCGCGAGATCGGCGTTGTACCTCGCAACCATCGACTCCCACGAGAAGTTTCCGTCCTGCCCGAACTGGACCTCTCGGAGGAAGTAGTACCGATACGCATCCACGCCGAATTGCTCAAGCAGATCGTTCGGATGGATGCCGGTGAGCTTCGTCTTGCTCATCTTCTCGCCGCCGACGAGCAGCCACCCGTGGGCAAAGACGGCCTTCGGAAGCGGGACACCCGCGGCCATGAGCATCGCCGGCCAGATGACGGCGTGGTGCCGGAGGATGTCCTTGCCGACGAAGTGGTAGTCGGCAGGCCACAGCCGCACGAACCGCTCCTCGTCGGCGCCGTAGCCGACCGCCGTGATGTAGTTCTGGAGGGCGTCGATCCAGACGTACATGACATGACGGGGATCCCAGGGGATCGGCACGCCCCACGTGAACGACGTTCGGCTCATCGAGAGGTCCTGGAGTCCCCCCTTCACGAAGGAGAGAACCTCGTTTCTGCGTTCCTGCGGCTGCACGAACTCCGGATGCGATTCGTAATGCTCGAGCAGACGGTCCTGGTAGGCGGAGAGTCGAAAGAAGTAGTTCTCCTCCTCGACGGTGTCCACAGGTGTGCCGTGGATCGGGCACTTCCCGTCCACGAGCTCGCTCTCCTGATAGAAGGTCTCGCACGCCACGCAGTACGGCCCTTCGTACTTCCCGAGGTAGATCTCGCCGGCATCCTGAAGCGCCTGCACGAACCGTTGCACCGGCTCGGTGTGCCGCTTCTCGGTCGTGCGAATGAAGTCGTCGTTGGAGATGTCGAGCGTCCCCCAGACCTCCCGCCAGCGCGGGACGATCTCGTCACACCATGCCTGGGGATCCTTGCCGTGCTCCTCGGCCGCCTTGGCGACCTTCTGCCCGTGCTCGTCGGTGCCGGTCAGGAAGAAGACGTCGTCACCGCGGAGGCGGTGGTAGCGGGCGACGAAATCCGTCGCGACGGTCGTGTACGCGTGTCCGATGTGCGGCACGTCGTTGACGTAATAGATGGGCGTCGTGACGTAGAAGGTCTGTCCCACCAGGCCCGTCAGTCTACGCGAGCCCTTCGACGACCAAAGTCACCTCTCCGCGAACCCCGCCGGAGGTCTGTTCGGCGAGCTCCGAGAGGCGCCCCCGAAGAACCTCCTGGTGAACCTTCGTGAGCTCTCGAACCACGGCGGCCCTGCGGTCCCCAAAGATCTCGCGGAGCTCTTCGAGCAGGGAAGCAACTCGGCGCGGCGACTCGAAGAGCACGATCGTTCGAGGCTCCGTTGCCAGCTGCTCCAGGCGCTTCCGCCGCTTGCCCGGGCGGCGAGGAAGGAATCCCTCGAACACGAATCGGTCGGTGGGTAGCCCGGAGACGACGAGGGCGGCGACAGCCGCCGCTGGGCCCGGAACGACGTCGACGGCGATTCCCTCCTCGGCGCAGGCCGCCACGAGGCGGTAGCCGGGGTCGGAGAGCGCCGGCATCCCTGCGTCGGACACGAGCGCAATATCGAGCCCATCTCGCAGGTGACCCAGCAGCTCGGGAACCTTCCGCTGCTCGTTGGCCTCGAAGAACGACACGAGCCTCGGCGCCCGGACACCGAGGTGGGACAGGAGTCCGCGGGTCCGCCGTGTGTCCTCGCAAGCGATCAGATCGACACGCGAGAGCGTCTCCTTCGCACGCTCGGAGACATCGCCGAGGTTGCCGATCGGCGTCCCCACAAGCCAGAGGGTTCCCGCCATCTACCCATTCGGTTCGATCATGACGACGCGAACGGGGGAACCCCGAAGGCGGGAAGAACCCGATCGAGGACCTGCGCGAGGAGCGTCACGCGCCCCGGTTCCCCTCCGGCGAGGAACTCGGTGATGGTCTTGGCGGTCTCTGGGGCTCCGACGAGCGCGACGTGAGTCGTATCGACGGTCCCCGCATCCACCACACCATCGAGCGAGCGCCCCCCAGGCGTCAGCGCCGCGTCGAAGGTCGCGGCGATCGACATGGCACGAACATCCGAAGGAAGAGGTTGGGAAAGGAGCAAGGCGACGCCGCCCGGCGGCGCCATCAGCTCTCGGGCAAGCGGAGCATCCGGATCGAACGTCGAAATCTCCGCTTCGCGGGACTGGTCGCTGAGGAACCTCAGGACATCGGACCCGACCTGCCCGATGCCGTCCACGCCTTCCGGCGGGTAAGCGACCTCGTTCCTCGGAAAGCCGGAAATCATGATGAGGTGGGAGACGCCGGAGACCTCGCCGCCGGCGATGGCGGCCCAGGCGATCCACGCGCTCTGCGAATGCGTCACGACGACCAGCGGAACATCGCCCGCTGCGGCTCGGATGCTTTCCACCTGTTCCGCGAAGGAATGTGTGAGCTCCGCGAGGGGACGCTGCGTGTCCTCCCTCACATACGGGGAGTGCGCTCTGATCGGGCAGCGGGCCTCCCCCTGCGGCGCGCCGGCGCCCGACCCCGCGTAGGAGTAGTAGTAGACGCGATCGCACGGAAAACCGATCGTGGCGGGGTCGAATTCGTAGAGCGTTCCGTCCCCGCTCGCGGAATCCACGCCGGGCGCCAGGAACAGCACCGGCTCGCCTGAGGCCTGGGAGGACCGGCCGGTCTGCGCGCCGGCAGGAGGAAGCAGCAGGGCGAGCACAAGGGCGATGATCCCGAAGCCATAGGCGGTCCTGCCGCGCTTGGGGCCACGGGGAGCGCCCGCAAACCGCTGTGCCGCAACGAGTGTCAGAAGGGCCGAGATGGGTACGAGCACGACCCCGGTCTGCGAACCGAGCCGACCCGATAGGGCGCCGAGAGCGGCGAGCAGGATCAGGTAGACCAAGACCGTCACGAGGCGAAACCCGCGAGCCGCCGACCGAACGAAGCTTCGGCCGAGAGACCGATTACCCTCCAAGAGCCCTCCAAACGGTGCAGCCGCTGTGAGCAGGAAGAGCAGCAGGACGAGCCCAAGCCCCACCCAGAAGTACCAGTGATAGAGGGCCGCGAGCGCGGAGAACTCGAGCCCGGCCGCGGCGCCGACGAACACGAGGGCGACGAGGTAGAAGCGGAGGGCGAGGCCCAGGCGCTCCTCGAACGTTCCTCGATGCCCGAGCGCTCCGAGGAGCCAGGTCAGCAAGAGGCTTCGAGCAGCGACGGAGGCGGTGAGGCCCAGGGCAAACACCGAGTAGGAGGGGGCCCGGGTGACGAGCACCCGTAGATCGAACGCGATGTCGAAGGGGGGGAGCGCGACCGCGTGAAGGAGACCGGGCCACTCGGGAAGGACGCCGGCCAGCGACAGGCCCAGTACGACGAGGGTCACCGCCCCAAGCGGAAGGGCCGACTCAGCCGCGGAACCGAAACGTGAGAACGTCGCCATCGCGGACGACGTAGTCTCTCCCCTCCACCCGAGCATTGCCACGCTCTCGAGCAGACGAGATGGACCCGGCTCGAACGAGCTCGTCGGCCGGCACAACCTCCGCCTTGATGAATCCCTCGGCCATGTCCGTATGGATCTCCGCCGCAGCGTCTCGGGCGGTGGTCCCCTCCCGGACGAGCCACGCACGACACTCCGAGGACTCGATCGAATAGAAGGTGATGAGGCCCAGCAACTGCCGGACGGCGTCGGCGATCCGTTGCGTCGCCCGATCCCGAACGCCGAACTCGGCAAGAAGCGCAGCCGCGTCCTCATCGGGAAGATCGGCCGCTTCCGCCTCGAGCCTCGCGCAGACGGCAAGCACCGGCGCGCCTTCCGGCAACGCCGAACGCACGCGCGAGATCAGGGCATCCGCGTTCGGGAGATCGGCCTCGCTCACGTTCAAGACGTAGAGGAATGGTTTCGCCGTCAGGAGGAAGACATCACGAAGGCTCTCGAGCTGGTCCTGTGACAGGTCGGCTGAAACGGGAAGCCCTCGTTCGAGCGCCGAGGCTGCCAGCTCGAGCGCGGCCGCCTTCTCCGCCTCGGCCCGATCCTTCGTCGCCGCTGCCCGCTTCGCGGCGCCGGCTGAGGCGCGGCCGACGGTCCCGAGATCGGCGAGCGCCAGCTCGGCGTGAAGCGTCTCGAGGTCGGCGAGTGGATCAACTCGGCCGGTAGGGTGAGGAACGGTGTCCGAGGCAAACCACCGAAGCAGGAGGACGATCGCGTCGACCTCGCGGATGTGTCCGAGGAAACGGTTCCCGAGACCCTCACCCTCATGCGCGCCGCGCACCAGGCCCGCGATATCCACGAATCGCACCTGGGCCTGGACGACGCGCTCGGGTCCGAGCACCTCGGCCAGCGCCCGGAGCCGAGCATCCGGCACGTTGGCCATTCCGAGGTTTGGATCAACGGTGGTGAACGGGTGGCCCGCGACCTCTGCGCCGGCGTGCGTCAGCGCGTTGAAAAGCGTCGACTTTCCTGAGTTTGGGAGACCCGCGATTCCGGCCTGGCGCAACCTGCCTCCTTTGCGACGCGCTCGTTTTATCCTGACGGCCGGAATCGTTTCCAACGGAGCACTCGTGAACTCCACCCTACAGAGAACGATCGTCGTCGTCGGCGCAGTCACGCTGCTCGCCGGCGTCCTCCGCTTCTCCAACCTGAGCCGCCCGGAGGAGAAAGTCTTCGACGAGACCTATTACGCCTCCGACGGTTGCTGGTACGCGGGGATCGACTACCGGAAGTGCGGTCTCGACGACGACGTCGAACGTTCGTGGGTCCACCCTCCGCTCGGGAAGCAGCTGATCGCCGTCGGCATCGACGGATTCGGCAATCGGTCCCTGGGATGGCGCATGGCCGGTGCGGCGGCCGGCACCGTGACGGTGGCGCTCGCCGGCGCGCTTGGATTCCTTCTCTTCGGCAGCGCCCTGTGGGCCGGCGTGGGAGCGCTCCTCCTCGCGACCGAGAGCCTGCATTTCGTTCAGTCGCGAATCGCCATGGTGGACGTCTTCCTCGCCATGTTCGTCGTTCTGGGCTTTCTGCTGCTCGTGGCCGACCGACGAAGGGTCGATGCCGGAAGCCGGCCGGCCCGCGCCTTCCCACCGCTTCAACTCGCGGCCGGCGCGGCGTTCGGAGCCGCCATCGCTTCGAAGTGGTCGGGCCTGCTGGCGCTCCTCGGCGGCGCGATCCTGGCGGTCGCCTGGGGATGGCGACGGCGCCGAGACGAGCGGAGTCCTGGGCTCGCCCTGCTCCGGGCCGAAGGCATCGGCCTCGTTCTCGCGTTCGCGGTCGTCCCCTTCGCCGTGTACCTCCTCACGTACCTCCCCTGGCTCGCAGCCCGAGGCTTCGATCTGGGCGCCTGGGCCGACCAGCACCGAGGGATGGCCGACTTCCACCTCGGCCTCTCGACGTTGAACGAGAGTGGAGATCCGATCCATCCGTACATGTCGCGGGCCTGGACGTGGCTCTTCCTCCTTCGCCCCGTGGCCTATTTCTGGGAGGGAACCGACTTCACGGGGGCCGAGATCCTGGCCATCGGGAATCCGGCGCTCTTCTGGGGCGGAGTGATCGTGATTCCGTACCTCGCGTACATCTGGAGGAAGCGGAAGGACTGGACGGCGGGCGCCATCCTCGTTGCGATCCTTGCGCAGTACCTCCCATGGCTGATCGTGGCGCGACCACTGTTCCTTTTCTACATGACGCCGGTCTCGCCGTTCCTGGCGCTCGGCGCCGCGTATCTGCTCCGAGACCTGGCGGCGGTGCGCGTCGAGGGGCGACCGTTGGGCGCACCTGCCGCCGCTCTGCTTCTACTCGCATCCGTCGCGGTGTTCTTCTTCTTCTTGCCGGTGCTCACCGGAGACCCGATCAAGCTGAGCTCCTGGTCATCACGCATGTGGTTTGACGGCTGGATCTAGTGGACGACGCGAGCGAGCAGTTCGATGTGCTCGTCGGGGAAGCGCTGGACGGCCTCCCCGATTGGGTGAAAGAGCGGCTCGACAACGTCGAAGTCATCCTCGAGGAAGAGCCACCCGCCGGTGAGCCGCGTCTGCTCGGTCTCTACGAGGGCATACCGCTCACGGAGCGCGGTCAGAATTACTACGGGGTGCTCCCGGACCGCATCTCGCTCTACCGCCGGACGATCTTGCGGGAAGCCGGCGGAAGCGCCGATCGCCTCAAGCAGGTCGTGCAGGACACCGTGGTCCACGAGATCGCTCATTTCTTCGGGATCTCCGACGAGCGGCTCCGCGAGCTCGGTCGCGACTGAGCGCCGCCTGCGGGCGGGACGACAGGGGACCTAGCGGCCGTAGAGCCCGACGAGCGTCGTGCGGGCGATCGCGGCCGACTCGATCGCTTCGCGGGCGTCCTCGTGCGAGATACCGGGCTCGAGCGTCAGCGCAGCGCCGAGCGCGTACAGAGCGAAGACATACCGGTGGGGCGGGTCGCCCTCGGGCGGGCACGGCCCGCTGTATCCCTGTTCCCCGAAATCGTTGACCGCGAAGGTCGCTGGGCTCGATGGAGGAAAGCCGGAACCGTCGGCCTCCAGGCCGAAGATGACCGCGTGGACGAAGGCGCCACCGGGCGCGTCGGGATCCTCGGCGATGAGCGCGAGCTCCTCCGTTCCTTCCGGGAAGCCGGTCCACTCGAGCGAGGGGGGACGGTCGGCCCCATCACACGTGTGCTCTACGGGAATGTCCCCACCCTGGCCGAACTCCCGGCTCGTGACTTCGAAGCCTGGGACCTCCTCGACGGCGCCGCCGGCAGGCTCACCGTTCCCTCCGCAGGCCGCTGCGAACACGAGCACCAGGGCGGGCAGGATCAGTCCTCGCAGCACCGATTGATTCTACGTATGCAAAGCAAAGGGGCGGGCTCTCGCCCGCCCCTTTGACTTCTTCAGCTCTCGCCTAGAACCCGTACTCCTCTTTCCGACGGCTGAGCCAGATCACGTACCCGCCGCCGACCACGAGGAGCGTCCCCAGGATGATCAGCGTCATCGCCTCGACGCCGGTCACGGCCAACTCACCCGGCGGGCGAAGCGGCGCCGGCAGCGGACCGCGACCTGGGCCGGGACGGAGCGGGCCGGGGCCGGGACCTGGGCCGAGCGGGCCGGGGCCACCGGGACCCGGGCCGATACCCGGCGGACCCGCGCCGGGAGGAAAGCCTGGGCCTGGGCCAAGACCTGGGCCGGGGCCGGGGCCGGGGC
>JBOGWA010000100.1:0-6550 GCA_050693155.1 Actinomycetota bacterium | reverse complement strand
TGTGCTCTCCGGCCGCGCGAGCTGGATGCGAAGCAGCAGCGCCTCTGCGCCGCCGATCAGGAAGAAGGCGAATGCCGTGACGCCGTAGAGAATCCCGATGCGCTTGTGATCGACCGTCGTGAACCAGGACCACACCCCGGTCGTAGCCTTGGGACGGCGAAAGATCGTCGGCCGGGGGATCGCTGCGACGGTCATCGGGCTGTTCTCATTCTATCGAGGGTCATTCGAGGCTCATCAGATAGGCGATCAATGCTTCGATCTGGTCGTCTGTGAGGTTGTAGCTGGGCATCCGGGAGCCGGGTTTCATCGCCAGGGGATTTCTGAGCCAGCGGGTGAGATTCGCGACATTGATCTCAAAGGTCGAGCCGGCGAAGGTTGTTCGGCCCCCGAAGTGCGTGAGGTCCGGCCCGAGGATTCCCTGGGCGCCTTCGAGCCCGGCGACCGTATGACACGCCACACACCCCACCGAGCGAAACAGCTCCTCTCCCTCGGCGTTCTCGGTGCCGGGCGGGGCCGCGACAGCGGGCGCACGCTGGTCGGCAACCCATTGGTCAAAGTCTTCAGGCTCTTCGGCGACGACGATGAAGCGCATGTTCGCGTGGGAGAGCCCACAGTATTCAGCGCACTGCCCTGGAAACACGCCGGGCGCTGCGGCCACGAAGTCGAGCGAGATCGTCCGCCCCGGCACCACGTCCTGTTTCCCGGCGAGTCGCGGGACCCAGAAGGAGTGGATCACGTCCTTTGAGTGAAGCTCGACTGTGACCGGGCTCCCGACCGGAACGTGGATCTCGTTCGCTGTGACGACGCCGAGGTCGGGGTACTCGACCTCCCACCACCACTGGCTCGCCGTGACGATGACGGCGACGACGCCTTCGCCGGTCGGGTGCTCTGAGAGGTCGAAGGTCGTGCGGATCGTGGGGATCGCGATCCCCAGAAGAAGAAGCGCGGGAATGATCGTCCAGATGATCTCGAGGCGGGTGTTCCCGTGCACCTGAACCGGGTTCGGGTCGTCGGCGCGGCGCTGGCGGAACCGAATGAGCGCATAGACGAGCGCCCCCTCGACGAGCACGAAGACGCCGACGGCGATCCAGAAGACCAGTCGAAAGAGGGAATCGACCTGCTCGGCGCGTTCGCCGGCGGGGTTGAGGGAGCTCTGCGGAAGCGTGTCGCTGCACGCCGCGAGGAGCACCCCGGCGGCGAACACGAGGGCGGCTCCAGCGAGCTTGTGCCGCGCGCTCATCGTTCCGCTCGAACGGTTCACGTCTCGGGACTTTCTAACACACCGACCGTTGGGGGCCGGAGCTGCGGGAGGAGGGGTTAGCGATCGAGGATGGCGCCGCATCGAGGACAGGCCGCATGCGCCCGGGAGGAGACCCGCCTGCATGATGAGCACACGACCGCTCGGGCACGTCCCCGAACCAGCTGTGTGAGATAGACGACGCCGAACGAAACGAAGACGGCCCCGATGGCGACCTCGGCGACGACGTGCCAGCCGTGGCGCTCGATGAGCCCCGCGGCGAGATCCACCATCAGATGCCGGCTCAGATGCCGGCTCGCACGAGCTGGTCGACGGCCACAGCCGCGAAGAGCAGCCCGAGGTAGGTGATCGAGAACCGGAACAGGTTCATCGCCGAACGCGCGCCTCCGTCCCGGAGAACCTGGACCGCCGAGAGGATGAGCAGGCCTCCGAGCACGATGGCCGAAACCAGGTAGATGGCTCCCATCCCGGCGGCGGGATAGAGGAGCAGGGTGACCACGACCAGTTGGAGCGAGTACAAGACGATGTGCTGGGCGGTCGTTCGCTTCCCGGCGACCACCGGCATCATGGGAATGCCCGCGGAGGCGTACTCGCCCGCGTAGCGGAGGGACAGCGCCCAGAAATGGGGAGGTGTCCAGAAGAATACGATCGCGAAGAGAACCCAGGCGGGCAGAGCGACGCCGCCGGTCACCGCTGCCCACCCGACCAGCACCGGAACCGCCCCGGCGGCTCCGCCGATCACGATGTTCTGCGGGGTCAAGCGTTTCATCCACGCCGTATAGACGAGGACGTAGAACGCGACCGCCACGAGCACGAGCCCGGCCGCGAGCAGGTTCACGGTCGCCGCCAGCCACAGGAACGCCGCAGCGGTGAGGATCACGCCGAAGCGCAGCGCGCGATCGGGTGAGATCTGTCGTGTCGGGAGAGGACGGCCCCTCGTTCGGGCCATGACGGCGTCGATGTCGCGGTCGAGATAGCAATTGATGGCGTTCGCGCCACCGGCCGCAAGCGTGCCTCCAAGAAGCGTGGCGCCGACGAGCCACCAGGGGGGCAGGCCTTGTGCCGCGAGGACCATGGCGGGCACCGTTGTCACGAGCAGCAACACGATGATGTCGGGCTTCATCAGCTGGATGTAAGCGGCGGCGCGGGCGCGTGGCCTTGAGATCGCCGGCTCGGTCGCCCGCGGGCTCATCCGGTGCGCAGCAACGGTGAGCGCCACGAGGACGGTCCATCCCAGGGCCGCACCGGTGACATGGCCCGCGACCGCGGCCGGGGCCAGGTGTGACAGGACGGTCGCCGCGCCGACTCCCGCCTGCGCCAGGATGAGGCCAAACCCGATCCAAGCGAGACGCTTGAGCCAGGAGTGGTCGAGGCGTTTGGCTCTGATCGCCAGGGCTCCCGCAACGACGGCTGCGACGAGCGCAAGCGCTCGATGCGTGAACGTTGCAGCGGCTCCGGTGGAGCCGAGGTCCGGAACGATCCTGCCGCCCATCAGCGGCCAGTCCAGGAAGGCAAGGCTTGCGCCCGCTCCTCGCACCAATGCGCCGGCAAGCAGGAGCAAGGCAACAGCGCCGGTCGTCCACCAGAGCAGGCGCCGGAAGTCCTCGGGAACCGGGTCGGAGGCCGCCTGCCTGCGCCGAACGCGTGCGCTGGTGGCCGTCCCGACCACGAGAGCCAGGAGCACCATGGCCGTGGCGAAGTGCGCCATCACGAGGAGCGCTTTCAAGCCGCCCGACACCACGATGGCGCCGAGGGCAGTCTGAAGGACCACGACGCCCACGGCTGCCACCGCGGGCCAGAGGATTCCGGCGTCCGCGCGTTCGCGTCGCCAGGCGACCCAGGCGGTGGTGACGACGAGGATCACGACGAGCACAGCGGTCAGCCGATGGGAGTATTCGATCAGAGAATGGAGCTCGAGCGGCGGGAGGAACCGACCGTGGCATCTCGGCCAGTCAGGACACCCGAGGCCCGAGCCCGTCGCCCGTACGGTTCCGCCGAGGATGACGAGAGCGACCGTCATGGCGGCCGCAGCCGTCGAGAGTCTGCGCAGCAGTTTCACGGTCGGCGGCATCACTATAGCCGGGGGAGGCATTCCTCCTTTCGCGAACGAATCGACCGTTCGCGTGAGGTATACAGAACCGATGAAGTCGCACTCGCGACAGCGCCGGCTCGCGGCGCTCGCTCTCGGCCTCGCCCTCGTCGGGGCGGGGTGCGGTGACGGAGCGGAAACGCCCGGGCCCGAACCCCGGAGCAGGCCCGAGGGCGATCTCGTCGCGCAGGTGGCGAACCATGAGCTCGTGGCCCGGGAAGAGAGCCGGTTCCTCATCGGGCTGCTCACGATAGACAACCTCTTCGTGACCGCGGGTACGGCCGAGCTCCGGTTTTCGTTCCTTGCGGAGGGCGCCGGCCCGGAGCTCTATCGGGAAGAGGTCGCGTTCTTCCTCCCGATCCCTGGTGAGGAACCGGGGCACGAGCACGCTCAGGCGGGTCCGCCGTCGGAGGGCAGGGGCGTGTACGTGGTCCTCTCGATCGTCTTCGACCGCCCGGGCTTCTGGCAGGTGCAGGCAATCGTCGACCTCGGGAACGACGACGTTCGGTCGGGGATCGCCGCGTTCGAGGTTCTCTCGGAGCCTGAGGTTCCGGCCGTCGGCGAGCGAGCGCCCCTGACCGAAAACCTCACGCTGGACTCGAACGCGTCCCCTGCCGCCGTCGATTCGCGCGCCCAGTCGCGGGGCGAGATTCCCGATCCGGAGCTTCACGAGACGACCATCGCCGACGCGATTCGCGCCGGCCGGCCGCCTCTCGCGATCTTCTCCACGCCGGTGTTTTGCATTAGCCAGTTCTGCGGCCCGATCACCGAGATGGTGGAGGGGCTCGCTCACGACTTTGGGGATCGCGCCGCGTTCATCCATGTCGAGATCTGGCGCGACCATCAAGAGGGAGTCATCAACCAGGCCGCAGCCGACTGGCTGCTGCGCGACGAGAACCTGACCGAGCCCTGGGTGTTCCTCATCGGCGCGGACGGCAGGATCGCCGCGCGGTGGGACAACGTCGCCACGCGAGAGGAGATCGAGCCGCTGCTCCGGCAACTTCCAACGTCGTAGGGTTGGAGCATGGCGCCCGACGATCCCGTAGCGCTTCCGCCTTTCTGCTCGGAGCTCGTGCGGAAGATCGACGACGAGCTGGATCGATTCGTCGAGGAACAGCGGAAGGCGTCAGCCGTAGAGGCGGGTCTTGGCGTGGTCGTCGACGAGCTCGCCCGCATCGTGGAGGCCGGGGGCAAGCGATTGCGGCCGCTCTTCTGCTGCCTCGGACACCTCGCTGCGGGTGGGGAGGTGGACGACAAGCTGATTCGAGCGGCGTCCGCCCTCGAGCTCCTTCACACGTTCGCGATCGTGCACGACGACGTCATGGACCGTTCTCTCACGCGCCGCCGTCAGCCTGCCTCCTGGCTGCATCTGGCCGACGAGCACCGTCGAGAGGGGTTCCGCGGCGATGCGTCGGTCTTCGGGATCTCGGCCGCGATCCTCGTCGGAGACCTCGCGCTGGTTCTCGCCGACCACGTGCTTCTCGATTCCGGGTTTCCCGCCGAGCGACTGTTGCCCGCGCTCGATCGCTACGACCGCATGCGCACGGAGGTCGTCTCCGGGCAGTTCCTCGATGTGCTCGCCGCGAGCCGTGGCACGGCGGACGAGGAGGAAGCGCGAAGGATCGCGGTACGGAAGGCCGGCGGCTATACGGTCGAGGGGCCCCTTCAGATCGGGGCGCTCCTCTCGGCTCCGAGCGAGGACCTCCTGGCAGGCCTGTCGGCCTACGGGGTTCCGCTCGGCGAAGCGTTCCAGATCAGGGACGACGTGCTCGGCGTGTTCGGCGAGCCGGAGGAGACGGGCAAGGATCGGGAATCCGACCTTCGCGAGGGAAAGCGGACGGTGTTGCTCGCAAAGGCGATGGCCGCTGCCTCGCCGGAGGACCGCGCGTTCCTCGAGGCCCGCGTCGGCAAGCCGGGCCTCAGCCCGGACGAGGTCGACCGGATGCGCGGAATCATCGAAGCCTCCGGGGCGCTTGCCGGGACCCTTGCCCTCGTCGACGAGCTCGCCGTCCGCGCAAAGCAGGCGATCGATCCCGGTCTGATTCCCAAATACATCGGCGATGTGCTCGTCGAGATGGTCGACTTCCTCGTCACCCGCCGCGCCTAACCAATCACGCCGAAGGAATGCTTGGGGCCGGCCCCACCAGGTCGAGACAGGAGGGTGATTGATTCTGGGGTGGGGGTGTGGGACAAGAAGTTGTGAGTCTGATCGAGGCGCGACGGGCGTTCGGCGACCTGCCGGTCGCCCACCTCGCGACCACACTCCCCGACGGCAGCCCTCATGTCGTTCCGCTCTGGTTCGTTTGGCGAGGGGAGGCGATCTACGTCTCGTGCCGCCGTGACTCGGCCACCTGGCGAAACGTCGAGCGCGATCGCCGAGTCGCTCTCAGCTTCGACCTCGGGCTCTCCTGGCAGGAGCTCCGCGGTGCGGTCATCCACGGCAGGGCAGAGCCCCTCGCCCCCGACCACCCGTCGCTCAGGGAAGTCCTGTCCGCCTGGTACACGAAGTACCGCAGGCTGCTCGGCGGCGGCGGGTTCCGCGACTACGCCGAACGGGTTGAGGATCCCGGAATGTTCCGTGTCCGCCCCGAGCGCATGACTGCCTGGAACCACGCCGCTCGGAGTCTCGGTCGCCTGGCGAACCCACTCACCTTCTAGTTAGGGCCGGGCGGGCGGGGTTGCGCGTTTTGTCACAAAACGTTAAAGAGAGGGTGACTCCTGGGTCGAAAACGTACTACTGGGGCTGGAGGACACCCGAAAGCGCCCTGAGGTTCGAAGAGGCCATGAGAAAGACCATCAACGTTTTGGGCAATGCGGCCGTCGGAGGCTTCTTCCTCTATTGGGGAATCCGGGGATTCGTCGGACTGGCCCAAGGGGACCTCAAACCGCAGCTGGGCGGGGTGCTGGGGACGTTCTTCGTTCCGCTTGGCTTCATGGCGCTGCGTTCGGGATACAGACTGGTTGCCGGACCTCGTCTCGGGGCGGCGGCGGATGACCTCGCCGAAACCGGGGAGCTCGTTCTGGAAGCCGTTCCTCGCCTCCGTCTCGCGTTGGAGTTCGCGGCCGGGCCGCGTCGTTCGGTGGGGCTCCGGCGCCTGTTCTTCACGCTGCCGTTTTTGGCGATCGCGATCGCCGTGTTCGTGAGCGTCCGCGCCTAGCTCCTCGCTCCCGCCCCCTGGTTGAAGCGCGTTGCGTCTTCGTCT
>JBOGWA010000099.1:0-54969 GCA_050693155.1 Actinomycetota bacterium | reverse complement strand
CGATCCGCAGGAACAAGCCATGTTCCAGAGCCCCTACGTTCACGACCCGGTGCTCGTCTACGAGCGGCCCGCGCCGAAGGTACCCGCCGGTGGCGTGCCCACGGTCGTGAGCGTTGTTCTCTTCCGGGAGGGAAGCACGCCGCCCGCCGGTGACCCCGATACGTATGTCGCCAGGGTCGTGCAGGAGCACTATGGGACGGTTCCCCAGATTCGTGGCTGGCAGCTAGTTGGAAGGCTCGACCGCCCGACCCTCGAGACGATCGAAGGCCTCTACGTGGGGCACAAGAACGCGGGTGCGATACCCGACTACGGGACCCCCACGCAGTCCTTCGAAGCGACGGGCCCGGACGGGACCCACACGGCAACGCTGGTGTTCTGGCACGAGTCCGCTCAGGCCCCGGCGCCAATCGAGGTCGCGACTCCGGCGCAAACGGGACCGGCTGCCGCTCCCAGCCAGGACTACGTCACTCGATGCCTCACGCCCGCGTTCCAGGAAGTGGAGGAGCCGAGGAGTTGGCGCGACCCGGAGTTCTCCGCCGTACTCGATCGAATGAGGCAGATGGAGCGCGAGTCGCGCGTGACGGAGGCTCAAGGGGTCATCGATCGCTTCCCGGACTTTGATCTCGGGTATCTGTGGTCGGGCCAGGCGCTTCTTGCCATGGGACACCTCGACCGTGCTCGCGAGGTGCTCCGCCGGGGAA
The DNA here is from genome assembly GCA_050693155.1 of Actinomycetota bacterium. Classification (GTDB taxonomy): domain Bacteria; phylum Actinomycetota; class UBA4738; order UBA4738; family CALAEC01; genus JBOGWA01. The sequence continues at coordinate 54,268 of JBOGWA010000099.1, read as the reverse complement.
TCGAGCGATCCAAGAGTAAGTACGGATTCTGCGAGAAGCTCGGTGAGGTCGAGTGGCGATCCGGGAACCTGGCCGAGGCCGTGTATTGGTGGGCTCAAGGCATCCACTGCCAAGAGACGCTCCCGAACCGCGGGGGCGACGTTGGCTCATATCTCTACCTCCACTACGTGGCCGAAGGGATGGACCTCGGGGATCTCGCCGCTGCCTTGGCCAGACATGTCGATGCGATCCGGGCGGGGCAGATTCGGCTTGAGCCAACGACGGCAGCCGAGCTGAAGGCGCTGGCCGCGAGCCAGGGCACATCGGAGATCCTCGAGGTGCTGGCGCTTCTGCGCGAGCGATATTTCGAGTCATCGCCGACCGTTGCACCGCAGTCGCTTGCCCCACCCTCGTCGGTCTCCCCCGTTCAGCCGGTGGCGCAGCCGCAGCCGACTCCGTTCGCCATGCCCCAGCCCGTGGCTGTACCGACTGCACGGGGACCTCTTATCCCGAGGTGGGCGCTGATCCTCGGCATCGTCGGGATCTCGCTCATCGGTGGGGGTATTGCTCTAGCGCTGACCGTCTTCGGAGGTGACGACTCGGGGGTCACCGCCTCGGGTCCACCAAGCGCGGCGGAGATCTCGTCCTGCTTGACGGAGGAGGGGTTTGCCGTAGAGCGAACCCCTGGCGGTGTCCCGAATGCGGAGGCCCTGACCTTCGTTACCCCCGAAGCGACCGTCGTCCTTCTTGCCATCTTGCCCACGGCCCAAGCCGCGGACGAAGCACACGCCCTCGCGTTCGCCCAGTTGCCGGTTGGTTCCGGACGGACCGATGTTCTCGGAAACGTCGTCATCGCCTACTTTCCCCCGCCGACCGCCGATCTTCGCCAGACGGTCGAGAGCTGCGTGCCGCAGACATGATCGGGCGTCCTAGGAGGCTCGCATGCCGCTCTTCGGTCCGAACGTAAAGAAGTTCCGAGCCGCGAAAGACGTGGAGGGTCTCATCAAGGCCTTGGAGAGACCCGATATCCGCGACGAAGCGGCGCGAGCCCTCGTAGAGATCGGGGATCCGCGGGTCGTTCCTCTGCTCGTCGGGTTTCTCAGTCCAAGCTCCACGTTGGAGCTGGGGACGCGAACGCTCGCCAGGGAGGTCGTCCGGGCGCTCGCCACCGTCGGCGGCCTCCTCGACATTCTCAAGACCGGGAACCAAGAGGCACGAAGGGGGGCTGTGATAGCCCTCGCCTTGTTCAAGGATCCTCGTGTATTCAAGGATCCTCGTGCCCTCGACGAACTCCTCTCGGTTCTGAGCAACACGGGCGAGGACTCGCTCCTCCGCGAAGCAGTTGCCTTCGTCCTTGGGGAGATTGGGGACCCACGCGCCGTCGAAGGTCTGATCGCGTTCCTAGACGCCGGGGCCGTGGCGGCGCAAGCGTTGAGCAAGATCGGGGACCCGAGAGGCATCGAACCTGTGGTGGGTGTCTTCATCGGCCGCCTTCACGAGGCCGCCAAGAAAGGCTACGCAGGAACGCCGGAGCTGCTGGACATGGTGGTGAGCGACCCCCTCGCGACCGAAACAGATGCGGTCGGGGCTTTTGGCTCAGCCGCGGTGGATCAACTGAAGGCTCGTCTCCAAGAGGAAGGTGACCAGTTCGTCCGGTTGGGAATCGAGAGTGCGCTTCGTCGCATCGCCTCGAAGGCCTCCGAGCCGAAGCAGGTAAGCGCCACGGCATGGGTTGCGGATGAGGAGGCCGGGCGGCGTCTGTTCACGGCTGGAGCCGAGGCCTTCGTCAAGGCCCTTGACCCGGACGATCCGGCGACCCCACCGTTCATCAGCGCCATCCTGGCGGTCCCGGTAGGAACAAACATCTCGCACGAGGCTCGGACGGACCCTATTCGGGGCGGGATCAACATCACGTTCACCATCGACGTCCAATACGGGACGGAACCTGCTGCCCAACAGCCGCTGCCTTCGCGGCATACTCATGCCGAGCCATATGTCCTCGGCTCGGCCGAATCCCCAACTCCGACGGCGGCGGAGCAAGAGGGGCCGTCCGTCGAAGCCGTGATCTCTCAGATGGAGCCTGACATCGAGACGGGGTTGAACACGCGCTTCCATGCACACGCATTCGAGGAAGCGAAGCAGGCGGCGGCTCTTGGTGACGTCGCTGTCGAGCCGTTGATCCGGGCACTCTCTCGCACCAGCGACGCGCACCACGCCTTGAGTCTCATCGGCGGGGAGCGTGCGTTCCAGGCGCTCTGCGAGGAGCTGCAAACCGGTCACTTCCAGCGGGTAGCGGCTGCGGCCACGGCGCTCGGCCGACTCGGCGACTCGCGAGCGCTTGATTACCTCCGACCACATCTGCAGAGCAACGTGGCCGAGGTCTATCAGGCCGTTTCGAAAGCTATCGCGACCATCGAGCAGGCAGAGGCGGGCGAGTCCTGGATCGATGTTGACCGGGAACAGCCATACGAGCAGATCCGGCGCGTGTCGGCGCTGATGAATGACATCCTCCGCGACGCGGTCCAGAGGGAGGGGGCCATTCGCTGGCATCGCGAGTTCGTCGCGGCCATGCCTGAGCTGCCGATCCCCGAAGAGAAATGGGGAAACGCCTGGAGCATGCTCGGATCACTGATCTACTACCTTCTGAATCCCGACAGCCACGCGATCACAGAGAAGTGTCTGGAAGCGGCCCATTGCTGGGAGCAGTGTCTGGCGTACTGGCCAAACGATGAAAACATCAAGAGACTCCTGAGCGACGTTCGGTGAGGTAAGGAGGACCGCCGCCCGGGGGAGAATCACTGGCGGAGACGCAAGAGGAGGGGGATTGCCATGCGTTTCAGATCGGGACTGCTGATCGGGCTCGGCGTCGGCTACGTCCTTGGAACGAAGGCGGGACGGGAGCGCTACGAACAATTGCGGCGCGCATGGCAGGGTTTCATCGGCGACCCTCGTGTCAAGCGTGCGATTCAGAAAGGAAAGGAGGCCGCGCAGGCTGGCGCCGGCCGGGGCTTCCAAGCCGTCCACGCAAGGGTCGGGCGCGCGAGCGAGCGAGTGAAGGAGCGCCTCTCCGGCGAGGGGAACGGGCAGCCTGGGTTCGACTGACCGGTTCGCCCTCTTCGGCGGAGATCATCCCTACGACCCCGGGAGGAGCCGGTACCGGCGTCGCCGAAGCATCGGACCTGAGAAAGAATCCTTTCCCTGGGAACGCTTAGGGTCGTCCCAGCGTTTACCGAGAAGAGAAGAAATGGTTCCCACAGAGGCTTCAGGAGTAATTGGAGCCCAGCGGTATACTCACGGTGGGCGTTCCGAGGCGGCGGTCGCCACCCGGGGCGCCTCACATGACTCGGGGGTAGGACGGGGTCCGCTGAGCCTCGAGGAAGGTACCGGGTCGAAGCGTTTCGGCCCAGGGGGAAGCGCGGATGTTTGAGAGATTCACCGACCGGGCCCGACGGGTCGTCGTCCTCGCGCAGGAAGAAGCGAGGATGCTCAACCACAACTACATCGGAACCGAACACATCCTGCTCGGCCTCATCCACGAAGGCGAAGGCGTCGCTGCCAAGGCCCTCGAATCCATGGGCATCTCGCTCGAGGCGGTGCGCCAGCAGGTCGAGGAGATCATCGGTCAGGGCCAATCCTCACCGACCGGCCACATTCCGTTCACGCCCCGCGCGAAGAAGGTGCTCGAGCTCTCGTTGCGCGAAGCGCTTCAGCTCGGTCACAACTACATCGGGACCGAGCACATCCTGCTCGGCCTGATCCGCGAGGGAGAAGGCGTCGCGGCCCAGGTGCTCCAGAAGCTCGGCGCGGACCTCAATAGGGTGCGCCAGCAAGTCATCCAACTGCTCTCCGGCTACACCGGTGGCAAGGAGCAGGTGGGTGGTGAAGCCGCACCGCAGGGCTCGATGGTCCTCGACCAGTTCGGGCGGAACCTCACCCAGCTCGCGCGCGAGACGAAGCTCGACCCCGTCGTCGGCCGGGAAAAGGAGATCGAACGGGTCATGCAGGTCCTCTCCCGGCGGACGAAGAACAACCCGGTCCTCGTCGGGGACCCCGGTGTCGGTAAGACCGCGATCGTCGAGGGCCTCGCCCAGAAGATCGTGAAGGGTGACATTCCCGAGACGATCAAGGACCGGCAGATCTATACGCTCGACCTCGGCGCGCTCGTGGCCGGCTCGCGGTACCGCGGCGACTTCGAGGAGCGCCTGAAGAAGGTCCTCAAGGAGATCAAGAACCGCGGCGACATCATCCTGTTCATCGACGAGCTGCACACCCTTGTCGGAGCGGGTGCGGCCGAAGGCGCGATCGACGCGGCCTCGATCCTCAAGCCCATGCTCGCGCGTGGCGAGCTCCAGACGATTGGCGCGACCACGCGCGACGAATACCGCAAGCACCTGGAGAAGGACGCGGCGCTCGAGCGGCGGTTCCAGCCGATCAACGTCGACGAGCCGACCGTCGCGCACACGATCGATATCTTGAAGGGCCTGCGGGATCGCTACGAGGCCCACCACCGGGTGAGCTTCACCGAGGAGGCGCTCGTCGCGGCCGCCAACCTCTCCGACCGCTACATCAGCGACCGGTTCCTGCCGGACAAAGCGATCGACCTGATCGACGAGGCCGGCTCGCGGATGCGCATCCGCCGACTGACCGCCCCACCCGATGTCCGTGAGATCGACGAGAAGATCGCCGACGTGCGCATGCAGAAGGAGTCTGCGATCGACGGCCAGGACTTCGAGCGCGCGGCGAACCTCCGCGACGAGGAACGGCAGCTGATCGAGGAGCGCGCGCGCCGGGAGAAGCAGTGGAAGGAGGGCGAGCTCGACATCCTCTCCGAGGTCGACGAGGAGAGCATCGCCGAGGTCCTCTCGGTCTGGACCGGGATCCCCGTTTTCAAGCTGACCGAGGAGGAGACGCAGAAGCTCCTCCGGATGGAGGACGAGCTGCACAAGCGGCTCATCAACCAGACAGAAGCCGTGGCTGCGGTCTCCCGCGCCATCCGGCGGACGCGGTCTGGACTGAAGGACCCGAAGCGCCCGTCCGGTTCGTTCATCTTCCTCGGGCCGTCCGGGGTCGGAAAGACCGAGCTCTCGAAGACGCTCGCGGAGTTCCTCTTCGGCGACGAGGACACGCTGATCCAGCTCGACATGTCCGAGTACATGGAGAAGCACACCGTGTCGCGGCTCATCGGCTCGCCGCCCGGCTACGTCGGCTACGACGAAGGTGGGCAGCTCACCGAGGCCGTTCGCCGGAAGCCGTTCTCCGTCGTGCTGTTCGACGAGATCGAGAAGGCGCACCCGGACGTGTTCAACACGCTGCTCCAGATCCTGGAGGACGGCCACCTGACGGACGCGCAGGGTCACACGGTGGACTTCAAGAACACCGTGATCATCATGACGTCGAACCTCGGGACCCGGGACATCCAGAAGGGAACGACCATCGGGTTCGCGGCGGCGGCCGACGACAAGGTCACCTACGAGAAGATGAAGGAAAAGGTGACCGACGAGCTGAAGCGCTCCTTCCGACCGGAGTTCCTGAACCGCATCGACGAGGTCATCGTGTTCCACTCCCTCACGATGGAGCACGTGAAGCAGATCGTGGATCTCATGATGAAGCGTGTGAAGGAGCAGCTGACGTCCAAGGACATCGAGATCGGACTGACGGACGAGGCGAAGTCGTTCCTTGCGAAAGAGGGCTACGACGAGAGCCTCGGCGCCCGGCCACTCCGCCGGACGATCCAACGTTTCGTCGAGGACCCGCTCGCCGAGAAGCTGCTCTACAAGGAGTTCACCGCGGGGCAGACGATCATCGTCGACGCGAAGGACGGCGAGATCGTGTTCGAGTCGGCGACACCGCCGGACACGCCGCCGGTAGAGCTGGCCGGTCAGCAAGAGTCCTAAGGAGGACTGGGGGTCCAGGGCGTTTGCACTCGCGGCGACCGGGACACGCTCGCGGCGCCGATATGTTGCTCGTAGACGCTTCGTATAATCGGAGGGTGGCACGAGCGACTGCTCGTCTCGCTCTCTTCGCTAGTTTGACCCTGTTGCTTGTCGGCGTTGCCGGCCCTGCGCTCGCCCACGACTTCGGCGGGGGCTTGCCGGTCGCTCCGGCCGCTCCGGCCGGTGGGCTGAACCCCGTGCCGTTCGCGGTCGCGGCGTCTGGCGCTCTGCTCTTCCTCGCTGGGCGATTCCTCATGAAGCGCACCTCGTTGACGCGCCTCGCCGTGGTCGGTGCTGCGACCCTCCTGGCGGCGACGATGATTCCCTCCGCGGGCGCCCAGCAAGCCGATCCCTCCGTCGTCGGGCGGTGGTCGAAGCCGTTCGAGGAGGGCGGAAAGAAGAAGGAGCGTTGCCGGCTCGTGAAGGGTGACGTGATCTGTAAGCCGACCGCCGTGTCCGTCATCGTGCTCTCGGACGGACGGGTCCTTTACTGGAACGGTATCGAGGGGACCGAGTCCGTCGAGGTTACTTTGGGGCCCGAGTACGCGGCGCTCCGGTCCCGGAACTCGAAGGCTCGCGTGCTTGACCTGCGTGGGCGGGGTCCGGCGTTTGGGATTCCTCGCCCGGAAACCGCCGGTGGCGAGAACCCCGCGATCAGTGAGGAGCGTGACGACGTCGAAGAAGTCCTCGGAACCCTCGGCGTTCCCGGCCGGCCGGGAGACGGTCCGGTGGGCAGCACCGTGGGGCACGTGGTCCAGGGTCCGCCGTCGGCGCCACCGGACGACCCGCGGAAAAACGACGCCGACATCTTCTGCTCCGACGTGAAGCAGCTCGCCGACGGTCGGCTGCTCATCGCCGGCGGTACCGATTTCTATAACCAGCCGTCCGTGCCTGACGACGCGCCGATGGTCGGCGGGTGGGGCCGGCCGGAGCTTGAAGGAATCCGAAACGCGTGGGTCTTCGATCCGGGGACGAATCGCTTCACGCAGGTCGAACCGATGAAGTATGGGCGTTGGTATCCATCTCTCGTCACGCTCCCGGACGGCAAGGTGCTCGTCGCGAGCGGCGTGACGCGGCTTGTGGCCAACACGCAGGGTGGACAGGTTCGACGCACCGAGACCTACAACCCGGCAACCGGCCGGTGGCACGAGAACTACACGGGCATGGCCTCGGAGAACTCGCTTCCGCTCTATCCGCGGCTTCACCTCATGCCGAACGGCAAGATCTTCTACACCGGAGCGGGACAGATGAACGGCGTGACGCCGACCGGTTGGGATGTCAACGAGGCGCTCTGGGCCCTCCAGCAGTTCTTCAATCCGGAGACGAGGGAGTGGGAGGTCGTTGGGCCGTCGCAGTTCGGCGTTCGCGGCGGCGCGTTCTCCGTCATGCTCCCGATGCGGCCGCCGTACGAAGAAGCGACGCTGCTCCTCGGCGGCGGGACGCTCGGGCCCACGCCAAGTGGATATGTGGCGACGCCGCTTTCCGAGCTCATCACGGTCGACGACGAGGGTGACGTGTCGAGCGAGATGACCGGCATGCTCAACAATCCTCGATGGTTCTCGACGCCCGTCCTGCTGCCCGACGGGACGGTTGCCGCATTCAACGGCGCCGACAGCGACGAGGTCCTGTTCCCGGGGCCGAACATTCCCGTCCGGGAAACGGAGCTCTTCGATCCGGACACGACGGAGTGGCGGCCGCTTGCGCCGTCGGGGCGGGACCGCACATATCACAACAGCGCAGTGCTGTTACCCGATGGACGGGTGCTCGTCGGGGGCCACTCGCCGATCCCCGCCTTCGCGCACAAGCACATGGACCCCGGTGGTCCCTTCGCGAACAACGACAAGGACCCGAGCTTCGAGATCTTCGAGCCGCCGTACCTCTTCCGGGGCGCGCGCCCGGAGATCCGGTGGGTGAAGTCGGGAATCGACTGGGGCGAGACCTTCTCGGTGACCCTCGCCGGGCCCTACGACGCCTCGGATGTCGACTCGATGATCCTCATGCGTGTGCCGGCGCAGACGCACACGATCGATGCCGACCAGCGTGCCCTGGAGCTCGCGTTCTCGGGCAAGGGAAGGACGTTGAAGGTCGAGGCGCCGCCTGATGGGATCGCCGCGCCACCCGGCCCGTATTACCTCTTCGTCAATCGGGAGTCGCCCGACGGCCCGATTCCATCGGTTGCCCGGATCGTGACGGTCGGGGAGACGAATCCGGGTCCCGCTCCCGCGCCGCTTCGGAACTCCATGGAGACGGCGAAACGTGGGTCGGCCACAGCGCCCGAAGACACCAGCCCGACCGCCGGCCTTCCGCCCCCCGCGTGGATTCCCGATGAGGAGTCCGGGGGTCTCGGCGGACAGCTCTAGCCGAAAGCCGCACACCGCAGAGCGTTCATGTCATACCCGCCGGGTAGCGTCCCGGCATGGCGAAGGATCGGCCACGACTCGCGTGTCGGGAATGCGGACACGTCACGACTCAATGGCTCGGTCGGTGTCCCTCCTGTGACTCGTGGGGCACGATCGAGGCGAGCTTTCAGCCGGGGACGACCGGCCCTGCTCCAATGCCGCTCGCTCCATCGGGGGCGCTGGAGGCGCGAATCCCGACCGGTCTGGAGGGGGTGGATCGGGTGCTCGGCGGGGGCCTGGTACCTGGGTCGGTCGTCCTTCTCGCCGGGGAGCCGGGAATCGGGAAGTCCACACTTCTTCTTCAACTTGCAGAGGGTCTTTCCGGCGACGGGCGGACGTGCCTGCTGGCCTCGGGTGAAGAGACCGCCGACCAGGTGGCGGCCAGAGCGGCGCGTCTCGGGATCCCAGGTGAGCGCGTCTCGTTCGTCGCCGGCCGGGATCTCCGTTCGGTCGTCGATGCTGCCCGTGCGGCCCGGCCCACGGTCCTCGTCGTGGATTCGATCCAGGCGATCCGGAGCTCGGAGCTTCCGTCCCTGCCCGGTGGTCCGGCGCAGGTTCGGGCGTGTGCCGACGCACTCGTTGGCCTTGCAAAGGAGCAGGGAATCGCCGTCCTGCTTGTCGGCCAGGTCACGAAGGACGGCGACGTGGCGGGACCTCGGACGCTCGAGCACGCCGTCGACGTGGTTTGCTCGTTCGATGGCGATCCCGCCACCGGCCTGAGGATCCTTGCGGCCGGAAAGAACCGCTTCGGGCCGGAGGGCGAGATCTCCTGGTACGAGATGAGCGCCCAAGGGCTCCGCGAGGTCGACCCTGGGAGTCTGCTTGCGCCACAAGAACTGGAGCCGGGAGCCGCCACGGCGCTCCTGATCGCCGGTCGGCGCGCGCTCGCCGTCGAGGTTCAGGCACTCGCGATTCCGACCGACGGCCCGCCTCGTCGACATGTCTCCGGCCTCGATGCGCGTCGCTTCGGGCTGATCGCGGCAGTTGTGGATCGGGCCGCGGGGATCCCGCTGGCGCGGTGCGAGCTCTACGGCTCCGCGGCCGGCGGAATTCGCGTCGGCGAGCCGGGCGCCGACCTCGCCGTTGCGGCGGCGCTGGCTTCAGCCGTTACCGGCTGGCCCCCGCCTCCCGCGGCGTTTGCGGGCGAGGTGAGCCTCACGGGGACCGTTCGCCCGCCGGTCAATCTGACGCAGCGGCTCCAGGCGGCGCGCGCGGCTGGACTCCGGACCGTGTTCTGTGCCGGCGAGACCTCTGGTTCCGCCGACCTTGAGGTCGTGCCGGTTCGCCATGTTCGTGAGGCCCTCGGTTGGGCCCGCGGCGGGGCGAAACAGCAAGGGCATGTGCGCTCCACGCGTGCGGAAGCCGTGTCCTCGGCGGTGTGAAAGCGCCTGTGACCTGGGCTTTTGGTTTGCCGAGCGACCGACGGTCGTGCTATCATGTGTGTCCCGGTCGCCCAAATCTCAAGAAGACGGCTACATCAAGGGGGGTTCGTGTTCCGTAAAGGAGACAAGGTCATCTATCCACATCATGGGGCGGCAGTCATCGAGGGTCTCACGGAGCGGGAACTCCAAGGCGAGAAGAGGAAGTACTTTGTTTTGAAGCTTGCCCACGGCGACCTCACGCTCATGGTCCCCGTCGACAACACCGAGGAAGTCGGTCTCCGCGAGGTCGTGAGCAGGCGAGAGGTCAAGAAGGTACTCGACGTTCTCCGCGACAGAGCCACGCCTGGGAAGGCAACCAACTGGAGCCGCCGCTACAAGACGAACATCGAAAAGATCAAGTCCGGCGACATCTACCAGGTCGCCGAAGTCGTTCGGAACCTCTCCATCCGGGAACGGGACAAGGGGCTGTCGGCAGGCGAGAAGCGGATGCTGGCGAAGGCCCGCCAGATCCTCTGCTCCGAGCTCGTCTTCGCGGTCAATTCCGACGCCGAGAAGGCCGAGGACATGGTCGACAAGGTGCTCGAAGAAGCACACTCGATCATCCGCGAAACCATCTAGCCTGTCACGGCAAACACTTGTCCTCGGGCGCCCTATGGCGCACCGTGAGCACGGAATGTCTGAGCGCAAGAGCACAAGCCGGCATCAAGGGCTCGTCGTTGAGCTCGTCCGCCTGATCCTGGTTGCCGTCTTCGCCGCCGGTGGGTGGCGGATCGCGCGGGCCCTCGACGGGCGCGGCTCGTCCCGTCTCATTGTTGGGATCGCGCTGGGCAGCATGGTCGGGTACGTGGCCGGCGGAATCCTTGGGAGGCGAACCGCGGCCGCAGTCACTGATGCCGAACAGGAGTTCCGGCGAGTGCCCGCCTCCGAGTTGCTCGCAGGCGTGCTCGGTCTCATCCTCGGTCTCGTCGTTGCGGCGCTCACCTCCGTCCTGCTCTTCCGCCTCCCGATCGTGGCGGCGGCGCCGACCACGGCATTCGTCGCCCTCGCGCTGAGCGCTCTCGGGTATCGAGTCGGCCGGGCTCGCCATGAGGAGTTGTTCGGTCTGTTCGGTTTGAAGCCACGCGCCTCTGGTTCGCGGCGTGGTGAGGTGAACATCCTCGACACGAGCGCGATCATCGACGGTCGAGTTCTGGACGTCGTGCGCTCCGGCTTTCTCGGAGGTTCCCTGCTCGTGCATCGCGGCGTGCTCGACGAGCTGCATCGGATCGCCGATTCGTCGGATCCGAAGCGACGGGCGCGCGGGCAGAGGGGACTCGAGATCTTGAAGGAGCTCCAGCGAATGCCGCAGATCGACGTCGTCCTCATCGAAGAACAGGCGTCGAGCGACGATGTGGATACCGAACTCGTGCGGCTCGCACGCGACCGTGGCGGAGTACTCGTGACGACTGATGCAAACCTCGCCACCGTGGCCGAGACCCTGGACGTTCCGGTCCGCTCGTTGAATCAGCTGGCCGCGGCGCTCCGGCCGCCGGTGCTTCCGGGCGAGGAGGTCCTCGTCCTGATATCGAAAGAGGGTCGTGAGCACGGGCAAGGGGTTGGGTATCTCGAGGACGGGACCATGGTGGTCGTCGAGGGGGCGGCCGACCGACTCGGCGCGCAGGAGCGCGTCCAGGTCACCAACGTGCTCCAGACCCACACCGGCACGATGATCTTCGGTCGACTCGGCGACGAATGAATGCCGCGGTGCTCCTGGTCGCCGCCGGGCGAGGGGAGCGCCTCGGAACGGATGTTCCAAAGGCGTTCGTCGAGATCCGTGGGCGTTCACTCCTCCAGCTGTGCGTCATTGCTCTGTCGGCGGTTCCCGAGGTCGGCCTGGTCGTGGCGATCGTTCCGCTCGGTCGAGAGGACGATGCACGAGCCGCTCTTTCCACGCTCGGGCCGAGGGTCGAGACGGTGGCCGGGGGAGAGACGAGGCAGGCGTCGGTCCGCGCGGGCCTCGCCGCGCTACCGCGTGATTCGGATGCCGTCGTGTGCCACGACGTGGCGAGACCGTTCGCCTCTCCCCGCCTCTACCGGGCCGTGCTGGGCGCCCTCCAGGGAGCCGATGGTGCGGTGCCAGCCCTTCCCGTTGCCGATACCGTGAAACGCGTGGAGGAGTCTCGCGTCGTCGAGTCGCTCCCTCGCGACGAGCTCGTCTTCGTGCAGACTCCTCAGGCATTCCGGCGAGGAGCTCTCGAGGAGTCTCACCAGCGAGCAGTGGAAACAGCGATGACCGCGACCGATGACGCAGCGCTGCTGGAGGCCGCGGGGTTTCGGATAGTGACGGTGCCTGGAGACGCGAGAAATCTCAAAATTACGACACCGGCCGACCTCGAGATCGCCGCCGCGTTTGCGGGGAGCGCCGATGGCTGAGGTCCGTGTCGGTCTCGGGTTCGACTCGCATGCGCGAGACCCCAATCGCCCGCTGACGCTTGCCGGCGCGCGGTTCGATGGAGAGGCCGGCCTGGCGGGCCACTCCGACGCAGACGTCGTCTGTCACGCATTGGCCGATGCTCTCTTCGGCGCGGCCGCCCTCGGCGACCTCGGTGCGCATTTCCCGGAGGAGGATCAGGCCTTCGCCGACCTTGCCGGCCTGGAGCTTCTTGCCCGATCCGTGGCAGCCGTGCGAGCGGAGGGGCTCGCCCCCGAGTCATGTGATCTCGTCGTTGTCGCCGAGCGCCCCGTTATCGCGGACAAGCGCGAGGTGATGCGGGCGAACATCGCCGGCGCCCTGGGGGTCGACGTTTCTCGCGTCTCGTTGAAGGCGACGCGCCCGGAGGGACTCAGCCTCTCGGGTGAGGGAGCCGCGTGCTTCGCGGTCGCCGTTCTCGGTTACACGTGAGTGCCCGAGAGCGAGCCGGGGAAATCGTCGTCGTCGGACGACGTCCGGCAGCCGAGGCGATCAGAGCGCGCAGGGCACGGGAACTGCTCATCGCGCGCTCGGCGGCGGGCGCCGGTGTCAAGGCGCTGGTGAACGCAGCCGATCGAGCCGGTGTTCCGGTCACGAGGGTCTCCCGCGAGACGATCGAGCGCCTGGCGGGCGGAACGTCGCATCAGGGTGTCGTCGTTCGCATCTCGCAGCACGTCGACCTCCGTGAGTCCGACCTCGCCCGACGGAGCTGGACGGAGCGAGCAGTCGTCGTGGTTCTCGACGGAGTCACCGATCCCCAGAATCTCGGAGCGATCGCGCGAACCGTCGAAGCTGCCGGCGCTGATGCTCTCATCGTTCGCCGTCGCCGGGGAGCGGCGATAACTCAGGCTGCGGTCAAAGCCTCCGCCGGCGCCCTCATCCGGTTGCCTGTTGCTCGCGTGACCAACATCGCTCGCGCCATCGACCGGCTGCATGATGCCCGCTTCTGGGTGGTGGGGCTCGCGCCCGACGGGTCCACCTCGCTCTTCGAGAGCACGCCGCCCCCCGGGCGTCTCGCGCTCGTCCTCGGCTCGGAAGGATCGGGGCTCACTCGCCTCGTCTCCGAACGCTGCGACGAGAGGATCGCCATCCCACTTCGGGGGAGTGTCTCGTCTCTGAACGTCTCGGTCGCAGCAGGCATCGCCATCTTCGCCTACGCGCTGCGAGGCCGCTGAGCGCCCCTTCGCCCTCGTGTGGGCCCCCCGCGTCGCCGATTTGCCCGGTTCACGGCGAACATCCCTGCCCCCTCTCCTTGCGAAATCGAGGGCTAAGCGCACATAATTTCTGCCGGGCCTCTCGCATCGTGTGCCCGCAGTGAGAGCGCTGGTACTCCAGAGTGGGAGACGTGCAGTTGGTGAGCGCTCCGGCGGGTTTTGCCGCCGCAATGGAAGAGACGACTGATGAGGAGCTGGTTCGCCTCTATCGGCGAGGATCGCAGGCCGCCGTCGACTACCTCCTGAACAAGTACCGGGGCTTTGCGCGGCTCAAGGCAAGGTCCTACTTTCTTATCGGCGCCGACAAGGATGACATCGTTCAGGAGGGAATGATCGGGCTCTACAAGGCGATCCGCGACTTTGCCGAGGAGAAGCAGACGTCGTTCCGAGCGTTCGCCGAGCTCTGTATCACCCGACAGATCATCACCGCGATCAAGACCGCGACCCGCCTAAAGCACGTTCCGCTCAATTCCTACGTCTCACTCTCGAAACCAATCGCCGCCGCTGATGATCCGGACCGTGTCCTTCAAGACGTGCTGCGAACGCCCCAGATACACGATCCGGCCGACGAAGTGATTTCGAGCGACGAGCTTCGCAGCATCAAGCTGGCCTTCGGTGAGATCCTCTCCGACTTCGAGGCCGATGTCCTCCACCTGTATGTGGAAGGGAAGTCATATCAGGAGATCGCGGTGCTGCTTTCGAGGCATGTGAAGTCGATTGACAACGCGCTCCAGCGCATCAAGCGGAAGCTCGAGCTCCACCTCCAGGCGCGAGAGCAGGCCAACGCGATCGAGGGCATCTAGCGCCACAAGTAGAATCGTCGGGCTGGCGTGGCGCAGTCCGGTAGCGCAAGCGATTTGTAATCGCTAGGTCGCGGGTTCGAATCCCGCCGCCAGCTCAGCCATCTGACCGGGGGCTACCGCTCCGCTGCGGTGGCCCCACCCTTGAGAATCGCTACTCGAGTGAAGGCGATGTTGTCGTCCTCGTTGCTTTCGAAGAGCCGGTTCTCCGGATCGGTCGTGACCACGATCGCGTATCTGCCGCTCGGCACCCCGGCGATCGGGATCTGTTGCCCTGGAAGCCCGGACGCATAGGTATCCATCCACCCTGCGGAGATTCCCTGGACGCCTGCGAACCCCCCGTTAGGGGTCCCCGCAAGACACGAGGCATACAGGGGATACGGGACGTCATAGAGAGGGCCGCGTGACGGACCGGCGGGTGAGGAATCGATCAGGCAGAAGGACGCCTTGGTGCTCGGGGCGACGAGCCCCTCCCTGCGCATGTCGGGTTTTCCCTTCCTGAGCTTTCGCAATTCGTAGAGCGCGAAGTCCTCGAAGTGGTAGTGCGCGTGAGCCTCGTGGTAGACGAAGGTTCCGACTTTCTGATAGCTGCCGCAAACCCGATCGGCCGGCCACGTGATGCATTGCATAGCGGCCGACTCCGGGGATTCCGTATCGGGGATTCCCGCAAGCTCGAGGGAGAAGTCTCCGAGGTTCGCGGTTGACGACGTGAAGCGGATCGCTCGCCCATCCCCCTCGTCGGTGGGCCCCATGCCGATATCCCTCGGCGCGATCGGGACGAGGTTGGGGAGCCCCTCCCCCAGGGGACCACCTCGCTCGAAGGGGAACGGATCGGGGCCTGCGTGTGCACGCGCCCCGGAGCCGACGGCCAGTACCAAGACCGCTCCGATCGAAAGGGGGGCCAGCCGTCTGATCATCCTGCCGGATTCCCTTCTACGGGCTCAGCCGGAACGGAGGGTACTCGTCGCGTAGGAAAAAGACATAGGCCTCGACGCGGAGGCTCCACCGCGTGACCCCGACGATGTACCTCCCAATTCCCTCGGGATACTGCCCGGTTGCGAGCACGCCGAAGATCGAGAGGATGATGGCGAAGACCGCCCCCACCTTCAGGAACACGAGGACGACGAAGTGCGGGATCGCGAGAAACCACTTCACGAGCGGCAACCACTGATTGAGCCGTCTCGGGTATCGGACGGAAACGAACGCCGGGTCACCTCCGACATCGGCAGCCGAGGGAGTGAAATCGAACGGCGGATACGACTCCCGCATCCAGATGAGATACGAGACCACTCGCCATCGGTACCGGAAGGTCATGACGATCGTGTCGAAGAGTCCGCGCGGGATGCGCCCGGTGAAAAGAACCGAGAAGAAACTGATGATCAGAAGCGCCTGGCGCAGTGTTCGAAGCGCGTACGTGATCAGCAGCTGCGGGATTGCTAGGAGCCAGTGCACGAATGGGCGCCACATCGCTATGTTGCGACGCGCCCGAAGACCGAGACGCAGGGGGTACCGCACGGCCACGCCATCACCTCCCGAGAATTTCCGCAATTTGACCACAAGAGAAGGTCGGCTGGCGGAGCCTCGCCGCGATCGCTACGCTCGCACGGGGGTTCGGGGGGAATAGATGGCGACCGAGGAAAAGGCGCGAGCGAAGACGCCGCCGAAGGAAACGGGGATGGCGTCCCCGATCGCCGACATGACTCCCTTCGAAGCCGTCAATCTTTTCTTCGACCGCGCCGCCGAGCACGTTGGTCTCGAGGAGGAGATGCGGGCCGTGTTCAGGACCTCCTACCGCGAGCTGCGGGTCCAGGTCCCCGTTCGTTTGGACGACGGAAGCCTCACGGTGTTCACGGGGTATCGCATTCAGCACAACGGCGCGCGCGGACCGTACAAGGGAGGGATCCGATACCACCCGTCGGCCGATCTCGACGAGGTGCGCGCGCTTGCCGCGCTCATGACCTGGAAGAACGCGATCATCGATGTTCCCTTCGGGGGCGCGAAGGGCGGGGTCCAATGCGATCCCCATGCGATGAGCGAGGGAGAGCTTCAGCGGCTCACGCGGCGTTTTACGTCGATGATCGGCTACGTCCTCGGAGTCAACCGGGACATTCCCGCCCCGGACATGGGAACCAACGCTCAGACCATGGCGTGGATGATGGATGCCTACTCGTCCAGATTCGGCTATACGCCTGCGATCGTGACCGGGAAGCCCGTGCCGCTTGGCGGTTCCTACGGTCGTGACGCCGCCACCGGCCGCGGCGTCGTCCTTTGCCTCCGGGATGCCGCAAAGGATCTCGACGTCACCCTTGATGGGGCCACGGTTGCGGTCCAAGGCTTCGGGAACGTCGGTTCCTGGACCGCCCGTCTGATCGGAGAGCTCGGTTGCCAAGTCGTGGCCGTTTCGGACGTCCGAGGGGGCGTTCACCGCGGCGACGGCCTGGACGTCCAGGCGGTGTTCGACCACTCGCTGGAAAGCGGCTCGGTTGTGGAGGCGCCAGGGACGGAGGCCATCGCGAACGACGAGCTCCTCGAGCTCGACGTGAACATCCTCATCCCGGCCGCGCTCGACAAGGTCGTGACCGACCGGAACGCAGATCGAGTGAAGGCTCGGCTGGTCATCGAGGCCGCCAACCACCCGGTGAGCCCCGCAGGCGACGCGATCCTCGAGGGAAACGGAGTCCGAGTGATCCCCGACGTCCTCGCCAACGCCGGCGGGGTTGCGGTTTCGTATCTGGAATGGGTGCAGAACATCCAGCAGTTTCGGTGGGAAGAGGAGGGTGTCAACCAGCAACTGAAGCGGCAGATGTCGGCCGCGTGGGCGAACGTCCATTCGCGAGCGACCGTAGACGCCGTCTCCCTCCGTCTCGCGGCATACGCGATCGCGATCGAGAAGGTCACCGAAGCCGCCCGTCTTCGCGGCTACATCTAGGCTCCAGGGTTTCGTCGGGGCGTCGAGTAGACTGAGGTCATCGGCGCGGACAAGGAAGTCGCGTGACGATCAACGCGTGGGAACAGGCACTCTCGCAGCTCGACGAAGCTGCCGGCATCATGAACCTGGATTCCCGCGTTCACGAAATCCTTCGGCACCCCAAACGCGCCCTCACCGTCGCCGTCCCCGTCTCGATGGACGACGGCGCCGTGAAGGTGTTCACCGGGTATCGCGTGCACCACAACACCTCTCGGGGTCCGTCGAAGGGCGGCATCCGGTACCACCCGAGCGTCACGCTCGACGAGGTTAAGGCGCTCGCGATGTGGATGACGTGGAAGTGTGCCGTCGTGAACATCCCCTACGGCGGGGCGAAGGGCGGGGTCGTCGTGGATCCGCACGAACTCTCGATGGGTGAGCTCGAACGCATGACGCGCCGTTACGCGTCGGAGATTCTGCCGCTCATCGGTCCGGAAAAGGACATTCCCGCACCCGATGTCGGAACCGACGAGCAGATCATGTCGTGGATCATGGATACGTATTCGATGAACCAGGGCTACTCGGTTCCCGGTGTCGTCACGGGGAAGCCGGTCGCGATCGGCGGCTCCGCGGGGCGCAGCGCCGCGACGGCGCGGGGCGTTGTGTACGTCACGGTCGCAACCCTCAAGCACCTCGGCATGCCGGTGGACGAAGCGCGGGTCGTTATCCAGGGATACGGGAAGGTCGGGGTGCCCGCGGTTGAGCTCCTTCACGACCAGGGTTGCCTCATCGTCGGAGTCGGCGATGCGCACGGGGCCGTCTCTAACCCGCGGGGCCTCTCCCCCGTCGGGCTTGCGGCGCACAAGAACGTCGCCGGCACCGTGGGAGGGTTCGAAGGCGGCGAGGCGGTAAGCCACGACGAGCTCCTCACCCTCGAGTGCGATGTGCTGGTTCCCGCCGCGCTCGAAGGTGTCATCGACGAGTCGAACGCCGACGACATCCGGGCCAAGGTGATCGTCGAGGCGGCCAACGGCCCGACGACCCCGGTAGCAGACGAGATTCTCGGGGATCGCGACGTCCAGATCGTCCCCGACATCCTCGCGAACGCCGGAGGGGTTTCGGTGTCCTATTTCGAGTGGGTGCAGGACATCCAGGCCTATTTCTGGACCGAGGAGGAAGTGAACGCCCGGCTCCGTCGGGTCATGGAGCGCTCCTACGTCGAAGTGCTGGAGATGGCGGAGAACCGGAAGGTTTCGATGCGTCAGGCCGCAACGATTCTCGGCGTGAGTCGCGTCGCGGAAGCGCACACAACGCGCGGCCTCTTTCCGTAGGCAGATCGGGGAATTCCTTGAATCACCCCCATACGCTCCCTATTCTCGAGTCGTTCGCAGATCGATGGACGAGGAGGCGCAACTCGACGGGCGCTCGAGAGAGATTCTCGATTTCGAGCGAACCTGGTGGCGGCTCGCAGGGCCGAAGGAGCGCAACATCCGGTCCCGCTTGAGCCTCTCGGCGGCGCGGTATTATCGGCTCCTGGATCTGATCATCGATCGTCAGGAGGCCCTGCGCTTCGATCCCTTGCTCGTGAAGCGGTTGAGACGCCGACGCGCCGCCCGAAGGCGGCAGCGCCTCGGCGGATCCCTCGGTCTCGAACAGTGAGCAAGAGACGGGCGTGGAACCGAAGCACGAGCCTCCATCGAAGGCGAGCTTCTACGGATCAGTGGCGACAGCGGTCCTAAGAGTCGGCCTCGTCATCGCCGCGGTCATATTGGGCGTGGTGATGCTCACGAAGGCGTTCCCCACTCCGGCGACGGACCTTCCCGATGAGCCACAGACGGTTCTTCCTCAGGAGACCGAATCGCCCACCTCGCCGCTCCAGGAGGAATCCCCGGCCCCGGAAGCGAGTCCGGAGGTGGAGGGAGTGACCGTCCAAGTGCTCAACGGGACGGCTCAGTCCGGTCTCGCGGCGGAGACCGCCGAGCTCCTCGAGAATGAGGGGTATCGAGTGCTGGCCGTCGCCAACGCGCAAACGAGCTACGAGGTGACCACCCTGTTCTATCAGGATGACTCGAAGCTCGAGGCACGACACCTGCGACAGACGTTCTTCGGGGGAGCCGTCCTCGAGCGCGCGACCGCCCAACTGAACCAGGACGTCCGCGTCACGATCGTTCTCGGTCAGGACTACGCGGAACAGCAGGGCTAGGGAAGGAGCTGCATCTCCGTGTGCAGGCGCACTTCCAGCCGCCCCTTGACCGCGGCGACTCCAGCCTCACCGCCCGGCGGGCGGAACGTGATCTCGTAGCGTCCCACGGAGTCACCCCTCGACCGCACGAGGAATCCGTCCAGGGCGAACCACGTCTCCTGCGTCCCGATGTCTCGACCGCGCACCTCGGCGACGGCGTTCGCGAAGATCTCCTCGCGATCGACCGGGGAGACGTACGACGTTCGCACGAGCGCGGCCTTCACGCCGTCCGTCACACCGAGCGCCGCGAGTCGGGATCGAAGATCGAGGGAGAACGTGCCGGCTGGATCGGTGAATTCGGCGCTCGACTGCCAGGAATCTCCGGGCCGCGCGGCGCCCTCCGGAAGGACGGGTCTCAGCCGAGGGAGGAGTCGCTCGATCCCGACTTGTGAGAGTTCCTCTGATGCGGCGCCGCCGACCCGATCGATCTCAACCACGCGACCGTCTTCGGCCAGGATGATGTCGAACTCCTGGGGGAGTCCGACCCCGACCGTTCTCCCATCGACGATGAGCGACTCGGGACGAAGCGACATGCGCGCGCGGACGCCGTTGTCCGGAAGCGATCCCAAGATTTCCTGCGAGGCCAGAAACGTCGCCTCGATCGTCTGCCCCGTCGTCTTCGTATCGAGCGTGCGCGCGATCTTGGCGCTCAATAAGAGGCGGTACTCGAGCGCCCGGCCCGTGTCGAGCCGGTACGCGAGTGTGACGTGATCGCTCGCGCACGCTGAGAGAACGACGAAGATAACTCCCAGAAGCGGTGTCGCGCGGCGCAACTCGGGCGGAGTGTAGCAAGGGTACGCTCGGCCCCATGGCGCGGGCACAGCTCGAACAGCTCGCCGCTCGCATGAGGGCCCGGCGGTCCGAGGCGGGGGTGTTCCTCGACTTCGACGGGACCCTTGCCGAGATCGTTCCCCGCCCGGAAGAGGCGAGCGCGCTTCCCGGCGTCACCGAGGTCTTGGAACAGCTGACCGCCCCCTTCCGGAGCGTCGTGGTCGTATCGGGCCGGCGCGCGGCCGAGGTCGGGGAGCTGCTTGGGGTGAACGTCCGCGTCTTTGGTCTTCATGGCCAGGAGGAGGGGTCTCAGGGTCTTCCACCGACGGACGAGGTCCGGCGCATCCTTCCGAGCGTTGAAGCAATTGCCGCGGAGGTTGGGGCTCACGTGGAACGGAAAGGCCCGCAGGTGGCGGTGCACTATCGAGACGCCGCACATCCCGATGAGGTCGGGTCGAAGCTCCTCGCGCGCCTGGAGCCGATTGCGCGTGAGGCCGGCTTGCGCACGACGGGCGGCCGGCGCATCGTCGAGATTGCGGCGGCGGATGCACCGTCGAAAGGCGACGTCGTGGAGCGGATCGCGGGGGAGGAGTCGCTTCGTGCCGTTCTGTACGCGGGTGACGATGTCGGCGATCTCGACGCGTTCGCCGCAGTAGATCGGCTCGTGCGGCGCGGGCTCGCCGGTGTGAAGGTCGCCGTCGCGTCGCCCGAAGCTCCGCCGGAGCTCCTGGCGGCAGCAGATGCGACCGTCGACGGGCCCCGGGAGTTGTTGGAGTTTCTTCGTTTGCTGCTTACGTAACCGAGAGAGCGGCGAGTTGCCGCTCGACCCATTCCGCCGGGGTCGTGCGCGCCGCTTCCCGCCGAAGGACGCGCGTCCGGCGTGCACGCTCCTCGGCGGGCATCGCGAGCGCGTATTCGATGGCTTCGGCGGTTCCTCCGACATCGAGCGGATCGAGGGGGACAACGCCCCGGCCGAGCTCGGCGAAGGCTCCTGCCGTCTTCGACAGCAGGAGGACGCCTCCGTTTCGGTTCAACAGCGCCCCCTCCTTCGCGACCAGATTCATCCCGTCGAAGACCGGATTCACGAGCAGGACGTCGTACAACTGGTGTGCGGCGAGCACCTTCTCGTAGTCGTCGACGAGATCGACTTCGATCGGGCGCCAGTCGCCACCACCGAGCTTCTCGTTGATCCGTTCCACGGCGCGAAGACACTCGTTCGTGTAGGTCTGGTACTCGGGCAGCGCGCGCCTTGACGGCTGCAAGTGTGCGAGGAACACCACTTTTCCCCGCCACTTCGGGTACCGATCCAGGAACTCCTCGTAGGCGAGGAACCCCCGCAGCACGTTCTTGGAGAGCTCGGCGCGATCGGCTCGGAAGAGGAGGCGACGCTCACCGAGCCAGTCCGAAAGCTGCCGCTGCTTCTTCTTGACCGCGGGACTTGATGCGAGCTCCTGGAGAGCGACCGCGTCGATCGAAATCGGGAATACTCCTGCACGCACCTTCCGACCCTGCCAGGTGACGAGCCGCCGGCGCGGATCGACACGCGCGCCGTCGAGGTGCCGGCAGCCGAACAGGAAACTCTCGGCCCATGCTCTGGTCTGAAATCCGAGCAGGTCCGCGCCGAGCAGTCCCTCGAGCAGCTCGGTTCGTATCCACGAAGGGACCAGCCTGAGGTAGTCGGGCCCGGCGAAGGGACAATGGTGAAAGTGGGCGATCCGCGCCTTTGGAGCCAGCACCCTGAGCTCTGCCGGAACGGTCGATAGGTGATAGTCCTGCACGAGCACGTCGGCCTCGCGATCGCCTGCCTCGTCGGCGAGCGCTTCGGCGAACGATCGGTTGACCTCCCGAAAGGCCGCCCACGACCGCCTCGACTCGGCTCCGAACCGCGGCCAGCGGGCGATATCCCAGAGGTAGTGGTGGAGAAACCACAGAAGACGGTTGCTTACGGTGTTGTAGAAGCGCTCGTAGGTGTCGGGAGCGAAGGCCAGCATCCTGATCTGGAGCTTCAGGTCGTCGACAACGACGTCGAGCCTTCCGTCGGGGGCCTCCTCTGAGCGCCGACGGTCGAGGTCGGTCATCGCTGCAGCAACCCAGCGGCCGCCGCTCGCAGCGAGGGCGTCGGTAAGAGCCGTAACCAATCCACCTGCCCCGCGCCGAGGCACGAGAGCGCCGTTCTCTTCGATGAAGGTGACCGGCCCTCTGTTCGAGGCCACGAGGAGTTGACGTTGAGCCATGACCGTTGGAAATCGGCAGGCGGCGAGTCGATGCCGCGCCGCGGCGCTCGACCCAGTCTAAGTCTTCGTGAGGAGAGAGACGGCGACCCTCGACGGGCGCCGAACGCTCCGTTCGACACCATTCATAGAGCCGAGGCGCCAGATCGCGTCCGGGAGCCGCCCGGGGGTGGACGGGGTGAGGATCGTGGCGGCGATCTCGTGGCCCACGGATCCGTTTGAGCCGTTCGTCTCCCCAGGATCGGCGATCAGGATGACCGGGACCTCACTCGTCGATCGGTGCAACGCGAGCTGCCAGAGGAGTGCGAATCCGCCTCTCGAGAGAAGCGCGACGTCGAGCGCGATCGCATCCGGGTGGTCCTCCTTGGCGCGTACGGCGCCCTCGGGGACGCTGTGCGCGGCAATCACTTCATGCCCCGCGAACTCGAGGTTCACGCGGCATGGCAGGAGGACCTCGGGCGCCTCGGTCATCACGAGTACTCGCATGATCACACGGTTCATCGGCGCGCTCGCCGCGGCGATCGACGGCCCGGATTGATCAACTTCGCTAGGAGGAACGGGCCATAATGACCCGAGACCTTGGTTGAGGATCAGCGCCGGCTGCTCGACAGGCCGTTCGTAGCGGGAGCGGCCCGGTGGGGGGTCGTCTCCTGGGCCATCATTGGAGTCCTCCTTCTCGCCTACTTCGTCTACCGGTACGCGATCGAACCGATCTCGGTCATCTTTCCTCCGCTTGTCGTGGCGCTCATCGTCATCTACCTGCTCAACCCGATCGTCTCCGCGCTCGAACAGCGCGGCGTGCCCCGATTGCTGGGCGCCCTCATCACGTACCTGGTGTTCCTCACGGCCGTGGGGTTTGGACTCGCGTATCTCATTCCGGTCATCGCCAATCAGGTCGAAGGCTTCGTACGCTCTGTTCCCGATCTCATCGAACGAGCCCAATCGTCGTTCAGCGACATCCTCGGCCGCTTCGGCGAGAACACTCAGGGCAGTGAGGGGGTGCTGAACGAACAGAACCAGCAAGCGATTCTCGATTTCCTCGGCCGGATCCTTTCCTTCACGCGCGGGCTCTTCGACATCGTCCTCGTCCTGATCCTCGGGCCGATCCTCGCGTTCTACTTGCTCGTCGATCTGCCGAAGATCAAGCGCGGGCTCATCGCGATGATCCCCGCGAACCGGCGAGAAGAGGTCATCTCGGTGACCAGGAGGTTGGGGCGCGCGCTCGGGGGGTTCTTCCGCGGCCAGATGCTCGTCGCTTTGTTCGTCGGTCTCGCCTCGATGCTCGTGCTTTTCATCGTCGGGCTGCCGTACTGGGCGCTCGTTGGGATGATCACGGGCCTGTTCAACCTCATCCCGCTGATCGGCCCGTTCATCGGCGGGATCCTCGCGGCGTTCGTGGCATTCACGACCGATACATCGGGCGGAGGGTTCCTCGGCTTGGAGTCGGGGTGGCCGCTGGCGATCGGTTCCGCAGTCGCCCTCACGATCGTGCAGCAGATCGACAATCACATCATCAGCCCGAACATCGTCGCGCGGACCGTGAAGCTCCATCCCGTAACCGTCATGCTCGCGCTCCTGGCGGGCGGCACGCTGCTCGGTCTCTGGGGGATGCTGCTCGCGGTTCCGGTGGTGGCGTCCGCCAAGATCCTCCTCCTCTACGCATGGGACACCCGGCTCACGTGGCCACCGAAAGCCACGAGTGGGGAGGTCGGTGTCGAAGGGATCGAACCCGGGCTCGACGGAACGCCACCCCCGGAAGTCTCGCAGCCGGTTCTGGGACGCTTCCTGCGACGACGGCGCGGGCGCCAGCAGGCCGTGAAAGGCCGTTCCACACCGAAGCGCTAGCCTCGTCAGAGCGTCCGGAGCACCCCCAGTACGGCCTCCGCAAATCCGTCGCCGTGCGCCCCTTCCGTCCCAACGACCGTATTCGGCCAGGGGCCGGCCGCCTCAACGTGCTCGCGCCCATTCGCGACGATGAAGACCCCGGCGACGTAATCGGCGAGCACCGCGTCAGAGGGGGAGTCCCCGATCGCGATCGCCTGCTCCCTGGCGCAGCCCCGCCGCACGAGGTCCGCCGCAACTGCGGTCCCCTTGTCGACCCCTCTTGGCATGAGGTGGTACGCATGAACCTCATCCACCGAAAGCCCATCGAACGACCGTCCGATGACCCCGTTGTCGCGAACGTCGAGCCACCGATGACCTGCCTGCTCGAGGAGCTCGTGCGCGTCGCGCTCGACGATCTGCCCTCGAAAGAGCATCGAACACTCACGCGGCTGAAGGGCCCAGGGAGTATGAGGTTGGAGCCTGCCGACGAACTCCTCCAGGAGCAGCGCCCCTGCACCCGTCCGAGCCATCGCGTCGAAGGGGGTTCCGGCGCCCTCGAAGGCGCCGTAGTTTCGAACGACCAGGTCCTCGACCTCGTAGGAGGTGAGTCCGCCCATTTCCGCGACGAAGTCGGTGGCGCCGAGGATTCGGGCCGCCTCTCGCATCTGTTCAACGGTTCTCCCGGACACCGGCACGAGCGCGCTCCCTGCCTCGCGGAGCGTCGCGATTGCCTCCGCGGCGCGTCGCGTGACGCTTCCCGCGGAAGTCGCGAAGAGCGACCCACCGGGGCCGAGCAGGGTCCCATCGAGATCGCTGTAGACGACTCGGATGTCCCTGCCCGCGAGCTCGGTGAGGAGATCGGAGGCCGGCCTCACCGGCTGCCTCGGTACTCGGCAAGACTCGCCGCAGGAGGCCGCTCGACGACCCGCACCTCCGTCGCACTCATGCGGTATTCACCTTGGTCCCCGACGGGAAGGTGCAAGGTTCGGCCGGTGTCGCTTGCGAGCCCATCGGAAGTTCCCACGCGCCTCAACGCGGCCTGAAGGATCGCGAATGCCATCGGGGCGAGTTCCTCGAGCGGTCGGTTGCGATGCACGCGCTCGACGAGATCGACCTGCGCAAGCGCATCAAGTCCGAAGCGATCCGTTACGTCCACGACGAGGCCGAGCTCGACTGCGTAGTGCGTGAAGAAGGGGACCTGCTCGAGCACGCTGCGCCGTCCCGCGTACTCTCCCGAGAGGGGCTGAAGCAGACCCGCCAGGTGCGGCCAGAACATGTTGATGAGGGGTCGGGCGACGAGTTCGGTCACCCGGCCGCCTTCCGATGGAAGCGTTCCGCCATCGACCCGAAGCGGACGTTGGTAGAACGCTTTGACGTAGCCGATGTCGGGATCGGTGAGCAGCGGACCGAGGAGTCCGTAGACGAAACGCGGGTCGAAGTTCTCGATGTCGGCGTCGATCCAGGCGATGAGATCGCCCCGCAGGACGAAGAGACTCTTCCACAGCGCCTCGCCCTTCCCACCGGACGGCTCGAGGTCCGGGAGGATCTCTCGATCCTGGTACACGGTCGCCCGTTCCGCTTCGGCGATTCCCACGGTTCCATCGGTCGACTGCGAGTCGATGATCGCCAGTTCGTCTACGAGGCCGGCTTCGTCCATGAGTCGTTCACGGATCGCCCGAAGAATCGGGCCGAGGGTCGGGGCCTCGTTGAGGGTCGGGATGCCGACGGAGATCGTGACCCCCTGGGCCTGCTTCAGTCCGCGGAGTCGCTCGACATCCGCGAAGTCCTCATGATGAAAGGTCCGCCGCCCGAGCCACTGCTGGGCGTCCCCGCTCACGACCGCGCATCATACCTACCCCTCGGTCCGCGCCCCGCGCGTACCATAGGCGCCTGCCATGGAGAACGTCTCAGCGCTCGTGTGCAGGGAGTGCGGCCGGCGCTACCCCGTGGAACCGCTTTCGATCTGCGAGTTCTGCTTCGGACCGCTCGAAGCGGAATACGACCTCGAGTCGCTCCGAGGCGTCGTCACGCGAGAGAGCATTGAAGCGGGGCCGCCCACCCTCTGGCGATATCGGCCGCTCCTTCCCGCCCCGGCCACAGACCCCGTCGACCTCGGGGCCGGCTTCACGCCCATGCGCAGAGCCGAACGGCTGGGTGAGGCGCTGGGTCTCAGCGATCTCTGGCTGAAGGACGACACGGGCAACCCGACCGGTTCGTTCAAGGATCGGGTCGTGAGCGTTGCGGTCACGGCGTCCCGCGAGTTCGGCTATGACACGGTGGCATGCGCGTCGACAGGCAACCTCGCGAATGCAACAGCCGCGCATGCGGCCAAGGCCGGCATGGTCTCCTACATCTTCGTTCCCGCCGATCTCGAGCGAGCAAAGATCATCGCGACCGCGGCCTACGGCGGACGCGTCGTGGCCGTGAAGGGAAACTACGACGACGTGAACCGCCTTTGCTCCGAGGTCGCCGAGGTCTTCCCCTGGGCGTTCGTGAATGTGAACGTCCGTCCTTTCTACGCCGAGGGCTCCAAGACGCTCGGATTCGAGACCGCGGAACAGCTGGGGTGGCGGCTTCCCGACCACGTCGTCGTTCCGATCGCCTCGGGCGCGCTCATGACGAAGATCCACAAAGGTTTCCGGCAGTTCGCGGCGCTCGATCTCGTCGAGGATCGAGCCGTCCGAGTGTCCGGCGCTCAGGCGTCGGGATGCTCGCCGGTCGCCACCGCTTTCAAGACCGGCGCAGACCACGTTCGCCCGGTGAAGCCGGAGACCATCGCGAAGTCGCTTGCGATCGGCAACCCCGCCGACGGCTACTACGCACTTCGGCTTGCTCGGGAGACCGGGGGAGCGATCGACGACGTGTCGGATGAGGAGATTATCGATGGGGTCCGCCTGCTCGCGGAGACGGAAGGTCTGTTCGCCGAAACGGCCGGAGGCGTAACGATCGGTGTGTTGAAGCGGCTCTGCGAGACCGGTGTGGTGCGCTCCGACGAGACGGTCGTCGCATACGTGACGGGGACCGGATTCAAGACCGTGGAAGCGCTGGAAGAAAAGGTCGGCCCGACCATGACGGTTTCGCCCTCCCTCGAGGAGTTCCAGGACCAGCTGAACTAGCTGCTTCGGGCCTCGCGCCCCGGACGACCTGAATGAGCCTGCCAAGCTGCCGCGGCGATCTCGCCGTTTGAAGGAAGGCTGGTCCACGCCCCGAGCACCCGGCCGACTCGATCGGTGACCGCGATAGTGGGGACGCTCCGGATCCCGTAGCGCCGCGCGATCTCGGGTCGCTCCCCGACATCGATCTGCGCGAACGCCACGTTGGTCTCTTCGGCGGCGGCGCGAAGGTGCGGCGCTGCGGCCTTGCACGGCGAGCAGTATTTCGTGGAGAACTGCACGATCGCCGGCCCGCCGATGCCGAGCGCCTTCAGATCCAGGCTTCGGAGCCGCCGGGACGGCCTGCGCCACAGCCAGAAGAGGGCATAGGAGAATGCGAGAACGCCAAAAACGATCGCAAACCTGACCAGCACTTAGGCTCCGATCCCGACCTGCTCCCGGGGAACCACGAGCCGCTCGCGCACCCGGCCGTGGGTGGCGATCCGGCGAGCGATCACGTACGCCTCGCAGCCCACGCACAACCCGGTGGTTGCGGCGAGCAGGGCGAGCGCCGAGACGATAAGCCCGAGCGTCCAGGCCGCAGCGGCTGCATCGGCGACGTAGTAGAGGAGGCTCCCCGCGGTCGTGAAGAGGAAGCCGAGAGTGTTTGCGAACCGTGGCGGACCAACTTCTTCAAGCTCCGCAGGCGGACCGAGATGAAAGACCCGCTTCGCGCCTCGATACAGGTAGGCGTACAGGTTCCCCTCGGAGCCGAGGAAGGAGGCCCCGGCGAGAATCGCCGCGATCACGGGAAGAACGACCGGCCAGTCGAACACGAATCCAACCAGCAGCACGCTTCCAGTGATTGCCTGCCCGAAGCGGGGCTGTCTTGGGTCCACCAACTTCGCCACGGTGACTCCTTACTCCGTCCTGCCGTGTTCGCTGCGGGCTGGATAAATCCTACCTCAGAGATATAATTTGTGGTCAGACGCGCGTACGCTCGACCGGAAAGGGGCAAGGATGCTCAAGGTCTCGCAGAAGACGGAATACTCGCTGCGGGCCATGATCGAGCTTACGCTCCGATGGGGACAGGGTCCCGTTCCCGCCCGCGAGATCGCGACGGCTCAGGGTGTCCCACTGAGGTTCCTCGAGCAGCAGCTCGCCCATCTGCACAAGGAGGGGCTCGTCGAGTCCTTCCGAGGAGCTGGGGGCGGGTGTCAACTCGCTCGAGACCCTGCCGCCATCCGTGTGTCCGACATCGTCGACGCGATGGAGGGCACGTACTTCCCGATGTACTGCCTCGACCCTGCGGACCACACGTGTTTCCAGGACTCCCGATGCGGTCTTCAGGAGCTCTGGGGAGAGGTGCACCGGGCGGTTCGCGATGTCTTCGAGCGCATCACGATCGCCGACCTTGCCCGACAGCATCGGGCAGTCGCGGCCGAAAGCCCCCTGTGGTCGGCGGAGGATCTGCTCCGCACGGCCGGGACCTCGCCCGCCCGGTAACGTCCTAGCCGGCGGGTCGGCTAATCAGCCTTTCCGAGGATGCGCATGACCGTGGTACCGCAAGACGGACACTTTCCCTTTGCAGCCCTGCGCCCGTTCTTCATAATGACCACTTCACCCTCGAACGTGACCTTGCGCTTGTCCTTCACGCAGTAACCCTCGTATGTCGCCATTGTCACCTCCTCCCTTGAGAACCTGCCCTTCCTGCCGCTTGCCTGGAATCGTGGCTGCTTCTCAAGCGTAGTTCAAGCACATTCACGCTTGGGCTCGGGAAACGAGCGCTTCGGCCGATCCTGTCATATCGATCTCTGTCTCCCAGGCGAGTCTCGCGCAGGATGCGACGAGCAGGGGTAGTACCTTAGGGGGTCCCAGGGCGTAGCTCGCCAGGGGTGGGGAAGCCGATCTTCGAGAAGGCGAGCGAATCGCCCAGTCGGATAGACTGAGAGTCTCAAGGAGAGGTCCAGGGAGAGGGAATGCCCGCCCGTCGCTGCCTACTGTTCGCGCTTACGGCGCTCGCGATGCTCGCGCCGGCTCTGCCCGCTGGAGCGCACGCTGAGCGTGAGAGCTTCTTCCCCAAGGGCGAAGGCGAGGTTCCCAAGTACCGCACCTCGGGCCCGCGCTTGCTGGTGTGCAAGCCCGGAGAGTCCCTTCGGCTGATCCGGCAGCTGCCACCGCCGTTTAGATCGAGGAATCTCGCGCTGTATCGGGAGTGCCGGCGGAGCGGCTACGGGCACATCCAGGAAGCGGTCGATCACGTCGAGAAGCGTGGTTCCCGGATCATGATTCTGCCGGGTGTGTACCGGGAGGAGCCGAGCGCGGTCAACGTGCGAGGTCCCTGCCGGGAGTCTCCTCAGGGAACCGTCCTGTCGTACGAAGACCAGTTCGCCTGCCCGCACGAGCAGAACCTCATCACGATCTTGGGCGACAGCCCAACCGACGAGGATCGCCAATGCGATCTCCCTGTCTGTGATCTGCAGATCGAGGGAACCGGCGATGACCCTCTGGACGTCATCGTCGACAACAACTTCAACAAGCTAAACGGTATCCGGGCCGATCGGGCCGACGGGATCTACTTCCGGAACTTCACCGTGCAGCGTGCGGAGTTCAACTCGCTCTACATCCTGGAAACCGATGGGTTCGTCATCGACCGGATGCTCGCGCGGTGGAACGACGAGTACGGGTTTCTCACGTTCGCCACCGATCACGGTCTCTACAAGAACTGCGAGGCGTACGGGAATGGCGACTCGGGGATCTACCCGGGTTCGGCAGCGGACCATCACGGAGCGGAGGTCTCGATCGAGATCACGAGATGCAGCTCTCATCACAACCTGATCGGCTACTCGGCGACGGCTGGGAACTCGACGTGGGTTCACCACAACTGGTTCTTCGAGAACGCCGCAGGGATGACCTCGGATAGCTTCGCATCCGGTCATCCGGGCATGCCGCAGGACTCTTCGCGCTTCCAGGACAACTGGATCTACAGCAACAACAACAATTACTACGACTACTGGCGAGACGGAACGTGCGACAAACCGATACGCAAGCGTGGGTACGAGCGAGGCGTCGTGTGCCCCCATTTCCAGGTGCCGGTTGGGACTGGCATCGTCATCGGGGGAGGCAACGCGAACATCGTCTCGGGCAACTGGCTCTACGACAACTGGCGCTGGGGCACGTTCTTGGTTGGCGTCCCCGCGTACCTGCGGGGCGACATGGAGCCGACGCACCAGTTCGACACCTCCCACAACAACCGGTTCATCGTTAACCGGATGGGTTGGTCTCCAAAGGGAAAGGTTCTTCCCAACGGAACGGACTTCTGGTGGGACGAGCAGGGAGAGGGCAACTGCTGGCTCGGAAACCTCGCCGCACGGGGTCGGTCGATCACGAGCGACCCGATTATCTTGCCCGTCTGCGAGTCAACGCCGCCTCCCGGCCTTCCTGTTCATCCCAAGCAGCTCTTGGTTGCGCCCTGCGCGGCCGCTGACCCGTCCAGGCCTGACGAGGCCTACGGCTGCGACTGGTTCACCAGCCCGCCTCCGCCCGACTAGGCGTCCAGGCAAAGTTCCGGTTGCGCGTTCGCTGTGATGGCGTATACACTCGATTTAGCACTCTCGGTCGGAGAGTGCTAGCAGGGTCACATCCGGATTTCTAGATCAGGCGCCAAGGAGGAGCTGATGGGAGCCAAGATCATCACGTTTCAGGAGGACGCGCGGCGGGCACTCGAGCGCGGGATGGACCAGCTTGCGAACGCCGTCCGCATCACGCTCGGCCCGAAGGGCCGCAACGTCGTCCTCGAAAAGAAGTGGGGCGCCCCGACGATCACGAACGACGGGGTCTCGATCGCGAAGGAGATCGAGCTCGACGACGCCGAGGAGAATGTCGGGGCCGAGCTCGTGAAGGAGGTCGCCAAGAAGACGGACGACGTAGCCGGTGACGGCACGACGACCGCGACCGTTCTCGCACAGGCGATGGTGAAGGAGGGTCTGCGGAACGTGGCCGCCGGTGCGAACCCGATGGGGCTCAAGCGCGGGATCGAGACCGCGCTCGAGAGGTCGGTTGAGGCAATCAAGAACCAGGCGAAGGAGATCGAAGACAGGGCCGAGATCGCGCATGTGGCCGCGATCTCCGCCGGAGATCCGGAGATCGGTGAGCAGATCGCCGAGGCGATGGACAAGGTCGGCAAGGACGGGGTGATCACCGTCGAGGAGTCGCAAACGTTCGGCATGGAGCTCGAGCTAGTCGAGGGAATGCGCTTCGACAAGGGGTACATCTCGGCCTACTTCATCACCGACCCAGAGCGGATGGAGGTCGTCCTCGAGGATCCCTACATCCTCCTCGCGAACCAGAAGATCTCCGCGGTGAAGGACCTTCTCCCCATTCTCGAGAAGGTCATGCAGGGCGGGAAGCCGCTCGTCGTCGTAGCCGAAGACGTCGAGGGCGAGGCGCTCGCCACGCTCGTCGTGAACAAGATCCGCGGCACTTTCAAGTCGGTCGCGGTGAAGGCGCCCGGCTTCGGCGACCGTCGCAAGGCGATGCTCCAGGACATCGCGATCCTCGCCGGCGGCCAGGTGGTTTCCGAGGAGGTCGGCCTGAAGCTCGAGAACGTCGGTCTCGACCTGCTCGGCAAGGCCCGGAAGGTCGTCGTGACGAAGGACGAGGCGACGATCGTCGAGGGCGGCGGGGACCAGGACGAGATCAAGGGACGCATCAACCAGATCAAGACGGAGATCGACACGACCGACTCCGACTACGACCGCGAGAAGCTCCAGGAGCGGCTCGCGAAGCTCGCGGGTGGCGTCGCCGTGATCAAGGTCGGCGCGGCCACCGAGGTCGAGTTGAAGGAGAAGAAGCACCGCATCGAGGACGCCGTCCAAACGACGAAGGCAGCGGTCGAGGAGGGTATCGTCCCTGGTGGCGGGGTGGCCCTCCTCGGCGCGCAGGCCGCTGTGGCGAAGACCGACCTCGAAGGAGACGAGGCGACTGGAGCCCGGATCCTGCAGAAGGCCCTGGAGGAGCCCCTGAAGCAGATCGCGGAGAACGCAGGACTCGAGGGCGGCGTCGTGGTCGAGAAGGTGCGCGGCCTCGACCCGGGCTGGGGATTGAACGCCGAGTCCGGCGAGTACGT
The DNA here is from genome assembly GCA_050693155.1 of Actinomycetota bacterium. Lineage (GTDB taxonomy): Bacteria > Actinomycetota > UBA4738 > UBA4738 > CALAEC01 > JBOGWA01. Next base: position 21,919 of record JBOGWA010000099.1, on the reverse strand, counting down.
CGACATGCTGAAGTCCGGGATCGTCGACGCGACGAAGGTCACGCGATCGGCGCTTGAGAATGCCGCCTCGATCGCCGGCCTTTTCCTCACTACCGAGGCGGTCGTCGCCGAGCAACCGGAGAAGGAGAAGACACCGGCCATGCCACCCGGCGGCGGCATGGAAGACTTTTAGGAGAGAACCAGGCGGGTCGGGCTCGCGCGTCGTCGCTCCGATTCGGGCTACTCGCTCGCTCTCTGCGGGCGAAACGCGCGTCGCTCCGAGCCCTCCCGCCGCACGTTTGCCGCCGCGCTTCGAGCTCACTCCCTACGCCTCATCTCATAGTCGCGACTCTCGCGCGAGACCCGACCGCCTCCCTACAATCGATCCGTGGCGAAGGGAAGATTTCACCTGACGTTCCCCGAGGAGCTCATCCAAGAACCGCTCATCTACACGGTGGGCAAGCAGTTCGACGTCGTCACGAACATCCGGCGAGCGAACATCGAGGAGCGGGTCGGTTGGGTCATTCTCGAGATGGAGGGCTCGGAGCAGACTCTCGAGGAGGCCGTCGCGTACCTTGCCGAACGAGGGGTACAGGTAGATCGAATCGACGGCAGCGTGCTCGAAGGATGACATGGCGAGAAAGCGGATCCTTCTGATCGATCACCGACCGGAACACATGCGGCAGCCGGTGCTTCGACTGCAGCTCGAGGGCTACGAGGTCGACGAGGCTTCGGACGGGGAGACCGGGCTCAAGATGCTGCGCGAGGGCGACTACGACCTTCTCCTGCTGGACGCCGAGCTTCCGGGAGACCCGGATGGGTGGGACACGCTCCGGATGCTCCGTGACGACCCAGAGCTCGGCGGGGCCAAGGTCATCATCTTCATGGCCTCGAAGGGAGAGACGGGGAAGGTCGGCCTCTTCCACGTAGACGGCGAGCTCCGCCGACCGTTTCCGATCGGGGAGATGCTCCAGAAGGTCCGCGCGGTGATCGGCGAGGCCTAGGCGATCAAGCGCCGCGCCCAGGTGAACCGCTCTCGGTAATAGCCGTCATCCAGCCATCCGAGGGAGACCCCCCCGCCGCCCCCCGAAGAGTGAACCATCCACTCGCTGCCGAGGTAGAGGCCGGCGTGATTCACGTCTCCCGTCTCTCCGGCAAAGAACATCAGGTCCAGGGGTTGAAGCTTCCCAAATCCGATCTTCTTCCGGGTGGCGGCCGCCATGTCTCGCGATCGCCGTTCGGGAAGGGGCCAGCCCTGGTATGGGCGGTAGGCCGTGTTGTCCCAACTGTCGGTGGGCTCACGGAGCACCCACCATGCAAACCCCGAGCAGTCGAATCCTCCCTGCGGCTGTCCCCCGCAGCAGTACCCGTTCGCAGTGGGCGCGTTCCACTCGCCGCCCCAGACGTAGGGATAGCCGACGTGAGCGAGGGCGAATTCGGCTACCGGCAGCTGCTCGGGCGTCATCGTGGCCAGGACGACCGAGCGGTACCGCTCGAGCGAAGACATCCTCCAGGTCCCGACTGCCGTCGCCGCTCGAAAGAGCCCGTAGGCGGCGTCGGCTCGAAGCACGTTCGTGCTCGGGAGGAGCTCCCGCGCCTCGGCGTCGGTCGGGTGATTGAAGTGCAGCCCTAGCTCGTGGGCGAGCACGAGCTGGGGAAACCCCGGTGGCCGGGATAGCCGCGTGCCGTCGGCCGTCTGGATCTTCCGAAGGCCCCGGAGCTCACGCTTGAGGCCGAGCGCGCGGGTGAGAGCGCCGTCGAGGGATTCCTTCGTTACCGGGTCGTCGGGCCGGAAGGCGCCGTTCTCTGCGGTCATCCAACGGAGCTTCACCGCCACGTTCGCATAGCGATACGAGGGGTCGGTCGGCGGCAGGTCGGTGAAGACGAGCTGAGGATCGGGCTCCTCGTCCGGTGCGAACGCAAGAACGAGCGCGTGCGCTTCCTGGCGCCTGGTGAGCAGCTCCTCGGGGCGGAACTCGCCGTTCCCGTAATCGCGGAGCCAGTCTCGGTCCGCCGCGACGTAGTTGATTGCTTCCTCGGCCCAGTAATTCTGAGGAACGTCGGAGAAGCCGTTCGCCGGCCCCGAACGGACCTCGAGCGGCGTTGCGGCGATGATCAGCACCGCAAACGCGAATGAAAGGGTCTTCTTCACTGCGTCCTTGTTATCGGTTGGTCCGGGGGGTGGTCTGGAGCCTACAGGGAGAGACCGCAACCGCGGGGGATGCAGGGCAGGGTGGTTCGGACGACTCTCAGCTCAGCGCAAGAGGGTGAGCACGAACGTTTTCAGGACGCGACCGGCGTTTCGAAGGGCGATGAGGTCCACGTTGTCGGCGGTATCGGTCACCTCGTGGTGGTTGGGCTCGAAGCCGGTCCACATGAGCGCCGAGGGCACGCCGATCAGCTCGAACGCGCCGTTGTCCGACCACTTGGGGGTCACCAGCTCCTCGGCGGCCACACTCCTCGCGTCCGCCGCCGCCAAGATCCCGTCGACCGTGGCCCGACTTCCCACCGACATCCACGCCACGAGGAGCGGCACGTTCTTGCCGATCATGTCCACCGACACCATGGCCCGAAACCCGGCCGCCTCTCGCTCGCTCATCTCTGCCGAATACGAGTCTGATCCGTAGTGATGTTCGCCGGTCGGCTGGCGCTCCTCGGCGCCGAACGCGACGAAGGTGATCCGGCCGACGAATCGAGTGTCCGCGAAGATTCGCGCGAGCTCGAGCACGGTGGCGACGCCGCTGGCGTTGTCGTTTCCGCCGGGCGCCCCTTCGACCGTGTCGAGATGCGCCCCGATGAGTAACCGCCCGCCACGCGCCCCAGGGGCCCGAGCGACGGTGTTCCACGACTCGCCGACCCCGGGAATCTCGAACGGATCGCGTCGCGTCTTGTACCCGAGCTCGTGGAGGACGCCTTCGACGTAGCGGGTTCCGCGCAGGTATCCGTCCGAAACGGCAGCCCTCGGCCCGATCCGGCCCGCGAGCTCCTCGAGGTGTTCCATCGCTTTCACGGCCGAGAAGGACCCGACTTGCGCGAACCGTGACTCCGGCGGGGACGTCGTCGCACCTGGCGGGCCGGTGGTGAGCGAGGACGCAGGCCCCGCACAGGCGGATGCCGCCAGCCCAAGAGCGAGAATCGGAGTAGCAAGACGTGGAATCTTCATTCCGATTCAGCGTACTCGGCACGCTCCGTCATGGACTGAAGCGACGGGGAACCACACGCTACGCTCCGGGCGCGGATGGAAACCGAGCGAATCACCGTCGACACGGGTGGCCGCGTAGTCGTCGAGATCACCCATCACGTTGCGGAGTTTGCGGCCGGGAAGGGTGACGGTCTCCTCCACGTGTTCTTGCCCCACGCCACCGCAGGTGTCGCTCTCATCGAGACGGGCGCGGGGTCCGAGGAGGATTTGGTTAGCGCGATCGAGTCGCTTCTTCCTCGAGACGATCGGTACAGGCACCGACATGGATCAACCGGCCACGGAGCGGACCACCTGCTCCCAGCGTTCATCAACCCCTCGCTCGTCCTGCCGGTTTCTGGGGGCGAGGTTGTCTTCGGAACCTGGCAGCGCGTCGTGATCGTCGATCCCAACCGCGAGAACAACCGAAGAACGGTCGTCCTGTCGTTCCTGGCGGGCTAGTCCCTTGCCGCGCCGAGGCTTCGATCTCGCCTGAGCAGTTGAGCGTTCGCGGCAACGATCACGGTGCTGATCGACATCAAGAGCGCCCCGAGCGCTGGCGGCAGCAAGAAGCCGACGGGCGCCAGGACTCCGGCGGCCAGGGGAATCGCGAAGGCGTTGTATCCAGTGGCCCAGCCCAGGTTCTGAACCATCTTCCGATACGTCGCTCGAGAGAGGTCGACGACGCGCGCGACGTCCCGGGGGTCGTCGCGCACGAGGACCACATCGGCCGATTCGATCGCAACGTCGGTCCCGGCGCCGATCGCGATCCCGACGTCCGCCTGTACGAGCGCCGGTGCGTCGTTCACGCCGTCTCCGACCATCGCGACGACCCGGCCTTGCTCTTGAAGCGCCTTCACCTTTTCAGCCTTGTGTTCGGGAAGCACGTCGGCGTAGGTCTCATCCAGGCCGACCTCGGCCGCGACCCAGTCGGCCACGGCCGCCGAGTCACCGGTGATCATCGCCACGCCGATCCCTGCGCTCTTCAGGCGCCGGACTGCTTCACGCGACTCATCTCTGATCCGGTCGGCGAGAGCGAAGACGGCCGAGATTCGGCCGTCCTCCACGAGACTCACGACGGTCTTTCCTTCCCCGGACCATGCGTGCGCTTGATCGCGAACTGTCTCGGGCATCTCCGCGCCGAGCTCCTCGAGCATCCGGGGGCCGCCCAGGGAGACCTCCGACCCGTTGACGCGAGCGCGGACACCCTTTCCCTTCATCGCTTCGAAACCCTTCACGTCTACGGCCCGAAGATCGCGGCGCTCGGCCTCCCGCACGAATGCTCGGGCCAGCGCGTGCTCGCTCGTTCGCTCGAGCCCCGCAGCGACGGCGAGGGCCTCCTCGTCTCCTCGACCGTCGGCGGTCGCGATGCCCACGACCCCGAGCTCACCGACGGTGAGTGTCCCTGTTTTGTCGAAGATGACGGTGTCGAGGTCCCGTGCACGCTCGAGCGCCATTCGGTTCCGGACGAGCAGGCCGTTTCGTGCGGAGAGACTCGTGGAGATCGCGACGACGAGAGGAACCGCAAGGCCGAGGGCATGGGGGCAGGCGATGACGACAACGGTGACGGCCCGGGCGATGATGAAGTCGGTCGTCACCTCGCTGGCGAGGAGGGTCCACGCGAGGGCCGTACCGAGTCCGGCCGCGATCGCGACGTAGGTCAGATACATGGCGGCACGATCGGCGATGAACTGCGCGCGCGACTTGGAGGCCTGGGCTTCTTGCACCAGTTTCATGATCCCGAACAGGGCCGTGTCCTCCCCCGTCCTGGTGACCTTCACGTGGAGGGCCCCTTCCTCGTTCACGGTCCCTGCGATGACCTCGTTGCCGGGGGCCTTGCCCACAGGCCTCGACTCGCCGGTCAGCATCGCCTCGTTCACGTGCGACTCGCCCTCGACGACCTCTCCGTCGGCGGGAATCCGCCCACCCGGACGAACGAGGACGACATCTCCCACGGCGAGCTCCGAAAGGGCAACCACCTCGCTGCTCCCATCGGCGACCCGCTCGGCCGTGTCGGGCAGGAGTCGCGCGAGTTCCGCGAGCGCGCCCTGCGCCCGATCGACCGAGCGCATCTCGATCCAGTGCCCGAGGAGCATGATGTCGACGAGGGTCGCGAGCTCCCAGTAGAAACCTTCGCCCTCGAGGAAGAAGGTCGTCGCAGCGCTATACGCGTAGGCGGCCGTGATCCCAACCGCGACGAGCGTCATCATGCCGGGCATCCTGGAACGGAGCTCCCCGGCGGCGGATCGCAGGAAGACGATCCCGCCGTAGAGGTAGATCACGGTCCCGAGAGCGAAGGAGACGGCCTGGCGGGCGGGCAGGTCGGGCGGCTCGAGCCCGACGAGCTCCCAGAGGCTCTGGGCGTAGATGAGGACGGGGATCGTAAGAGCGAGGCAGATCCAGAACCGGTTCCGGAACATCGCGATCGAGTGGCCCGCGTGCCGATCGTGCCCTTCGACGTCTGCGGCGCCGGCGTGTTCTTGGTGTGCGCCGAGTCCTTGGTGCGCGTCGTGTCCTTGTTCCACTGCTTACCTACCCACCATCCGCGACACGGCCGCGACGAGCTCTTCGACCTTCTCCTCGCCGCCAGTCTCCTCGATGCTCTCGCGGACGCAGTGGCGGACGTGATCGTCCAGCAGCCCCATCGCTACCCCCTTGAGAGCGGCCTGCACCGCCCCGATCTGGGTCAGGATGTCGATGCAGTACTCGTCGCTCTCCACCATGCGGGCGAGGCCCCGGACCTGTCCCTCGATCTTCCGGAGCCGTGCGAGGACCTGATCCTTGTTCATGGCGTAGCCGTACATCGCGCTCCTCCCGGGTGAGGATTTTGTTCCTCATGATACCCCCCAGGGGTATCTGGCGCCCAGCGCGCATCCTTCAGACCGTTACGCAGCGATCGGGGCTCTCGGTAAGGTTAGGTGGTCTTGACGATCAGGACGTTGCAGGTCGCGTGATGGCTGATGGCGTTCGGAACCGACCCAAGGAGGAAGCGCTTCGCGCCCGTCATCCCCCTGTTCCCGATCACGATCAAGTCGACGCCCTCGTTCTCGGCGACGTCGAGGATGCGGTCGGCTGGGTCGCCGTCCACGGATTTGGTCTCGACGTCTCCCTTGATCCCCTTGGCGGTGTCGGCCAGGATCTTCTCCCCTTCCGCCGCGTCGCCGACGTGAAGGAGAAGCACCTTGGCCCCCACCGTCTTTGCCACGTCGGCGCCCACCGCCACTGCCTTCGCCGCGGTTTCCGAACCGTCGGTTGCAATGAGGATCTTCTCGTACATGGCTAGGTCGTGTGGACGATGAGAACCGAACACGGCGCGTGATGAGAGATCCGGTTCGGCACCGACCCTAGCACGAACCGTTTCGCCCCTGTCATCCCCTTGTTGCCGACGACGATGAGATCCGCGTTCTCCTGGTCTGCTACGTCGATGAGGACCTCCGCCGCATCCCCCTGGCCGAGGACGGTCTTGATCTTTGCTTCGTCGTGGTGCTTCGCGACGTCTTCCAGGATCGCCTTGCCGATCTCGGCGGCGGGATAGGCGTCCGCGGCCCCAAACGTCGTTGGGGCGTCGGACCGGGCCTCGGGGTAGGCATGGACGACGACGAGCTGAGCGGCACCCTCCTTCGCGAGCGTTGCCGCGTGGGTCACCGCTCGCTCGGCGGAGTCGGAGCCATCGGTCCCGACCACGAGCTTCTTGAACATTCTGTTTCCTCCGCGCCCGGTTCGGGCGGTTCGCTCGGGTTTCGAGAACATAGCAGGAGGCGCAGCCGATGGCTACCGCGCCTCCCCGCAGAGAGTTGGTGCAAATGTCTGCCTTGTGAAGGTTGACAAGCCCATAACCAGGCCAGTAGCCTCCTGATGGGTAGGCCGATCCCAGGAGGGAACGCTTGAGGGTCACCTTGAGGCTGTTTTCCAAGTTGGCGATTCCAGTCGCCCTCTTGATGCTCTTCGTCGGCGCCCCTTCCTTTGTCCTTGCGGGCCACACGAATCCGAACGAGATCCACGGGTGCGTCTCGGTCGACCCGCTCTTCGATGTTCCCGGCACCGTCCGTATCGTCGAGGACCCAGGCGATCTGTTCCCGTTCGGGTGCTTGAGCTTCCTCGAGGACGAGCTCACTTGGAACATTCAGGGTCCAACCGGCGCGACAGGCGCAACCGGCGCGATCGGCGCCACTGGGTTTGGTCCCACCGGAGCGACCGGAGCGACCGGCGCGAATGGAGCGACCGGCGCAACCGGTGCGACCGGCGCCACTGGGTTTGGTCCCACCGGCGCGACCGGAGCGACCGGCCTCACCGGCCCAACGGGCCCGACCGGCCCAACGGGCGACACGGGGGCGGCAGGTGCGACCGGCGCAACTGGTTTCGGAGCAACGGGAGATACGGGCGCAACCGGACCCACCGGCGCCACGGTCGGCGCAACCGGTGCGACCGGCCCCACGGGTCCGACCGGCCCCACGGGAGATCAGGGTCCTCAGGGGATGGCAGGACCCGCTGGTCCGACGGGCCCGACCGGCCCAACGGGCCCGACCGGCCAAACTGGTGCGACCGGCGCAACTGGTTTCGGCGCAACTGGGGCAACCGGCCCAGCAGGCCCGACCGGCCCAACCGGCCCAACCGGCCCGAGCGGGCCTCAGGGTGACACCGGGCCTCAGGGTGACATCGGGCCTACCGGTCCGGAAGGACCGACCGGTCCCGCCGGCCCGGTGAGCAACTACCTGAAGAGCACGAATGTCGTTGTGCCGGAGGATGGCGCGGGCATCACGGGGCAGGTCGAGTGCGATCCAGGCGACAAGATCCTGAGCGGCGGCTGGACCGGCAGGGCCGCCGGGACCCGAGTGACGGACAACCACCCGACAACGACACCGCAGGCATGGAACATGACCTTTGACCGACCGTCGGGCGCCGGCGGCGGCGATCCGGGCGAGGACCCGGGCGAGGGCACCATCTCAGGACCCGACACCGTGACGGTGTGGGCCCTCTGTGCCGACACCGCGTAGCCCGCAGGATCACACAAGCTCCCTCGTCGCGAAACTTTTCGCGATGCGATCGTGGGTTCTGACGTGGGCGCGCTCCGCGCCCTTGCTGCTCGTCGCGGCCGCCGTGCTCTTCAACCTCGTCGTTCTTCGCCCTGAGGTCACGCCCGCGAACAACCTGAACGACAGCGCGGTCCACGCGCAGATGGTTCGCTGGGCGGAGACCCGGATTGAGCGCGAGCAACTACCGCTCGACGGTTGGTATCCATATCTGGGCCTCGGATCTTCCCGCTTTCACCGTTATCACAGCCTGCCCCACATCCTGACCGGCCTCGTTGGCCGAATCTTCGGCCCGGACGCCGCCTTCCGATGGTCCGTCTATCTGCTCCTGGCCCTCTGGCCGATCAGCGTGTACCTGGGGTCGCGTCTACTGGGCTGGTCACGATGGGTCGCGGGGTCGGCGGCCCTCGTCTCGCCCCTGCTTGTCAGCGCGCCGGGGATCGGCTTCGAGCACGGGAGCTACGTGTGGCGAGGGTCGGGCGTGTGGGCGCAGCTGTGGGCGATGTGGACGCTGCCCATCTCGCTGGGGCTCTCTTGGCAAGCGGTTGGGCACGGCAGGCGGTTTGCCCTGGCGGCGGTGCTGCTCGCCGCGACGCTCGCGTCCCATTTCATAGTCGGATACCTGTCGCTACTGGCGGTCGGGCTCTGGGTCTTGGTCGCCCCGGGTGGACTCCTGCGTCGAGTCCGTCACGGTCTGCTCGTGGGGGCCGGTGGGTTGTTGGCGGCCGCCTGGATCCTGGTCCCGCTGCTAGGAGATCGAGCAACGGCCAATCAAAGCATCTACCTGCAGGGCAGCTTCTATCGTGACTCGTTCGGCGCAGGGGAGGTCCTGGGCTGGCTCGTGTCGGGCGAGATGTTCGACCGCGGCCGGCTCCCGGTGATCACGCTCCTCGCGGCAATCGGTCTGGTCCATTGCGTTGCTCGACTTCGTCGTGATCATCGAGCCCGCGCGATCGTGTCCTTCTCGGTGCTCAGCTTGCTGCTGTTCTTCGGCCGCCCCACACTCGGCCCTCTTCTTCGTCTCCTACCCGGCGCCGAAGACCTGTTCCTCCGTCGAATGGTCACGGGAGTTCATCTCGGCGGCATCGTCCTCGCGGGAGTCGGTCTTGCTCGGCTGGGCTCCTTTGTCGTTTCGACCATCCGGGCCCGGCTCCCCAGGGTCGAGCCCGTCGGGGCCCTTGGGGTCGCCGTTGCCCTGTCGATGATTTTGCTTCTGCCTGCCGTCCTCGAGCGGGCTCGGTTCGACGCGCGGGGGGCGGAGCTGATCAACTTTCAGGTTCTCGACGATCGCCTGGACGGAAGCAGGGTGGGGAGCCTGATCGCGGAGGCGCGTTCGCGCGGTCCCGGTCGGTTCTTTGCCGGGATGAGGGGACGGTGGGGGGACGAGTACCGCATCGGCTTCGTTCCGATGTATGCGGTCCTTGCGAATCGAGATTTGGACGCGATTGGGTTCACCCTTCGCACGCCGTCGCTCTCGACTGATATCGAGACGCTCTTCGAGGAGACCAACGCTGCGCACTACGACCTGTTCAACGTGAGGTACCTCATCCTTCCGGAAACGAGACAACCTGGGGTCCCGGCGACGTTGCTCGCGCGACGCGGTCGCCACACACTCTGGGAAGTGGACACATCCGGGTATCTGAAGCTGGTCGACACGATCCCCGCCATTACCGCCGACCGAACGAATCTGGCGACGCAAATGAAGTCATTCCTCCAGTCAGGACTGCCGGCAAACGGGGTGCATCCGCTCGTCGCGTTCGGCGAGCTGGAGTCGGGGGCCCCGACGACCGTTCCCAACGCCGGCATCCGAGGGTCGGCCGGCGTCGTGGAGCGCCAGTTCGCGGGGCCTATCGACGGGTTCTTTGCGGGAACGGTGAATGCGAATCGAACGGCTGCGGTCATGCTCAAGTCCACGTACGACCCGAGATGGGAGGCGTACGTCAACGGAGTTCTTCGCCCCACGTACATGGTGGCCCCGTCCTTTGTGGCCGTTACCGTTCCGCCGGGACGAAGCGATGTGGTCCTTCGGTATGTGCCGTACGGGAGCTATCCGCTGTTGTTGGGTCTCGGGGCTGCGGCGATCGCGGGACTCGCGTTCTACGGGCGAGGGCGCCGGTTCAACCACTCAGCCGACGCGGCATGATCCGACTTGCTACCCACTCGCGTTCCCGTCGGGGCGCCCGCCGGTCGTCTTTCCTTTGGGGGATTCGTCGGTCTCCGAGCCCTGGCCCGGCGCGAGGCTCGGGTCGAGCTCACGCGCGCGTGCGATCTCCTTCTCGCCTTCCTTCTCCTTGCCGATTCTCTTGAGCACAAAGCCTAGATTTAGGTGGGCGCCCGCATTGACGGGGTCGATTGCGATCACGCGCCGATACAGTTCGATCGCTTCTTGAAACGACCCGACCCGATTCCTGAGGATCGCGAGGTTGAAGAGCGCGGCCGCGAAATCGGGATCGATCTCGAGGACGCGACGGTAGTAGGTCTCGGCCTCGTTCGGGCTGCCCGTGGTCTGAGCGATGAGTCCTAGATTGTAGAGGGCGAACTTGTTGTCCGGGTCCTGCTCGAGGACTGTCGTGTAGGCCTCGACCGCTTCCTGGAGACGCCCGGCACTGTGGGCATCCAGTCCGTCGCGAAGAGTCTGAAGCGTTGTCTTGGGGTCCTCTCCGCTGCATGCAAAGGCGCCCGCCGCAACGAAGGCGAGCATCAATACGAGGAACCAAAGCCGTGGATTGCGAGTCGTCACGCGGTACTCCGTTTGCTGGCTCGGCCGGTGCGGACGACGATGCTATACGAGCCTGTTCGGACCGGCAACGCTCTCGGGATCGGCGCCCGAGGACAAGAGCGTTCTGGCCATGAAGGAGATTGCGGCATTTGAGCGAATTACCCTGAAGGAGCACTGCTAGGGGAGGATTGCTCAATGGCGAAGAGATGGCTAGTCGCGACGCTTGTTCTCGCGCTCGCGCTCGCGCCGGCAGGCGCGGTTGCGGGCAAGAAGAAGAAGAAGGCGCCTCCGACTCAGATTGTCGAGGGCGGGGTGACGTTCCCGGTGATCGCGCCGACCGCCCCCGAGACGTGCTTCTCCGGCGTGCATCGCAGGCTCGTCCTGGCCGCCGGCAGCGGGCCCCAGGGGTTCTTCGGCTACGACTTCGATGTCGACAAGGCGACCTGGAACGGCAAGTTCGTCCTGGAGGTGACGGGGGGCGAGAGCGTCGATCTCGACATCATCTTCTACCCCGACTTCGGGGATCAGATGACGGTGGGGAAGACCGTCACGTATGAGACCCGCGAGAGCGGGGGGGAAACCGGAGCGATTCCTGCGAACATGACGAAGGTCATCGTCTGCATGTATACGGGGTTCGAGGCGACCTTTACATACACCGGGACCGGCAAGTAGCGCGGGTTCCGGCAACCACTCGCGCCCCCGGGAGGAATCGAACCTCCGACACCCGGTTTAGGAAACCGGTGCTCTCTCCACTGAGCTACGGGGGCCGGCAGCCGCGATTCTAGACAGCCGTCTTTCTCCGAGGCCTTGTTAGAGTCAGCCGGCGTCCGATGACCCAGACGAAGTCCGCAATGAAGCGCGCCTCGACCTCGGATGGCGACAGAGAGAGATTCGCCAGGCTGATGCAGGCGCGTCTCGCGACCGCCGCCCTCCTTGCGTCGGCCGGCGGAATCGCGCTCGTTGCCTCGCGCCCCGCGTCGGCGATCACTCCCCAACTCGCTCCGGATGCGGGGCCACTCCGCGCGCTTGCTGCCGCGGCGCGTTTCATCGGCCTCGACCAGGTCGGGACCGGTTTTGCGGCCGCCCTGAGCGCGGCGCTGCTCGTCGCGGCGGCGGCGGCCTTCGTATACTCACTTCGCCTCGCGTGGGGAGGCCGCCTGGCTCTCCGACGGATTCTCGTCGTCGGAGTTCTCCTCCACGCGGTTGTCCTCGTCCTCCCCCTGCTCTTCTCGCGGGATGTCTACAGCTACACGGCCTACGGGCGGATCGTCTCGGAGTACGGGAGAAATCCTTACGTCGCGACGCCTCAGGAGTTTCCCGACGACCCCATCTACCCGGTGGTTTCGCGCTTTTGGGTGGACTCGCCGTCTGTCTATGGACCTGCCTTCAGCGCGGCCGCGGCCGGAGTCACCTCCGTCGCTGAGTCTCCAGCCTCCTCGGTCGTCGCCTTCAAGACGATCGCGGCCATCGCCAGCGCGGCGACGATGTTCCTCGTTGCTTCGGCGGCGAGGCGGGCGCGGCCGGAGCGAGCGGCGTTCGCCGCGGCGCTCGTGGGCTGGAATCCCGTGGTGGTTTTCCACGGCGTCGGCGGCGGACACAACGACGCGATCGTTGGGCTGTCGTTAGCCGGGGCCGTGTTGCTGCTGCTCGACCGCCGGGAGCTCGCCGCAACCGCAGTGCTTGTCGTCGGCGCACTTGTGAAAGCTGTGGTGGCTGTCCCTCTCCTGATCATGGTCGCGGCAGCGGTTGCGAGCCGCCGATCCGGAGCCCGCATGCGCACCCTTGCAGCGCACGCCGGCATCGCGGCGCTTGCGGGGTTGCCCTTCGTGATTCCCTTCTTTCAGACGGAAGATCCGACGCTCGGCCAGTTCGAGCTCGCCGGTCGCGCCGGCTGGCTCGCGCCGTCTCGATTCGTGTATGTGAGCCTTCGAGGCGTCGCGAGGTGGATCGGAGGGCAAACCGGGGCGGAGCTGATATCGCTCGTCGTGCGCCTCGCGTTCGCGGCTCTCTTGCTCGCTGCGGTGGTTGCCATCATTCGGCACGTGGTTCGAGCCGGTCGCAGGCTCGATCCCATGGTTGTCATCGCCGGAATGGGATGGGGATTGCTGCTCACGCTCGTGCTCTCCCCGATCCTGCTGCCGTGGTACGTGGCCTGGGTTGTGCCCCTCGCGTGGCTCCTGCCGCGGCCGGCCCGCGACGGTGTAGTGATCGTGAGCGTTGCCCTCGCCATCACGGAGATCGTCGCGGAGCCGAGCCGAGCGCCGGGGGCTTGGGAAGCGATGGTGTTCGCGCTGCACTGGATCGCTACGCCACTCGTGCTCCTGATGGCGGTGGCGCTGCTCGCGGATCTCCGCCGCCGTGTTCGACTCGGTCCGACCGGTGGGACCCGCGACCCGCTCCTTCTCGAGGATGGCGCCCTGTGGCCGGCGCGGCTCAAGCCCTGGTTCGATGTGCGGCCACGTATCCAGCGGCGGCAACCAATCCGGCGGCGATAACTCCCGCCGGGCCGGACACGGCCATTCCAAGACGATCCGCGATCACGCCCGCGAGGACGAGCACGCCAACGCCGACGGGGCAGGCGAGAAAGGAAACAGCGAGCGGGCCCGCAGACCTCGCGCTCCATAGAGCCCATCCGCCCCCGAGGGCGCCGAGGAGCGCGAGGGCTGCGACTGGGAGCGCCATGAGGCCAATTGGATCGAGGCCCGATGTGACGTCTGTCGGCGCCGACCCGGGTTCGAGCGCGCCGGACGGGGCCTTCAGGAGTACGAGGCCCGGGGTCGTTTCTGTTCCCAGGCGTCGGGCGGTCTCGTATCCCTCGATGTTGAACGGGCGAAGAACGAACACGGCGGCCCGGTCACGAACGGGCCGCGCCTGCTCCAGATAGACACGCGAGAGCTCATCGTGCTCGGGGTCGCCGGTCGCCGTTGGACGATCGGCGAGAAAGTCGGCCGGGTCGCCGGTCGCCACGTACAGATCATCGATCCGAGCCGCCGGGAGGCCCATCCGGATGACGTTGCCGAATCGCGTGACGTGGAACGCGGCGGAGAGCTCCGGGGTGTCGACCACGAAGATCAGTGGTGTTCCTCCAGCGAGACCTTCCGTCTGGGCGGCCGCACGCGCCACGGCGCTCAGCTCTGCAGCCGTCACATGCGGCTCTTCCCGGTACCAGCCGTACAGCGAGCTCCCAACAAACACGGCCCCGGCGATCACGGCCGCAGCCAGCAGTGCTCGTCGGGATGTTCCGCTCGCCAGTCCGAAGGCGACGCCTCCCGCGATCGGCAGCACGAAGGCAAAAGCCAGGAGGCGATGAGCCGGTCCCATGCCTGATGGGCCCAGGACCAGCATGCCGCCCGCCGTGACGAGCCCCCACGAGGCAAGGATCGCGAGGAGGTAACGCCCACCGGAATTCTCGAGGAACTCCCGACGCCGGCCGGCCACGGCTGCCCCGAACCCGATGCCCGACGTCAGGAATCCGGTTCCTCGCAGCACATCGGTCGCCACGCGTTCCCTGTAGTTTCGTCGGACCTCGGCGGCGAGCCCCACGCGCCGGAAGAACCCGTCCTGGGACGTGTCGACGACGATGGGAGTCGCGCCGATCGCGAGACTCGCGAAGCCCGCGCCCGCGGCGGCGCCTCCGGCCACGGCTCCGATTGCGACCCGTCCGGGCAAGGTCTCGAGGAATGAGCCTCCGGCTTTCAGGTGGCGAGCAACAGCGGGTGCGTACGTGAGAAGAGCGCCGGCAAGGATCACGCCCGCGAGGATCTGGAAGGCCGGGTGCGCGAACGCTCCTGCGGTGACAAGCCCCCCGCCGAGCCAGACGGGTCGCCACGAGCGATCCGCCCGCGCGAAGACGGCCAGCGCTGCGAGGAAAAGAACGACCTGACCGAGATTGCCGAGCCACCCCGGCGCAAGGCCCGCGGCGAAGCCTCCGGTGAGGATTGCGGCCGCCCCAGATCGGAGCGGGAAGGACCCCAGCGACATCTCGAGGAGGGCGCCTGCGGCGAGACCGGCGGCCGCGGCGAGCAAGGGGCCGAGCAGCGCCACGGTTTGAATGGGCTCCGTCCGGAGGAATCCGCCGAGAACGAGGGTTGCGGCCGGAACACCCGGGCGTCCGGGCAGCACCCCGAGCCCGGCTACCTCCGCAGAGCGCGCCCACCACGTATACACGGGGCCGTCCGGACCGATCGGGAAACGGAATCCCTCGAGGATCGGATACGCGACGAACAGCGCCAGGATGGCCCCCGCGAGCGCGGCTGCGATGACCATCGCCCGCACCCAGGGCTCGTCCCGGAATCGCCTGGGGCGCACGGTGCGCACGGTGCGCATTGCGTCCGGCTACCTGATCTGTGAGTACAGGCCGAGCGCTATAGCGGATGCGATCACGCAGTACACGGCAAAGGGGGCGAGCGTCTTCTCCTTGAGAAACTGAAGCAGATATCGGATCGAAAGGAGCCCCACAACCCCTGCTACTGCGCCGGCGCCCAGAACCAACGGCACATCCGTTCCCGAAGGAAGGTCGGGGATCTGGATGAGCCCCGCTCCAAGGATCGCCGGGAGGCTCATGAGGAAGGCGAAGCGCGCCGAGGTGCTGCGCGACAGTCCTCGGAGCAGGCCGCCGGCCATCGTAGCTCCCGACCGGGAGATGCCCGGCGCGATCGACACTCCCTGAAGCAAGCCCATCCAGATCGCATCGACGAGCCCGATGCTTCCCAGGTCACGGCGAAGATCATCGCCTCGTCGCCGTACGGCAACCTCACCGATCACTAGAAGCGCTGCCGTTCCGAGAAGAAGGATCGCGACGGTCACCGGCTCGCCAAAAAGATCCTCGAAGAAGTCTCGGGCCCAGATTCCGAAGACGCCGGCGGGAATCGAGGCGATAACGAGCAGTCCGGCGAGGCGCGCGTGGGCCACGTCGAGCGGTCGGCGGCTTCCAACAATCGTCCGGAAGGTCCCGATGACGATCCCCGTCAGCTCACGCCAGAAGTACACGATGACCGCCACCCCGGTCCCGAGATGGACGGCGACGTCGAAGGCCAAGCTCGGGATCGGCCAGCCGAGCACATACGGAACGAGCACCAGGTGGGCCGAGGAGGAGACCGGCACGAACTCGGTGAGTCCCTGGACGGCGCCCAGAATGAGCTCGCGCATTCGGGGCAGTCTAGGCGACTCACCGGGCTCCTATCCGACCGGAACGATGGCGAGGGAAAGGTCCGCGAACGCGCGGGCGAATGCGATCCGCTCCGCCGTCTCGGGCGAGACGAGGAGCAGCAGGCTCGTTGCCTCCCCCAGCTCTCCAATGCTGCTTTCGACGATTCGGAGGACCTCGAGGTCCGTCGCAACCGCCTCGGTATGTGGGTTGCCGGCCGCGTACGTGGCGAAAAGGTCCACGCGGTCCCCGGGCGCAAGCGCTCCCGCCGGCATGGGAACCGTCACCGCGATCGCTCGCAAGCCGTCGGGCACCAACGCGGCGATGGGGCCGCCGCGAGAGAGCCGCGACGGCGTCAGCGGCTCTCCAGTCAGCAGGTCGGTGAGCAGTACCAACCCGATCGCTTCGTCGACCTTGGAGAGGACCCCCGGCGGCGCGTACGCGATGGGGATCCGAGTCGTCCGCAGCATGTCTGCTTCCAGCGTCACGCCGCGTGGCAGGTCGACCGCCGCGACGAGGATCGTGGCCATCTCCGGCGGGGAGGCCTGTGCCTCCAGCCCGGCCAGATATCCTCGCAATTCGAGGGTCGCACCGACGCCGACGACGAGCGCGAGCACCAGCAGCACCTTCGAGGCGAGTGGGCGTTTGCGCCGCATCTCGCTCCCTTCCGGGGGAGGTCCGGTCCGTCAGGAAAAGAGGAGCCTACGACCCCCCACTGACAGCTACTCGCTCACCTCGAATCGAGCCCCTTCGAGCGCGGTCGCGCATGGGCAGTCCCGCTCGACCGGAATCTCAGGCGCGATGCCAACAAGCAGGCTGCGAAGCCGATTGTTGTTCGCGTTGAAGACATCGATGACCGCCTCGTTCGTGACCGCCTCGATGTCCTCGCCCTCGATGCCGACGTCGTAGTCGGTGATCAGCGAGATGTTCACGTAGCACATCTCGAGTTCCCGAGCTAGCGCGACCTCCGGGTACTGGGTCATGTTCACGACCTCCCACCCCTGCCCTCGATAGAACTCGGACTCGGAACGAGTCGAGAAACGCGGGCCCTGGACTACCACGACGGTCCCCTGCTGGTGCACCTTGATTCCGAGGACTCGGGCCTTGTCGATCACGAGCTCCCGAAGCGTGGGGCAGTAGGGCTCGGCGAATGAGATGTGCGTCGTCTCCGGCCCGTCGTAGAACGTATCGGCCCGCCCGGAGGTCCGATCGACGAGCTGGTCGCAGACGACGAAGTGGCCGGGTTCGACGTCCTTGCGGAGGGAGCCGGCCGCGCACGGCCCGATCAGCCGCTCGACCCCGAGTTGCTTCATCGCCCAGAGGTTGGCGCGATATGGCACCTTGTGGGGAGGAAATTCGTGACGTCGTCCGTGGCGCGGAAGGAACGCGACGTTTCGATTCTCGATCTCACCGATGACGATCGGGGCCGATGGCTTTCCGTAGGGTGTGTCGACCTCGACCTCTTCCACCTCGTCGAGGAACGAGTAGAACCCCGATCCTCCGAAGACGCCGATCTTCGCCCGGCTCAGGCGCTCTTCTCCTTCTTTGAAGATGCGTCTCCCGAGGAGGTCTTCGCCTCCTTCTTCTTTTCCGTCTTCACGCCGGCTTCCGACTTCGCGCCGGCTTCCGTCTTCACGCCCGCTTCCGACTTCGCGCCGTCGCCGCCGGCCCGGGACTCCGCCGGTCGCGCGTCCGTCCGGTAGAACCCAGACCCCTTGAAGACGATGCCCGCGGGATGGAAGACCTTCCGGAGCGCACCGCCGCACACCGGGCATTTCCGGAGGGGACGGTCGCCGATAGGTTGAAGGATCTCGATCCGTTCTCCGCACGCGGTGCAGACGTATTCGTAGGTGGGCATCGCCAGGCGATTATAGGTTCGGGGTTTCGCTACGAATCAGAGCCGCCCGCCGGAAGACACTCGATGGTCTCGGTGTCGGTGACGACGATGTTGACGCGCTCGTCGCTCGGATCGGCGGGCGCCTCGTCGAGGACTTGGAATGCGAACGCAACGCCGATCCTAATGGCGTCGGGCCGCACGCGAGTGAGGTATCGATCGTAGAACCCTCCTCCGTAGCCAAGCCGCCGACCCGTCCGATCGAAGGCGAGGCCGGGGGTGACGACGGCGTCGATCTCGCGTGGATCGACGGGGC
Organism: Actinomycetota bacterium; assembly: GCA_050693155.1. Taxonomy (GTDB): domain Bacteria; phylum Actinomycetota; class UBA4738; order UBA4738; family CALAEC01; genus JBOGWA01. The sequence continues at coordinate 3,717 of JBOGWA010000099.1, read as the reverse complement.
GTCGCCGCATCGGTTCCTTCGGGCCGTAATCGGTCTGGACCAGCGGATCGCCGGGCCCGACGTCGGTGGCTTCGAGCCGATCGTCCTCGATGAAGGGAAGCAACAAGCGCGTTCCCGAGCCGTGAAGCCCCTCGGCGATCCCGGAGGTTTCGACCTCCGAGCCAAAGGAATAGAAAAGGAGCACGGTGGCGGCGCCGGCGATCTGGGGAAGGGCCAGCAACCGGTTCTCGAGCGATGACTCCATGACCGCGCGCTCGTCGAGGGGGACCCGGGCCCGGAGCCTGCGCATCTCCTCTCGAACGGTGAACTTCTCGACCTGCGGGTCACCTGCCATCGTCAAGGCCGTCTCCCATCGGTCCGATACATCGAATGATGCTTGACTGGGGGTTCCTCCTGCTCGTCCTTTTCCTGGGCCTTGCGGCCGGCTACGTACTGGCGCGGCTTGTGGGAAGACCTCTCGAACGGACCCTGCGCCGATACGCCGAGGAGGCCCGCGAGTCCAGAGACGAGCTCCGTCGAAGCCTCGAGCGGCTCGGCGAGACCCTTCGCTCAACCCTGGACCTCGATGGGATCCTCGGCGTCGTCCTCGAGACGGCCGCGGTCACGCTCGGTGCGAAGTGGGCGGCCGTCTACATGCTGACTCCGTCGGGCAGGACCCTCGGCCTCGACGTGGCACGAGGGTTCGAACCGCCCGTCGATGCCAGGATCGAGGTCGGCGAGGGAATCGCGGGTCTTGCGGCGACCGGCCGACCGGTTCTCGTCCCATCCGAAGAGCCACCGCCAAAGCGCAGCCCGGTCGAACCGGGGGCGACGACCGCCATCGCGGCCCCGCTCGTCCGCGGCGGCCGCACGATCGGGGTCCTGGCGCTCTACGGCCGACCCGTTCCCGAGCCGTTCCATCAGGAGGACGTCTCGGTGCTCGGATCGTTTGCCGCGCAGGCTTCGGTCGCGATCGAGAACGTGCTCCTCCATCAAGAAACGAAACGGTTGTCGCTGACCGATGGACTCACCGGTGTCGCGAACCGCCGATCCTTCCAGCTCACCCTCGGGAAGGAGATCGAGCGGGCGGTCCGATTCGGGCACCCGCTGTCGCTGCTGATGATCGACATCGACCGCTTCAAGCGGGTCAACGACGAGTTCGGTCACCAGCAAGGGGACCGGGTGCTCATGGAGGTGTGCCGGCGAGTTCTCGGTTCCGTCCGGGCGCAGATCGACACGTTCGCCCGGTACGGCGGCGAGGAGTTCACTCTTCTGCTCCCGGAAACTCCCGCCGAGGGAGCTCGGGTCGTGGGTGAGAAGATTGCCGCCGTCGTCCGGGACCGTCCCTTCGAGACCGAGACCGAGACCGAGACCGAGACCGGCGCCAGGCTCGATCGACCGCTCTGGCTCACCGTGAGCGCCGGTGTCGCTTCCTATCCGGAGGACGGTCGAACCGCCGAAGAGCTGATCGGCGCCGCCGACGTGGCTCTTTATCGGGCAAAGGAAGCCGGCCGCGACCGGGTCGAGCCTCCCAACTAAGAACACCACAAAGCGGACTTTCGACCCGGCCGATCTGCCGCTAGACTCCCGGCGCCCCATGACGAAGGTCACGAAGGCGGTCATCCCCGCCGCAGGCCTCGGGACTCGCTTCCTCCCGGCGACGAAGGCGCAGCCGAAAGAGATGCTGCCGATCGTCGACAAACCCACGATCCAGTACGTCGTCGAGGAGGCTGTGCGCGCGGGCCTCCTGGACATCCTCATCGTGACCGGCCGTGGCAAGCGGACCCTCGAGGATCACTTCGACCGCTCCTTCGAACTCGAGCATTACCTCGAGCTGGCCGGCAAGCACGACGACCTGAAGCAGGTCCGGGAGATCACCGAAATGGCCCAGGTCCACTACATCCGGCAGCGCGACCCGAAGGGGCTCGGCTCGGCAGTCGCCGCGGCCAGACCCCACGTCGACGACGAGCCGTTCGCCGTCCTGCTCGGAGACGACATAGTCGACTCGTCCAAGCCCTTGCTCGAGCGGATGATCGACGTGCACGACCGCTACGGCCGGAGCGTGCTCGCGGTCCAGGAGGTTCCGCGAGAAGAGATCAGCCTCTACGGGGCGATCGAGCCCGAGTTCGTCGAGGAGGACCTGGCCCGCGTGCTCGACATCGTCGAGAAGCCGCCCCCGGAAGAAGCGCCCTCGAACCTCGCCTCCATCGGACGCTACATCCTTACGCCCGAGATCTTCGACGCAATCGTCGAGACGCCGCCGGATCCGCGAGGGGAGGTACAGCTCACCGACGCGATCGCGCTTCTTGCCCGGGAGCAGGCCGTGTACGCCTTCGTCTTCGACGGTCCCCGCTACGACATCGGACGAAAGCTCGACTACCTTCGGGCCACTGTCGAGATCGCGGCGAACCGGGAGGATCTCGGCCCGGAGTTCCGCGCGTTTCTCACCGAGTTCGTGCAGCGCAAGAAGCTGCTCTAGATCTCGGTCCGCCCGAAGGCGGGCGGTACGATGCCCGCGATGCTCCCGGTCGACGAGGCGCGGAACAAGGTTCTTTCCGCCGTCAAACCTCTTGCGCCGATCGAGTTGCCCCTTGCCGAGGCAGGTGGATGCGTCCTCGCGCACGACGCGATCTCCGAGTTCGACATCCCCCCGTTCTCCACCGCCGCGCTCGATGGGCTCGCCTGTCGGTCCGCCGACATCTATGGAGCCAGCCCGAAGGCTCCCATCGAGCTCCGGCTTGCGGGCGAGGCGATGACGGACGGGCCCCCCGGCGTAACGGTCGGGTGGGGGGAGGCGGTCCGCATCGTTGCCGGCGCGGTCCTCCCCGCAGGCGCGGACTGCGTGGTCCCCGGAGATCGTTACACCTTCGAAGGGGAGACGGCCCACGTCACCGGCGCGGTGGACGTCGGAGATTTCGTCAGTCCGGCCGGGGAAGACGTCCGCGCGTCCGAAGTGCTCGTTGGAGCGGGACGGCGGCTCTCGGCCCCGGAACTCGCCCTTCTGGCCGCCGCCGGATATGCACGCGCGTTCGTTCATCCAAAGGCGCGGGTTGCGGTCGCGTCGCTCGGCGATGTCGTGGAGCCCGGGGCCCAGACCGCATTCGGTCGTGCCTCAGACGCGGGTTCGTTCGCGCTGCTCGGTGCGCTTCGCGAGGCGGGGGCGGCGCCGCACCGGATCGGGATCGTCCAGCGAATCTCGGCGGAGCTCCGGGGAGTCCTTCAAGAAAACGTCGCCCGTGCGGACTGCTTCGCCTGCGCCGGCGCCGACTCCCCAGAGGTTGGAGCCGTCTTGTCCGATATCGCATCCGTCGAACGGCTCGAACTCGAGATGTATCCGCCCGCGGTCCTTCGTTTCGGTTTCGTGGAAGGTGTTCCGTTCTTCGGCCTTCCGTCAAGACCGGTCTCCCTCTTCATCGCGTACGAAGTCCTCGCTCGGCCGGCAATTCTGAAGATCCTCGGCCGGCGCGATCTCGACCGCCCCACGGTCTTGCCGATCCTCGACCAAGACCTGCTCGGACCGTACGGCGTCCGCCTGTATCTTCCGACGAGGGTCTTTCACCGCGAGGGCGCGTGGCACGCGGAGCTGACGTCTCCCTCGGCGCCCGACCGGCTGGGCGCTCTCGTGCGCGCGAACGGCTTCATCAATGGTGTCGAGGCCGGAGCGAAGGCGGGCGACCGGGTCCCCGTCCGTCTGTTTCGCGCGCTCGCCCGCTGATCCGGCGGATTAGGGGATCCCCC
>JBOGWA010000098.1:0-3527 GCA_050693155.1 Actinomycetota bacterium | reverse complement strand
CCCCATCTCTGCCGGAAAAGCGTCGACCTCCCAGGACCAGAGCCCGATCGTGTAGGCGCCCTCGGGAAGACGGTGGCCCTCGGTTTCCATGAACCGCGGGAGCTCGTCGGCATTGATGCAGATCATGTTCGTGTCGAACTCAAGCGGCCGCTCGTTGGCTGCGAAGGGATGGTTCTGTCGCACGGGCGTCGAGGACCACGGGAATACTTCGTGGGCGATTTCCGCGCGTTCGAGCGTTGCCGCGACGAGCCGAGCCGCCTCGCCGACGCCACTCTCGGCGCGGAGGTATCCGACGAGATTGACACCCGGCCGGAGGTCCACCTCGCGTGCCGGTGTCGGCGCCGCTTCCTCAAGATCTACAGACCCCTCCCCCGTCGGCCGCCCTTCATCCGCAACCAGCGGGAGATCGATTCGCCTGACGCGCATCTCCTCGGCAAACCGCGCCTCGCCCTCGGGCGAGAACACGTCCCCAGGCGTCGGCTCTCCGTCGCGCTCGGACTCGATCAACCAGGATCGGTACGCCCTTCGAATTTCTCGGTCGAGGAGGATCCCGCTGGCGGTGCGGCCGTAGCCGTACGGGACCTGCGAGAAGCGCTCGAAATCGCTGTCGAGCACCCGAGCGGCGTAGTCGCCGCAGAGCTCCGCGATGACGGGATGATCGCCGAGCAGGATTCGAGGACTCGCACCTTGAAAGCGGCTGAGGACATGCGGTCGCCGTGGATCGAACCCGCTGAAATGGAAGAAGCGAAGCGGCCGTCCGTTCGCCGTGTATTGGCCGTCGCCGAACGTCACGTCTCGCTCGGCAAGGTTCCAGTACGCGACGTTGTAGCCGGGGTCCTCGAGAACCGTGTGTCGGAAGTACCGAGGGACGAAATCGATCCACCGTTGATCGACGAATAGACCGTCCTCGACGGCGTGCAAGCAGTCGCGGAGAAGTCGCTCGCTCCACCACTCCAGGAAGTCTCCAGCGCCTTGACCGACGGAGACGAAGCCGAGATTGAAGATCCCGGATTGAAGAATGGTCGACTCGTCCGGAACGTGGCCGTCGCGAGGCATGGGCCCAAGCGTGTGTGGCGTGAGCACGATCCCGCTGCTCGCGGCGAGCTCGCCGAGCTCGGTCATAGGCGCGAACACCTGGATGTCGGGGTCGAGATAGGTGACGGCGTGGGTACCCTCGTCGAGGAGTCGTTGCAGCAGCCACGGCTTGACGGCGGTGGCGAGTTCGAGGACGTCGTAGATGGTCGCGAGGCGCCGGAACTCCTCGGGATCGAGCGAGAGGTCCGAGGGGGCGAGCGTCTCGAACCCGTACGCGGACGAAGTCGCGTCGCCGTCGTCGAGAACCAAGACGATCACCCGCGTTCCCTCATGGTGCGCGAGGAGAGACTCCGTCAGCACGCGCGCGTACGGAACGTAGTTTCGGGCAATGGTCGTGCAGAACACCATCTGCGCTCTGCTTCGCGTCCCGACCACGGCACTTCCTCCCGATCCGCCACTCACGGGGCGGCCGCTGGCGGGCACCTTGGTATCGTCCTGTGAGACGTCCGGCTTGCTGCTCGAACAGCCAGAGTCTACCAAGCAGGCTCGCAGAAGCCTGGTAGCCGATTCGGCGTAGAATTGCGATGAGCGCCGTGCACTCCGGCGAAAAGGGAGGTGCGAGCCGATGACCCCACGGACAACGATCCGCGATCTCTCCGCATGGAAGGCGCAGGGCAAGCGCTTTGCCATGCTCACCGCCTACGACTACCCCACCGCGAGGATTCTCGATGAGGCCGGCATCCCCGTGCTGCTCGTCGGGGACTCCCTCGCCCAGGTCGTGCTCGGCTACGAAACGACGCTCCCGGTCACGATGGAGGAGATGCTTCACCACTGCCGCGCCGTGACGCGGGGCGCTCAGAACTCGCTCGTGATCGGCGACATGCCGTTTCTGTCGTACCAGACGTCCCCGACGGAGGCCATCCGCAACGCTGGGCGGTTCCTGAAAGAAGGCGGCGCGCACGCGGTCAAGATCGAGGGGCCGCTCGTCGAGCTCGCCGGGGAACTCGTTGCGAGGGGCATCCCGGTCATGGGCCACCTCGGTCTCACGCCGCAATCGGTCCACCAGATGGGCGGCTACCGGGTCCAGGCCCGGACCGAGGAGGCGGCCCACCGGCTTCTCGAGGACGCCGCCGGGCTCGAGAAGGCGGGCGTCTTCGCTCTCGTCCTCGAAGGGATTCCATCGGCCGTCGCCGAGGAGGTCACCGCAGGCGTCCAGGTGCCCACGATCGGAATCGGAGCCGGACCCAGCTGCGATGGGCAGGTCCTCGTGATCACCGATCTGCTCGGTCTCGGCGGCGAGAAGGCGCCGAAGTTCGTGAAGCCCTACGCCGATCTCCGAGGCGAGATCACGGAAGCGGTCCAGGCCTTCAAGAAAGAAGTCGAGGAAGGAACCTTCCCCGACGAGGCGCACTCGTATTCCTAGACGGGCCTTTCGTCCCGGACGCCTCCTCCTCTACGCTGGGGTGTTCGTCATCGCGCTGAGTCTTCTCCCGCCTGTGCAGACGCGCGGAAAGGCGCTTGCCGTCCTCGCCGAGTCGCTCGGCCTCCCCTTCCCCCGCCCATTCGCGCCGTCCGTGGCGCGCGCGGAGGTGAGCCTCGGAGGGGTGGAGGGGGACCTCTACGTTCCTCCTTACGCTGCGCCCGGCGTGGTGCTCGTCCACGGAGCCACCGAACAGGGGAAAGACGACCCTCGACTCATCCGGGCTGCCCGAGCGATGGCCCGAGGAGGCCGGGTCGTCTTCGTCCCCGCGCTCGAGCTCGCCCAGCGTCGGTTCGAGGATGAGGACCTCGAGCGGATCGTCGCCTCGGTCCAGGCGATCTCGGGCCACCGGCTCGTCCGAGGTCCGGTCACCCTCCTCGGGATCTCCTACGGCGGCTCGTTCGCCCTCGTGGCGGCGGCCGACCCACGGCTCGCCGGACGGATCGGCCAGGTCGCCGTCTTCGGCGCCTACTTCGATCTCGTCGGCGTGATCCAGGCGACCACGACCGGCGTCTCCCTCGTCGGCGACGACCGCATCGGGTGGCGGCCGGATCCGCAGGCGCAGCGGATCCTGCGAGACGCGGCGCTCGAACTCGTCCCACCGGACCAGCGGAAGCCCCTGGAATCGGCGATCGAGGGAGACAGGGGCTCATCGGAGCTCCCCGACGCCGCCCGGCGGATGTATGACGTGCTCACGAACCGGGACCCCGCGCGGACCTACTCGCTGGTCGAGCGACTTCCAGAAGAGCCGCAGGAAATGTTCAGGCGATTCTCCCCCTCGGAGGTCGCCGACCGGATCACCGCACCCGTGGTCGCGATGCATTCCCGGGACGACCCGGCCGTGCCGTACGGGGAGGCGCTTCGACTCGTGCGGGGGCTCCCCGGGACCCGGCTCGCGAGCGTCGGCTCCTTCTCCCACGTCGAGCTCGAGGGCGGCTGGCTCGAGGCGGCCGGCGATCTCTGGCACGCCTGGCGGTTCGCCACTTGGGTCCTCGAGGCACAGGAATAGCGG
>JBOGWA010000097.1:0-3454 GCA_050693155.1 Actinomycetota bacterium | reverse complement strand
GTCTCGCCCTTCGGCGTGATCTTGCCAACCAGGATGTCGCCCGCTTTGACCTTGGCGCCGATCCGGACGATGCCGGCCTCGTCGAGGTCCTTCAGCGCCTCGTCAGAGACGTTGGGGATGTCGCGCGTGATCTCCTCCTTCCCGAGCTTCGTATCCCGCGCCTGGATCTCGAACTCCTCGATGTGGATCGAGGTGTAGCGGTCATCTTTCACCAGACGCTCCGACACCAGGATCGCGTCCTCGAAGTTGAACCCGCCCCACGGCATGAATGCCACCAGGACGTTCCGCCCGAGCGCCAGCTCCCCCTCGTCGGTCCCGGGCCCGTCGGCGATCACCTCGCCCGCAGCGACCCGCTGGCCCTTGCGCACGATCGGTTTCTGGTTCACGCACGTGTTCTGGTTGGACCGCTGATACTTCGTGAGGTTGTAGATGTCGAGCGGCAGATCCTGCACCGGATCCGCCTTCCGACCGCGCGCTTCGGCCCGGATCACGACGCGGTCCGCCGCCACCGACTCGACCACGCCGCCGCGCCTGGCCACCATCACCGCGCCGGAGTCGCGCGCCACGATGTGCTCCATGCCGGTACCGACCAGCGGGGCTTCCGGCTGGAGCAACGGTACCGCCTGCCGCTGCATGTTCGATCCCATGAGGGCGCGATTCGCATCGTCGTTCTCCAGGAACGGGATCAGGCTCGCCGCCACCGAGACGAGCTGCTTCGGCGAGACATCCATGTAGTGGACCTCCTCGGGTGGCACGAGCTTGAATTCGCCGCTCTTCCGCGCCGAGACCCGGTCCGCGACGAAGCGCCCCCGCTTGTCCACTTGGGCATTCGCTTGCGCGATGACGACTTGCTCTTCCTCGAGGGCGGTCAGAAACACGATGTCGTCGGTCACGACGCCGTCCACGACCTTGCGGTAGGGCGTCTCGATGAAGCCGAACTCGTTGATCCGGGCGTACGTCGAGAGCGACGAGATGAGCCCGATGTTCGGCCCTTCTGGCGTTTCGATCGGACAGATGCGGCCGTAGTGGGTCGGATGCACGTCGCGCACCTCGAACCCCGCTCGCTCCCGACTGAGCCCGCGCGGCCCGAGGGCCGAGAGGCGGCGCTTGTGGGTCAGCTCGGCCAACGGGTTCGTCTGATCCATGAACTGGCTGAGCTGAGAAGAGCCGAAGAACTCTTTGACGACCGCGGAGACCGGCTTGGCATTGACCAGGTCGTGAGGCATCAGATTTTCGATGTCGGCGATCGACATACGCTCCTTGACGGCTCGCTCCATCCGCGTGAGACCGACGCGAAACTGGTTTTCGAGCAGCTCGCCGACCGACCGGACCCGCCGGTTGCCCAGATGATCGATGTCGTCGGTGGGGTAACCCGGCGCCTCCTGCTTGACGGCGAGAAGCCGACGCATGACGTGGATGATGTCCTCCGACCTCAGGGTCTTCCACGCCAGCGGAAACTCCAAGCCGAGCTTCTTGTTCAGCATGAAGCGACCGACTCGGGCGAGGTCATAGCGCCGTGGGTCGAGGAACATGCCGCGGAAGAGCGCCCGGGCCGACTCCACGGTCGGGGGATCCCCGGGCCGCAGCCGGCGGTACATCTCGACGAGCGCCTCGTCCGGATTTTTGTGCACATCCCGGGCCAGCGTCTCGTAGATCGCCGAGTCGTTCTTCTCGGAGTGCACAAACACCACCTTGAACGGGGCAATAGACCGCGCCACGAGCTGGGCGAGGATCGGTGGCGTCAACTCCTGGTTCGGCTCGAGAATGACCTCTCCGGTCTCCCGGTCGACGACGCGGCTCCCCGTGCGGCGCCCCTCCAGGTGTTCCGGCTTGACCGTGATCTTCTCGATGCCCAGCTCCTGGAGCCGGGCAATCAGCTTGGCGTTGAGGCGCTTACCGGCCTGAACCACGGGCTCCCGATGGCGCGGCGGCCTGATGTCTTCGGCCACGCGCGTCTCGTCCTTGTGCGCCTCAGGATGGAGCTTGACGATCGCCGTCCGACCTTCGAATCCCAACACCTCCTCGAGATCGTAAAACGCGCCGAGGATCTCCTCGTCCGAGAGAACGGAGTTTTTCTCCAGGAACCAGAAGGCCCGCAGGAAGGCGGTCACCAGCATCTTTCGCCGCCGGTCGATCCGGACGTGAAGGTTGTCGTTCGCGTCGAACTCGAACTCGACCCAGGACCCGCGATACGGGATGATCCGCGCCGAGAAGATCTTCTTGCCCGATGCCAGGGTCTTCCCCCGATCATCATCGAAGAACACCCCGGCCGAGCGCTGGAGCTGGCTCACGACCACACGCTCGGTCCCATTGATGATGAAGGTCCCCTTCGCGGTCATGAGCGGAAGTTCCCCGAGGTAGACCTCCTGCTCCTTGATGTCCTTGACGGTTCGCGAGCGGGCTTCCTTGTCCTGCTCGTACACCACCAAGCGCAGCGTGACCTTGAGCGGGATCGCGAACGTCATCCCTCGATCGTGGCATTCCTCGACGGTGTACTTCGGCTCGCCGAAGTGGTACCACACGAACTCCAGCGATGCGTTCTCGTTGTAGTCCGTGATCGGGAAGACGCTCTTGAACACTCCCTGGAGGCCGATGTCCTCCCGATCCACCGGGGCGTACTCCTTCTGGAGGAAACTCTCGTAGGAGTTCCGCTGGATCTCGATCAGATTGGGAATCTCGACGATCGACGGAATCTTTCCGAAGTCCTTCCGGACTCGACGGCCGCACTGGATCTGGCCTGCCATGTACTCTCCCCTCAGCCCCCGCCGCCGGGAGCGGTCGGAGTCAAGTGCGCGTGAACCCTGGCCGGGCCGAGCCGAGACGCGAGCGTCCAGGGGCGCGCAGGGAGTCCGCGAGCCGAAGGCGTAAGCGCATCCCACCTACGTCGAGACTCGCGGACGACCGAGAACGCCGGGATGCCACGGGTATCGGCACGGCGCGCGTTACTTGACCTCGACCGTGGCGCCCACCTCCTCGAGCTTCTTCTTCATGTCTTCGGCCTCAGCCTTCGTCACCTTTTCCTTCACGGGTTTTGGCGCCTCGTCGACGACGGCCTTCGCCTCCTTCAGTCCGAGACCGGTGAGCTCGCGGACCACCTTGATCACCTGGATCTTCTTGTCCCCCGCCGCGGTGAGCACTAGGTCGAACTCGGTCTGCTCCTCCTCAGCCGCCGCCAGGCTCGCACCGGGCGCGGCCGCGCCCGGAACCGCCGCCACCGGGGCGGCGGCGGCCGCCGACACACCCCACCTCTCCTGCAAGAGCTTCGAGAGCTGGGCCGCCTCGAGCAGGGTGAACCGGTCGAGCTGCTCCGCGATCTCCTCCACCTTGGTCGCCATCTATACCCTCCGTATGTGAGACTTCCGCTATTCCGCTGTCGCCGTCGGCTCGCCCGGCGCGGCCTTGCCCCGCTCCGCGAGCACGTAGGCGAGCTCGCGCTGGGGGGCCGTCAGGAGCC
>JBOGWA010000096.1:0-20811 GCA_050693155.1 Actinomycetota bacterium | reverse complement strand
GCCCAGACGATCCCGAGAGCTCGAACGGCTTCCAGGACAGCGACGGCTGCCCCGAGCGCGGGCGCGTGGTTGTGCAGTCGACTCCGGACGCGACGGTGGTGATGCGGCCGCCGGCGCCAGAGATCTTGTCATCGCCGGTCCCGCCGTTGATCTGAAGGCCGGGCGCGCCGTCGATGTCAAGCGCCAGATCGGGGTCGCCGTCGCCGTTCAGGTCGCAGTTGTCGACCCTGCCGAGGTAGTCCTGCTCCCCGCAGACGATGTTGTCCGGACCCGTCAGGCCGAGGATGATGCAGGTGCTCGCCTCGCAGGTGTCTGAGTCCTCGATGTCGATGTCGACCTCGTTGTCCGGACCCGCGCCCGGCGCGAGCAGCCCGCCGGCCTGGAAGTCGAGGACGAGCGTCTCACCCGCGCCACCGGTCGTGTGGTCGATATCGAGCATGGTCGTGTTCGAGACCGTACAGCCCCCAACCGGCGTACCGTTCATCAGGATCTGGTCCTGAAACGCACCGGTCCCGCGACTTATCGTGACCGTTTCATCGGCCGTGTTGATGTCGACCTCGCAGACCGGCGGGGTGCCGTCGGTCACGGCAGCAGCGCTCGCGGGCGAAACGTTCAGGTAGAACAGCCCGATCGTCGCGACCGCCACGAGGCCGAGGACCATCCGTCCCCGTTTTCTGATCCCGTACTTCATATGGTTTCCTCCTTCTCACTTGCTGCCCAATACGAGCAACTCTCCAAGAGCCGTGTAGGGATTCGTTCTCTTCGTGCACCTCCCCCTCTCGAAGAGCCGCAAATCGGTCAGAACCCTACCACTCACGGCCCTTTCGAAGCAAACACCTGCTTCGCTTACTACAACGAGCGCCAAAGGCCGAGGTCGCGGTCCAGATTCGCCCCTTTTGCGCCTAGTCTCCCTCGGCTTCCGTCATGGTGACGTCGGTTCGGATGAGGGAGGTCCCGTCCGACCAGAAATCGACCACGAGCGTGATCCCACCGCGTACCGGCGCCTGCGCCTGCTGTGCTGCCGCAGCGTCGTTCGCGTGATAGTCACCCACGAACGTGTACTGGTAGCCGTCGCCATCTGTCCGGTAGGCGCTGGCGAGAGACCCACCGGCCTGGTAGGTGATCGAGCGGCCGTCGCTCGTAAGCGTGAAAGAGATACCGACCTGCCCGTTGGCGCTTCCTGACACCGACCCGCGGTAGCGAAGGTCGAGCGCCCAGGCAGCGTCGCCTTCGGCATCGAATGCGGCTCCTTCGATTTGATGCTCGAAGATGAGGAGGCGTCCCGCTCGGCCATCCGACTGCGAATAGACGACGGAGGGGCTCGTGTTGCATCCGCAGGAACTCTCCGAGGGGGTTGATGTGCGGAACCCGTACGAGTAGGCGGGCGGCGGCGGGCCAGCCGGCCGACCTGTACCTTCACCGTTCCCATTCGGGGGCGATCCGTTCCCTGTGGGGGACGGCGCCGGGGCCGGTGAGGGGGATTCGTCAGCAGGCTGCGACTGCTCACCTTGGGCAGGGGTGGGCCCCAGGTCCTCGTCGCCGGTCTCCTGCCCGGCCTGTACGGCCTCGGGATCGACCGGTGGGCTCTGCTCCGAGGTGACGGGAGGCGCTTGCTGTGCCGTCACGATCTGCACTTCCGCGGGGTCGCGATTCTCGCGGTGGGTGACCGTTGCCACGCCGACGCTCCCCGCTAGGACGAGGGCGGTCACGCCGGCCACGATCTTGTCTCCCGCAGACTGGATCACGCTGGTCGCAGCGGGAGCGGCTGCCGCGCTCGCCGCCTGCGTGACGGTCGCAGCGGCCTGAGAGGCGGCGCTGGCAAGCGAGCTGGCAGCCTGTGAGGCCGCGGCGCCGGCCGACTCGGCCAGGTGAGCGGCCTGGGCGAACCCGTGGGGCGCGGTGGGAACGAAGGGGGCGGTCTGAAGGTGCGGGCCGAGTGAGAACACCTCTCCCGCCGCCCGTGACGTCTCGGATGCGCCCGTTAGCCTGGCTCCTTCGTCGAGGCGAACCGCACGGCGTCCTCCCCGGGGCCAGCGCAGAAGGGCCAGCAGGGGCGCAAGCAGGCCCATGATCTTGGCGGCGGCCTGCTCCTTCCACGATCTCCGGAACGACTCCTTCGCGCGGTAGATCAGCGCCTTGCTCCGCTTCGGTGTCGTCCCGAGCGCCTCGGCGATCTCCTCGTGCGATCGGCCCTCGACCGCCCGCATGTAGAGCGCCTTCCGGTGCCGCTCGGAGAGGGCGGAGAGCGCGTCCCGGACCTCCTGCCCGTCCGTCGCTTGCTCGAGGGCTTCCTCCGGGCCCAGCTCGTAGCCGTTGCTCTCGGAGCGGTCGTGTCCGTTCAGCCCGCCGACGACCTTGTGACCGTTCCCTGTGCCCGTGTAGCCGCTCGAGAGGAGCTGCTCCTCGAGCTCGATGTCCGCGACGATCCGCCGCGCGCGGGCGCGGAGCTCGTCGAGCGAGACGTTCGTCGCGATCCGCGCGACCCAGGCCTTCAGGTGGTACGAGCCGTTGAAGTCGGGAAGGGCCTGGAACACGCGGAGCATCGACTCCTGGGTGGCCTCCTCGGCGTCGTCGGCGTTGCCGAGGAGCTTCATGCAGATCGAACGGATGAGGGGGAGGTAGCGCCGGTAGATCTCTGCGTACGCGCTGTAGTCGCCCCCCTGGAAGTCGAGGACGAGGTCGCGGTCGCTGCGGACGTCCGCTTCCTGGTTTGGGCTGTTTCGTGGGCTGGGTCTCGTCATACGGTCTTCCCCGGCGCGCCTGTCGGGCCGCCCGAGGTCGCCTCAGGGTATCGGCCGAATGGGGTTCCGACAACCATGCTGCGAGCTTGGGCGCGCCTCACCACCATCTACAACGCACGAGTCGACGCCCGGGTTGTCCCATTCCCCCCGACCTGTTCCTCTGGATCGTGTCAGACCCCGCTTCTATACTCGGGGTGCGATGGCCCCCATATGGACGCTCATCGGGATCCTTGCGGCCCTCTCGGCAGGGATGATGGCCCTGTTTGTCACCCTCCTTGTTCGGGTGGAAGCCCGGATGGAGCGAGGGTTCGACAAGCTCGACGCCAGGCTCGGCAAGCTCGACACCAAGCTCGACAATATCGAAACGAGGCTTGGCAACGTCGAAACGAGGCTTGGCAACGTCGAAACGAGGCTCGGCAACGTCGAAACGAGGCTCGGTGGACTCGAGACTCGGTTCGATGGCCTGGAGAGTGCATTCGCCGGGCATCTGGAGCGCCAACACAAAGCGTCCTAGCCGCGCGATCCCCAAAGCGCCCTGAGTACTATCCCCGCCGTGGGGAGGCTGTTCGGGACCGACGGTATCCGTGGCGTCGCGGGGCATGACCTTACCGCCGAGCTGGCCATATCGGTCGGCCGTGCCGCCGTGGCTGCGCTTGGGGTCGGCGAGCGGCCGGCGTTCGTCGTCGGGCGGGATACGCGGGCGTCGGGCGAGTGGCTCGAGCGGGCGCTCGCTGGAGGGATCGGCGCCGGCGGCGGAGAGGTGCTCTCGGTCGGCGTGATGCCGACGCCGGGGGTGGCGTTCCTCACCATTGATCTCGGGGCCGATGCGGGAATCGTCATCTCCGCTTCGCACAATCCTCCGGGGGACAACGGCCTGAAGTTCTTCTCCGCCGAGGGGCGGAAGCTCCCGGACGAGACCGAGGCCGAGATCGAGCGGCTCGTCGGGCGGTGGAAGCCGGGTGCCGGTTCGGCCGGGGCGCCCTCGGGCGCGGGGTCGGCCGCATCGGCGATCCGAGCGGTCGAGGACGCCGAGGAGCGGTACCTCAAGCACCTGGGGTCGGCCGCACTCGTCCCGCTGGACGGGCTTCGTGTCGTGGTGGACGCAGCGAACGGGGCGGCTCACCGGCTGGCGCCCGAGGCCATCCGCCGGGCGGGGGCCGTCGTCACCGCGATCAATACCGAGTCTGACGGCGCGAACATCAATGTCGGATGCGGCGCGACCAACCCCGAGATTCTTGCTGAGGCGGTTCGGCGGGCCGGGGCCGACGCGGGAGTCGCGCACGACGGGGACGCCGACCGGGCCATCCTCACCGACGCCGAGGGAGGCGTGATCGACGGCGACCACATCCTCGCGGCGTGCGCGCTCGCGATGAAGGAGGAGGGGGCGCTTCCCGGCGACCGCGTGGTGGCGACCGTGATGGCGAACCTCGGGTTCCGACGAGCGATGGCGGAGGCCGGGATCGAGGTGGTGGAGACCCCCGTCGGGGACCGGTTCGTCGCGGACGAGTTGCGGCGCACCGGCGCGGCGCTTGGCGGAGAGCAATCCGGCCACGTGATCTTCGCCGACCTCGCCACGACGGGCGACGGGATCCTCACCGCGATCCGGTTCCTCTCACTGGCCCGGAAGAAGGGAATTTCGGTAGGGGAGCTTGCATCGAGCATGCGGAAGTACCCTCAGGTGCTCGAGAACGTCCCTGTGGCTGCGACCGACGGGATTCAGAGCGAGCCGTCGGTCCTGGAGGCGGTCGAGAAAGCCGAAGCCGCCCTCGGCGAACGGGGACGGATCCTCGTTCGCGCATCGGGAACCGAGCCGCTCATCCGCGTGATGGTGGAGGCCGAGACGGAGGATGAAGCCCGGTCGCATGCCTCCGAGATCGCCGCCGCGGTTCGCGCCATAACGCCCCGGTAGGGTCGCATCTTCGCCGGATCGGTCCGGGGCTCAACGAGTCCGCTAGGGGATCGTTTCGAACCCCTGCGTCGCGAAGTCTCGGTCGAATGCGAACGCGCGCCGGATTTCGAGCTGTCGCATGACCACGAAGCTGACCCAGTCGGTCAGAGACGAGCGGCGGCGAAGCGTCCCCAAGAAACCGTGAACCGCTCGTTCGTGGATCTCCCGGTCCACGAACAGAATGCTGAGGATCGGTACGAGCTCCTCAAACAGAGCCCGGATTGCGGTCAGGCCGAGGCGACGATGCACCAACGCGGCAGACTCGGTGAGAACGTAGTTGTGGGTCATCAGATTCTCTCCGGCGAGCCGGGAGAGGGCCTGAACCGCGCGGTCATGGGGAGCGCTCTCCCGGTCGAGTACGGCGAGAAGCGCGGATGTATCGACCAGGATGCTCAACCTTTGAGGTCCTCCTCGAGGTCAAGAGCGAGATATCGGTCGTGCTCTTCCGCCAAGTCCGGCAGCCCCGAGCGGCCGATGCCGACGGCCTTCATCGCCCGTTCCCACTTGGCCTTGCGATCGTCCGCCTCGAGCTGCTTCTCCACCGCCTCGCGCACGAGGGCGGCCATCGACACGCCTCGCTCCGCAGCGAGACGCTTCAGCCTCCCGATCTGGTCTTCCGTCAGCTGCACCTGGGTGCGGATCATGCATGCATGATAACACGCGAAGCCATCATGATGTCACCGCCCGATAGTCGCCGATCCAGTGGACGAAATCGAGCGCGCCGGCGAGAGCTCGGTGCAGCTTGCGGTCGCCGGTCCAGAGCGGAGAATCGAGAACGTCGGCGAGAGCCACGTACGCAGCGTCGTAGGAGGAAAGTCCGTGCTCGATCGAGAGTTCAACAACGGTCGCCGGATCCGGATCCACGAGACGAACCCAAACAGCGAGAAGCTCTTGCAGCGCCTGATCACCCAGTCGCCTCGAGATTCGCTTCCGGCGAATCCCGCCGACCAACCCGTTCGCAATCTCGTAGATCCACAGAGAGGGACTCACCATCTCGAGCTCGCGCTCGACGGCGTCATCTCGCAGCGCCGCGGCCTCGTCAACGGCCTCCTCGTCGTGAAGCACCCACTTGAGGGCGACGCTCGCGTCCACGACGAGGCGGATCTCTGAACTCACCGGCGGCGGCCCTCTTCGACGAGTTCCTTCACCGAGATGCCGATGGGGCCGATGCGCTTTCGGATTCGGTCCATGGCTCTCGCCGCCTTCCGCCGCGCTTCCTTGCTCGGGGGCATGAGGCCCTCCTCGGCTAGACGACGCCGGAGCGCTTCGAGCGCGTATTCACTCAGTGAAACCCCTGCCCGGGCGGCTGCCACCTTGATCCGCTCCTTCAGATGCTCCGAGTCCAGATAGATGTTGAGCCGTGGGTACGACATGCGGTCCTCCCAAACTCAGCTTGCTCTGAGCACTATGGCACTATAGCACTATAGCACTATGCGTAGTGCTCGCCCGGGCTGGAACCCTGCCCCGGTTTGTCCCGTCTGCCGGTTGCTACGATGGTGGACCATGTGCGGCATCGTGGGCTACGTCGGCCCCGACGATGCGCTCCCGGTGATCCTCGAGGGCCTGCGTCGTCTCGAATACCGAGGCTACGACTCCGCCGGCGTGGCCGTGCTCGACGGCGGCCTGCGCGTCCTGCGGCGCGCGGGCAAGCTCGAGGTCCTCGAGAAGGAGATCGCCGAGCACGACCCCATCGGCGGGACGGTGGGCATGGGGCACACGCGCTGGGCGACGCACGGTCAGCCGACGGACCGGAACGCCCACCCGCATACCGACTGCCGCTCCCGGATTGCGGTCATCCACAACGGGATCATCGAGAACTTCTTCGAGCTTCGGGAGCGCCTCGAGGCCGCCGGCCACACCTTCTCCTCCGAGACCGACACCGAATGCATCGCGCACCTCATAGAAGAGGCCTACGACGGCGACCTCCCGGCGGCGGTGCGAGCGGCGGTCCGGGAGCTCACCGGCGCGTACGCGCTCGTGGTCCTCTCGGTCGCCGAGCCGGACCTGATCGTCGGCGTCCGCGTATCCTCGCCGATGGTCGTCGGGCTGGGCGAGGGCGAGACCATGCTCGCGTCCGACTTCGCGGCCGTCTTGCCGCGGACGCGGCGCATCGTCCCGCTCTCCGATGGCCAGATGGTTGAGGTCCGCGCCGACGGCGCGCGGATCACCGATCTCGATGGGATCGAGGTCGAGGCCAAGCCGATCCAGGTCGACTGGGATCTCTCCCGCGCCGAGAAGGGCGGGTTCGACGACTTCATGCTGAAAGAGATCCACGAGCAGCCGGCGGCCGTCCGCGACACGATCCGAGGTCGGAGTCGGGGCGGCCGCCTCGTGCTGGACGAGGTCCGGATGAACGAGGAGGACGTCCGGGCCGTCGACAAGGTCTTCGTGATCGCCTGCGGGACCGCGTTTCACGCCGGGCTCGTCGCGAAGTACGCGATCGAGCACTGGACGCGGCTGCCGGTGGAGATCGAGATCTCGAGCGAGTTCCGCTACCGGGACCCGGTGCTCGACCGGAACACCCTGACGTTGGCGGTCTCCCAGTCCGGCGAGACGATCGACACGTTGGAGGCCCTGCGGCACGCGAAGCGGCAGCACTCCTGGGTGCTCGCGATCACGAACACCGTCGGCTCGTCGGTTTCGCGGGAGGCCGACGCCGTTCTCTACACCCACGCGGGACCGGAGGTCGCGGTCGCCGCGACGAAGACGTTCGCGACCCAGATGGCGGCGCTTCACCTCGTCGCGCTCTATCTCGGGCAGGTTCGCGGGACTCTCTATCCGGAGGAGGTCATGCAGGCGATGACCGACCTCTCGCGGCTTCCGGAGCAGATCGAGGAGGCGCTCGGTCTCGACGAGCAGGTCCGGGCGCTCGCGGAGCGGTATCGGGACGCGAGCGACGTGCTCTTCATCGGCCGCCACACCGGCTATCCGGCGGCGCTCGAGGGCGCGCTGAAGTTGAAGGAGATTTCCTACATCCACGCCGAGGGCTACCCCGCCGGGGAGCTGAAGCACGGGCCGATCGCCCTGGTCGAGCCGGGCGTCCCGGTCGTTGCCGTCGCGACCGAGTGCCACGTGTATCCGAAGGTGCTCTCGAACATCCAGGAGGTGAAGGCCAGGGGCGCCGAGGTGATCGCGGTCGCCACGGAGGGCGACCGGGAGATCGGCCGGCTCGCCGACCACGTCCTCTATGTGGCTCGGACACCGGAGCTCCTCGCCCCGGTCCTCGTCACCGTGCCGCTTCAGCTATTCGCTTACCACATCGCGAAGCTCCGGGGCAGCGACGTGGACCAGCCCCGGAACCTCGCGAAGTCGGTCACGGTGGAGTAGCCGATGCGGATCGTCGGCGTGGGTGTCGACGTGGTCGAGGTGGGCCGCATCCGCCGCCTGCTCGACGAGAGCGGGAAGTTTCGAGACAGGGTTTTCAGCGACGAGGAGATCGCGCTCTGCGAGGGAGCGGCGAGGCCGGATGAGTGCTACGCGGCGCGCTGGGCCGCGCGCGAGGCGTGCATCAAAGCGCTCGGGGGAACGGGCGGGTGGAGCTGGCGGGATGTCTCGATCCTCCGGAATGGTGACGGAGCGCCGCGAGTCGTGCTCGACGGACGTGCGAAGAAGCGGGCCGAGGAGATCGGCGTGAGCGAGCTGCTCGTCTCCCTCGCGCACGAGCGAAGCGTCGCAGCAGCGTTCTGCGTCGCCGTCGGTGAGGAGCCGGGGGGGTCCGAATGAGGCCGATCCTCACCTCCGCCGAGACGCAGGCGCTCGACCGCGCGGCAGAGGAACGCGGCGTGCCCATCTCCCTTCTCATGGAGCGGGCGGGACTGGCCGTTGCGCACGCCGCCGTCGACCTCGTGGGCGGCGCGTACGGTCGGCGGGTCGTCGTGTTGTGCGGGAAGGGAAACAACGGTGGGGACGGTCTCGTGGCGGCGCGCTATCTCGACCGGTGGGGGATGGGCGTGACGGTCGTGCTCCTGGCCGAACCAGGGGAGTTTCGGTCGCCGGCCGACGAGAACTTCCGGTTGATCCAGTCCTCCCAGGCCGGCGGGATCCGTTGGCGTCCGTTCGAGCGCTCGGTCCTCGTGCGTGACCTCGACCGCGCCGATGTGGCCGTGGACGCGGTCTTCGGGAGCGGGTTTCGCGGTGTGGCGGAGGGCGCTCACGCCGAGGCGATCGAGGCGGTGGTTGGGAGTGGCGTCCCGGTTGTCGCCGTCGACGTTCCGTCGGGCGTCGAGGGCGACACCGGTCTCGTCCGCGGGCCGGCCGTTCGGGCGGACGTCACGGTGACGTTCGGCGCGCCGAAGCTCGGCACCGTCTTCTTCCCAGGGGCCGCCCATGCGGGGATCGTCGAGGTCGCGGGCATCGGGTTTCCAGAAGACCTCGTCCGGAGCGATCTCGCACTCGTCGAGCTCGAGGACGTCGCTTCGATGATCCCGATCCGCGAGGTCGGGGACCACAAGCGAAGAAGCGGCGTCGTGCTCGTCGTCGCCGGATCGAGGCGAATGACGGGGGCGCCGACGTTGGTCGCCGAGGGGGCGTACCGCGCGGGCGCGGGGTTGGTTCGGGTCGCGGTTCCGGAGTCGATCCTCCCGATCGTGCAGAGCCATGTCGCGGAGGCGACCTTCGTTTCGCTTCCCGAGGGCCCGGCGGGGAGCGTTCGCGAAGCCGCATGGGATGTGCTCGCCGAGTCTCTGGGTGACGTGGACGCGGTGGCGATCGGACCGGGCCTCTCCACGGATGACGAGACGCCGGCATTCGTCGCGCGGCTCGTTCGCGAGTCCCCTGTTCCGGTGGTCGTGGACGCCGACGCGATCAACGCTTTCGCGGGTCGCGCCGCTGAGCTCGCGGAGCGGACCGCCGATGCGGTCGTCACGCCTCACGCCGGTGAGTTCGGCCGGCTCTTCGGGATGCCCTCGGCTGAGGTGCTCGAAGATCGAGTCGGCTTCGCGCGGAAGGCCGCGGCCGAGACGCGGGCGGTCTTCGTGTTGAAGGGTCCCCGGACCCTCGTCGCGCTCCCCGACGGCGAGGTTCGAGTGAATCCAACGGGGTCGCCGACCCTCGCCACCGGCGGTACCGGGGACGTGCTGACGGGCGTGATCGCCGCCTACCTCGCACGAGGCCTTCCGGCCGCGGACGCGGCGACCGCGGGCTGCTTCGTCCACGGCCTCGCGGGAGACGAGGGGTCGGAGGGGATGACGGCCGGTGACGTGGCTCGCGGCATCCCGGAGGCCGTTCTCGAGGTTCTCCGGCACTCATGAGGTTTCGCCCCACCGAAGCCGTCGTCGACCTCGACGCCGTGCGTCACAACGCGCGCACGATCAAACCTGCCGGTGCGGAGCTCATGGCGGTCGTGAAGGCCGACGCGTACGGCCACGGGGACGTGCCCGTTGCCCGGGCGGCGATCGACGGCGGCGCGACGTGGCTTGGGGTCGCGCAGGTCGAGGAGGGACTGCGGCTCCGGGAGGCCGGCCTCGAGGCCCCGATCCTGACGCTGACCGAGTTCCCGGCGGACTCGGAGAAAGAGGCGCTCGCCGCGCGTCTGACCCCGACCGTCTACACCTCATCGGGTGTCGCGAGAGTCGCGGAGGCCGCGAAGTCGCTCGATCGCTCGATCGGGGTGCACGTGAAGATCGACACCGGGATGCACCGGGTCGGCCTCGCGCCCGACAGGGCCCCGGCACTGGTGCGCGAGGTGCTGGACGCCGGCCTCGAGCTCGACGGACTCTGGACCCACTTCGCGAAGGCCGACGAGCCGGAGGACCCGATCACGCGCGAGCAGCTTCGACGCTTCCTCGAGGTGACGGAACGCCTTGGGGCGCAGCGGATTCGCCCGCGGCTTCGCCACGCGGCCAACTCCGCAGGTGTGATGACCATCCCGATGTCCCATCTCGACCTGGTTCGCGTCGGGGTGGCTCTCTACGGCATCGAGCCCGCGCCCGGCCTGGCGGAGGGCATCGACCTTCGTCCCGCCATGTCGCTCCGCTCCGCCGTTTCACTCGTGAAGCGGGTCCCTGCCGGTGACGCGATCTCCTACGGGCTCCGGTACCGGCTCGAGGGCGACGCAACGATCGCGACGGTCCCGATCGGCTACGCCGATGGCTACGCGCGAGGTCTGTCGGAACAAGGCGCGGTCCTGATCGGAGGGAAGCGGTACCCGGTCGCGGGCGCCGTGACGATGGACCACATTACGGTCGACTGCGGTGACGATCCGGTGGAGCCCGGCGACGAGGTCGTTCTCTTCGGGCGTCAGGGCGACGACGAGATCACGGCCAACGAGCTCGCGTCCTGGCACGGAACGATCGGCTACGAGGTCGTCTGCGCGGTCAGCAAACGAGTCCCCCGCGACTACGTCGGGGAGCTCGAGGGGATAGCTCGCCAGGAGCGAGGAGGCGGTTCGTGAGTCCGGCGAGCGGTCCCTCGATCGGACGGGGAGCTCGAGGGGATAGCCTCCGGATGAAAAAGGGCGTGAAGATTGGGCTGGGGGCTGCGGGCGCCGCGGTGGCGCTCGTCGTCGCCGGCCGGCTTGCGGTCCGGCGGCTCCGATCGCGCCCGGACTCCGAGGCCGGGGAGCCGCTCGGGCTCCTGCCGCCCGACGATCTCGGACCGGTCCTGAGCTTCGACGGCGCCGACCTCGCGGTTCGCGCCGCGGGGCCCGCGGACGCTCCCGCGATCGTCTTCGCGCACGGGTTCAGCCTCGACATGACGACCTGGTACTACCAGTGGCAGGCCCTTTCCGACCGGTACCGGTGCGTGATCTACGATCAGCGGGCCCACGGTCGCTCCGGGCTCTCGCCGGCCGATGGCTACACGATCGAGGCGATGGGCCGGGATCTGAAGGTCGTTCTCGACGCGGCCGTCGGCGACCGTCCCACGGTTCTCGTCGGACACAGCATGGGCGGCGCTTCGTTGATGGCCTTCGCGAAGGAGTTCCCCGAGGAGTTCGGGGCTCGGGTGCAGGGCGCGGTCTTCGTCGATACGTGGGCCACCGACTTGGTCCTAGCCGCGCTCGGGCCGGTCGGCGATCGGATCGAGCGGGCGCTCCGGCCTTCCGTTCGCTCCTACCTCGGGGACCGCGACCGCGCGGAACGGCTGGGCGGATTCGTTCGGCGCTACGGCGCCGACCTCGCGTTCCTCGTCGCGTGGCTCACGAACTTCGGGCCCGAGGCCTCGCCGTCTCACGTCGATCACGTGTCCCGCATCGCCGCCGAGCAGCGACCGGAGGTGTGGGTGCACACGCTCGCGTCGCTCGTCGATGTCGATCTGAAGGACGCGCTCGCGAACGTGAAGGTTCCCGCCCTCGTGATCGCCGGCGATCGGGACCGGATCACCCCGCCGTCGAGCGCCGAGGCCGTGCTCAAAGCGCTTCCCGACGCGCGCGGAGTCCTGCTGACACGCACGGGCCACGTCTCGCAGATGGAGCGGCACCGGGTCGTCAACGACCTGCTCGAGGACTACCTCACCCGTGTCCTTCCCGTCACACAAGAACTCGTAGGGTGATTACTGCGGTCGAGGGTGTCCGGGTCGGGCACTGGACCGATTTGGTCGGTCGAACGGGGTGCACGGTGGTTCTTTCCCCGCCCGGAACGATCGGCTCGGGCGAGGTTCGGGGCGGCGCCCCCGGGACCCGCGAGACCGACCTCCTGCGCCCGGGCATGCTCGTCGAGGAGGTACACGCGGTGCTGCTCACCGGCGGCAGCGCGTTCGGCCTTGCCGCGGCCGACGGCGTCATGCGCTTCCTCGAAGAGCGGGACGTGGGCTTCGATGCCGGCGTGACGCGCGTGCCGATCGTGCCGGCGGCTGTCCTCTTCGATCTCGGGGTCGGCGATCCGAAAGCACGGCCCGGGCCGGACGCCGGATACGAGGCCTGCCTAGCCGCATCCGACCGGGTTGAGGAGGGTCGCGTGGGCGCCGGAACCGGCGCGACGGTCGCCAAACTGTATGGCCCCGATCGAGCCGTCCCCGGCGGCGTCGGCGGCGCGTCGTTCTCGGAAGAGGGGGTAACGGTTGGGGCGCTCGTCGCTGTCAATGCGTTCGGCGAGGTCGTCGACGACGATGGCTCGGTCATCGCCGGGGCGCGCCCCGAGTCCGGCGACGACGAGTCCGCAGCTCCGCCGCTCCCGGGCAGCAACACGACGATCGGGGTCGTGGCGACCGACGCCCGGCTGTCCCGCGAGCAGGCGCACGCCCTCGCGGCGGCCGCTCAGGACGGGCTGGTTCGGGCGGTACGACCCGCGCATACAATGTGGGACGGCGACACTGTGTTTACCCTCGCCACCGGCAAGGTCGATGCGCCGACGACGGTGGTCGAGCGCCTCGCCGGGGAGGCCTTGGCCGCGGCGATCAGGCGAGCCGTCGATCAGGGGAGGCGATGAGCCGGACGCTCGAAGAGGCCGCGCGGGAAGCGTCGACCTGCACGAAGTGTCGACTCTCCCACGGCCGCACTCAAGTGGTGTACGCCGACGGGAGTCCCACCGCCGACCTCATGTTCATCGGCGAGGCGCCGGGATTCCACGAGGACAAGCAGGGGCTCCCATTCGTCGGCGCGGCCGGCCAGCTCCTCAACCGCCTGCTCTCCGACATCGGTCTCGCGCGCGAGGACGTGAGGATCGTCAACGTCGTGATGTGTCGTCCGCCCGGGAACCGCGATCCGCTTCCCGACGAGATCGAGTCGTGCACGCCGTGGCTCCTCGAGCAGATCGACCTCGTCGACCCGAAGGTCATCGTGACCCTCGGGAACTTCGCGACACGCTTCGTCCTTGAGAAGCCGGCGGCGATCTCTCGGGTTCGAGGCGAGCGACACGTCTGGAAGGGCCGGACGGTGATCCCGACCTACCACCCGGCGGCGGTGCTCCACGGGGGCGGAGACGCCAGCCCGACGATGAAGGGTCTCCAGGCGGACTTCGCTTCGATCAAAGAGGCGCTCGGGGAGCCGAGGCCCGTCTCCGCCGAACAGCCCGGACTCTTCTAGATGCGGTCCGCGCGCATCGCGCTCGCGACGAGCGCAGCCGAGGAAACGAAGAAGGTGGCCGGGGCGATCGCGGAGCTCCTCGGTCCGGGCGACGTCGTGAGCCTCGCCGGGGATCTCGGCGCCGGAAAGACGACGTTCGTCCAGGGCGCCGCGGAGGCGCTGGGCGTCACCGAGCCGGTGACGTCTCCGACCTTCGTCCTCGTCCGCGAATACCGATCCGGGCAGGTTCCCATCTACCACGTGGACGTCTACCGCTTGGATCGACTCCACGAGGTTCTCGACCTGGGATTTGAGGACTTCCTCGACCCTCACGGGGTCGTCTTCGTCGAGTGGGGGAGCGCGGTCGAAGCCGTGCTCCCCGAGGAACGCCTCGACATCGAGCTCACCCTGGAAGGCGGCGAGGAGACGAGGGCCCTCGTCGTCGCGGGCCGAGGCCCGTCGTGGACCTCGCGCTGGGAGCGGGTCGAGGCGGTCGTCGGTCCCTGGAGCGTGGCGTAGTGCTCGTTCTCGCGATCGAGACGTCGACCCCGCAGACGACGGTCGCCCTCGGAACGGATCAGGGCGTGATCGCCGCGGCGCAGGTCGCCTGGGGACGCGGTCACACCGAGATCGTCGGGCCCGCGATCGATCACCTTCTCGAGTGGTCGGAGATCGAGCTTGCCCAGATCGGTGGCGTCGCCGTCGGGCTCGGCCCCGGTTCGTTCACGGGTCTTCGGGTCGGTGTGGCGACGGCCCGCGCGATCGCGCAGGTATTGTCTCTTCCGGTTGTCGGGATCAGCTCGCTCGACGTCCTCGCCTTCGATGTCCGCTACACCCGGAACCGAATCTGTGCGGTGATCGACGCGAAGCGCGGCGAGGTCTACTCCGCGTTCTATCAACCGGTTCCCGGCGGCGTGACGCGCGAGGCCGGGTTCGGCGTCGGCTCGCCGGACCGGCTCGCGGCGGACCTACAGGTCTCGCCGGAGGAAGTCCTGCTCGTCGGGGACGGCGCTCTCGTCTACCAACGCGAGCTCGCCGGCGCGGGCCCGCATCTCGAGTTCGCCTCCGTTGCCCATGCGTTCCCTCAGGCGGTTGCGCTCATGGAGCTCGCTCTCCCACGCTTCATCCGGGAGGAGACATCCCGCCCGGCCGAGGTGACGCCGCTCTACATCAGGAAACCCGATGCGAAGATCGACTGGAACGCTCGAGCCCGAAGCGGCTGATATCGAGATCACGCCCATGCGGCGGCGACACGTCCGCGGCGTGATGGCGATCGAGCGCCAGGTCTACCCGCGCCCGTGGAGCCAGAGCCTGTTCCTCTCGGAGATCCGGCTCGGTCCGAGCCGCGTCTACCTCGTCGCGCTTGCCGCCGGGGAGGTCGTTGGGTACGGCGGCATGATGTGGCACGGTGAGGAATGTCACATCACGACGCTCGCCGTCGACCCGGAGTGGCGCAGGCGAAAGGTCGGCTCGCGGGTGCTGCACGTCCTCGTGGTGCGCGCCCGAGAGCTGGGTGCGGACTCCATCTCGCTCGAGGTTCGGACCGCGAACTGGCCGGCCCAGCGCATGTACGGGCAGTTCGGGTTTCGCCCGATCGGGGTGCGCAAGGGCTACTACCAGGAGACGGGCGAAGACGCGCTCATCATGTGGGTCGATGAGATCCGGAGCGCCGCGTATTCTCGCCTGCTCGCGCGCCTGACGGCGAGCATCCCGAGAGCCTCGGAGGACAGAGCGTGAACGTCCTCGGTATCGAGACATCGTGCGACGAGACCGCAGCCGCGATCGTCGAGAACGGAAGCACGGTTCGCGCGAACGTGCTCGCGAGCCAGCACCACATTCACGCTCGTTTCGGCGGTGTGGTCCCCGAGCTGGCTTCGCGGGCTCACCTCGAGCGGCTGAACGGGGTGTTGGCGTTGGCTCTCGAGAAGTCCGGGAGTGGCTGGTCCGACATCGAAGGGGTCGCGGTAACGCGCGGGCCGGGTCTCATCGGCGCGCTTCTCGTCGGCCTCGCCACGGCGAAGGGAATCGCGCTCGCCCTCGGGGCGCCGCTGATCGCGGTGAACCATCTCGAGGGCCACATCTACGCGAACTTCCTCGATCCTCGGGACGGCCGCCCGGAGCCTCCGTACGTCTGTCTGCTCGTTTCCGGCGGTCACACCCTTCTCGTACACATCCCGGAGGAGCATCGCTACGAGATCCTCGGACAGACGCTCGACGACGCGGCCGGCGAGGCGTTCGACAAGATCGCGCGCTTCCTCGGGCTCGAGTATCCGGGCGGTCCGGCGCTCGACCTCCTCGCTCAGGAGGGCGATCCGGCCGCGATCGAGTTTCCCCGAGCGATGGCGGGATCCGGAGACTTCGACTTCTCGCTCTCGGGCCTCAAGACCGCGGTGGTCCGCCACGTCCGGAAGGAACGCGACGCGGGGAAGGAGGTCTCGGCCCCCGACGTCGCCGCATCCTTCCAGGAGGCGATCGTCGACGTCCAGGTCCAGAAGACGATGGCCGCCGCGGAGTCGTGCAACGTGGCGACGGTGCTCCTCGGTGGTGGCGTCATCGCGAACTCCCGTCTTCGCTCGAGGATGTCCGAGGAAGCCGAGCGGCGAGGGATCCGGCTCGAGTATCCGGCGCCCGAGCTGTGCACGGACAACGCCGCGATGATCGCGTGCGCGGGCTCCTCCCGGCTGGAACGGGGTGAGCGGTCGGGCTTCGACGTCGAGGCCGACCCGAGTCTTCCACTTTCGTGAGCGACCAAGCGGAGCGTCGTGCTCTCGTCACGGGTGCGGCCGGTTTCATCGGCTCGCATCTCTGCGACCGGCTGCTCGCCGAGGGCTGGCGGGTCGTCGGCGTGGATGACCTTTCGACCGGGCACATCGCGAATCTCGCGGAGGCGCGCTCGTACGGAAAAGCGTTCACCTTTCAGAACCTCGACATCCGCGGCGAGGAGATCCCGAAGCTCTTCGATCACGAGCGGCCGGAGGTGGTGATGCATCTGGCGGCCGCGTCGGCCGTTCGGCCGTCGCTCGAGGATCCGAGTCGCGACGCCGAGGTGAACATCCTGGGGACGCTGAACGTTCTCCAGGCCGCGGTTCGCTCCGGCACGCGAAAGGCCGTCGTCGCCGGCTCCGGTGGCACGATCTACGGCGTCCCTCGCCGATTGCCGGCCAGGGAGACCGCGGCTGCCGGGAGCCACCCGACGACACCCTACGGGATCTCGAAGAAGGTTTCTTGGGACTATCTCCGCTACTACCGGGACGCGGGGGGCCTCGACTTCACGCTGCTCGCGCTCGCGAACGTCTACGGCCCGCGGCAGGACCCGAGCGGGGAAGCGGGCGTGGTCGCGATCTTTGCGAGCAAGATGCTCGCGGGAGAGACGCCGACGATCTTCGGCGACGGCGCCCAAACTCGGGACTACGTGTTCGTCGACGATGCCGTCCACGCGCTGGCGCTTGCGGCCGATCAAGGATCGGGACGTCTGATCAATGTGGGCACCGGCCTCGAGACGAGCGTGCACCAGCTCCTCCGGCTGCTCGCCGACATCGTCGGCTTCGCAGGCGAGCCCGAGTTCGGCCCGCTTCCTCCGGGGGAGGTTCCACGGAGCGCCGTCGATCCGTCTCTGGCGGACGCCGAGCTGGGCTGGAAGCCGTGGACGCAGCTCGAGGACGGCCTTCGCCAGACGGTGGATTCGCTCCGAGGAGCCTGAGCGGGCCGGGCTTGCCAGGTTTCGGCCCACTCGGCTAGACTCATTAGCACTCACTGATCGAGAGTGCTAATCGAGACTGAAGGAGGAAGCCATGGCGTTCGGACTTGAGCCGCTCGAAGACCGGGTCGTCGTCCGCCCCGAGGAAGAGGACGAGGTAACCATCTCCGGCATCGTCATCCCCGACACGGCGAAGGAGAAGCCCCAGGAAGGCGCCGTGGTCGCCGTCGGCCCGGGCCGCTTCGAGGAGGGGCAGCGGGTCCCCATGGACGTATCCGAGGGCGACCGGGTGCTCTACTCCAAGTACGGCGGGACCGAGGTGAAGGTCGGCGGGGAGGACTACCTCGTGCTGTCGGCCCGCGACATCCTCGCGATCGTCGGCGGAGGGAAGTCCTCGAAGCCGGCCGCGAAGAAGTCCGGCCGCAAGAAGTAGCCCCAGCCTTTCCGATCCTCGTTAGGAGGTTTTTCGCATGCCTGCAAAGGTGCTGAAGTTCCACGCCGACGCGCGCCGCGCGATCCAGGCCGGCGTCGATCGCCTGGCCGACGCCGTCTCGGTCACCCTCGGTCCAAAGGGCCGGAACGTGGTCCTCGACAAGTCCTGGGGTGCGCCGGTCATCACGAACGACGGCGTGACGATCGCGAAAGAGGTCGAGCTCGAGGACCCCTGGGAGAACCTCGGGGCGCAGCTCGCGAAGGAGGCCGCGACGAAGACGAACGACGTCGCCGGGGACGGAACCACGACGGCGACGGTGCTCGCTCGCTCGATGGTCCGTTTGGGGATGCGGAACGTCACGGCCGGAGCGAACCCCATGGCGCTCAAACGCGGGATCGAGAAGGCCGTCGCCGCGGTCGTCGAGTCGCTCGGCAAGCAGGCCCGTGACGTCGCTGGGAAGGAAGACGTGGCTCACGTCGCGACGATCTCGGCCGCCGACCCCGCGGTCGGTGAGGTCATCGCCGAGGCCCTGGACAAGGTCGGCAAGGACGGCGTCGTCACCGTCGAGGAGTCGCAGACGTTCGGGATGGAGCTCGAGTTCGTCGAGGGGATGCAGTTCGACAAGGGCTTCATCTCCCCGTACTTCGTGACCGACCCCGAGCGGCAGGAAGCCGTGCTCGAGGAGCCGTTCATCCTTCTCTCCGGAGGAAAGATCTCGAGCATCCAGGACCTCCTCCCGCTGCTGGAGAAGACGACCCAGGGAGGGAAACCATTGGTCGTCGTCGCCGAGGACGTCGAGGGTGAGGCGCTCGCGACCCTCGTCGTGAACAAGCTCCGCGGGACGATCAACGCGGTTGCGGTGAAGGCTCCCGGGTTCGGAGATCGTCGGAAGGCGATGCTCGAGGACATGGCGGTCCTCACCGGCGGCCAGGTCATTTCCGAGGAGGTCGGACTGAAGCTCGAGAGCGTCGGTCTCGACATGCTGGGCAAGGCCCGGAAAGTCCTCGTGACGAAGGACAACACGACGATCGTCGAGGGGGGCGGCAAGGTCGCGGACGTGAAGGGCCGCATCAACCAGATCCGGGCAGAGATCGAGCGCACCGACTCTGACTGGGACCGCGAGAAGCTTCAGGAGCGCCTCGCCAAGCTGGCCGGCGGCATCGCCGTGATCAAGGTCGGCGCGGCCACGGAAATCGAGCTGAAGGAGAAGAAGCACCGGATCGAGGACGCGGTCTCCGCCACCAAGGCCGCGGTCGAAGAAGGGATCGTTCCCGGCGGCGGCGTCGCGCTGATCCGGGCCGAGGATGCCGTCGGCAAGGTCGGCCTGGAGGGCGACGAGGCGACGGGCGCTCAGATCGTCCTGCGCTCGCTCGCCGACCCGGCGCGGCTCATCGTGTCGAACGCGGGTTTCGAGGGCTCGGTCGTGGTCGAGCGGCTCCGAACCGAGAAGGGCGCCAGGGGGTTCGACGCGGCCACCGGCGAGTACGTGGACCTGATGAAGGCCGGGATCATCGATCCCGCAAAAGTGACGCGATCGGCGCTCGAGAACGCTGCTTCCATCGCGGCCATGGTCATCACGACGGAGAGCGCGGTCGTCGAGAAGCCCGAAGAGGAAGAGGACGACGCCGCGGACGCCGGCCACATGCACTAGCGGGCGCGCCGGAAATGTCGGATTCGCCTTCTCGTGGGGGTTTGAAGTACCTTCAGATCGCCAAAAATAAGAGCATCTGACAACGAGGAGGCCCCAATGAGGCGCTGGACCCGGATCGCTTTCGTCGCAGCCGTCGTATCGGCGTTCCTCCCCTGGACCGCCGCGCCATCCTTCGCCGTGACGTTCACCGTGAACGACACAGGCGACGCTGGAGACGGGTCTCCGGAGGGGACGTGTGACAGCGACCCCGGTGCGGGGGTCGTCTGCACACTTCGCGAGGCCATTCAGGAGTCCAACGACAGCAGCGCGGTCGATGACGTCATCAACTTCTCGATCACGGGCGCCGGACCGCACGTCATCACTCCAGCAACGGACCTTCCCTTCATCACCGACACCGTCACGATCAATGGGTACAGCGAGCCCGACTCAGCTCCGAACGCGAGCGACACGATTTGGTCGGGAACCATCAGCGTCGTACTCGACGGTGCGGGTGGAGCCTTCAGCGGACTCGACATCGGAACCGACTCCGGGACGGTGATCAGAGGTCTGAACATCCGGAACTTCGACGGCATCGGAGTTCATGTCGAAGCCGACGGGACGATCATCGCTGGGAACCTGATCGGGACCAACGCCGCGGGAACCGCGGCGGGCCCCGGAAACACAGCCGACGGTGTGGCACTTCACCCGGGCGTGGACATGACCAGGATCGGAGGAACGGTTCCGGCCGACCGGAACATCATCTCGAGCAACAGCGGCAGCGGTGTGAACCTGTTCTCAACGGGCACGGGGAACCTCGTCCAGGGCAACCTCATCGGGACGGATGCGTTGGGGACTGGGGATCTGGGAAACGGAGCCGATGGGGTCATCATCAACTCGGGCACGACCTCGAACACGATCGGGCCGGGCAACGTGATCTCCGGCAACGGCAGTGACGGCGTGGAGATCCAGGGCAACACCTCGGACTCGAACACCGTGCGGGGGAACCTCATCGGGACGAACGCAGCCGGCACTGGAGCGATCCCGAATAGCGGGAACGGTATTGAGATTGTCGATGGAGATTCGAACACGATCGGCGGATCGACGGCCACCGACCGGAACGTCATCTCCGGAAATGGCCTTGATGGCATCCGTATCCACGTCGGAGGTATGAGCAACGTCGTTCTGGGCAACTACATCGGGACGAATGCCGCCGGGAACGGCGCCGTAGCAAACGGATCCCACGGGGTGGAGCTCCGCAACCTAGCCGCAACGGGAAACACCATTGGCGGCGCCGCGGCTGGTGCGGGGAATCTCATCTCGGCAAACGGTTTCGACGGAGTGAAGATCTCTGACGCCCCCGGCAACTTCGTCCGGGGAAACAGCATCGGGACGAATGCCGCCGGGACCGGGGCCCTCGGGAATGG
>JBOGWA010000095.1:0-1663 GCA_050693155.1 Actinomycetota bacterium | reverse complement strand
CAACAGCGCTCTGCTCAACGGCGGTGCGCCGGTCCTCGAGCCACTTCCCGAGCTTCGGGTGAACGTGGAAGCCGTTGGGAACCCGCGAGATCGCGCCGGCGATCTCGTCGATGACCGCTCGGTCGATCCCCGTTTCGACCGGCGGGAGCCCGACCAGCGGCTCAGGACGTTTCCATTCGATCGCGGGTGCCTCCGACGGCGCCTTCGCCTCGTCAAACACTCGGTCGAGCTCCCCTTTGAACTCGCCGAGCAGAGTCTCGGCATCCTCGACGCTGAGGTCGCCCCGGTTCACGAGGGTCTCGGTGTAGAGCTTTCGGACCGACCGGCGGTTCTCGATCCGCCGGTACATGATCGGTTGGGTGAACGAAGGATCGTCGCCCTCGTTGTGGCCCCACCGGCGGTAGCACCACATGTCGATCACGACGTCCTTGCGGAACTCCTGCTGGAACTGCACCGCGAGGCGCGCGATCCGGACGCACGCCTCCGGGTCGTCGCCGTTCACGTGAAAGATGGGCGCCTGCACCATCTTCGCGACGTCGGTTGCGTAGGTGCTCGAGCGGGCGTCGTAGCTCCCCGTAGTGAAGCCGACCTGGTTGTTCACGATGACGTGGACCGTCCCGCCCACGCGGTAGCCGCTCAGCTGTGAGAGGTTCAGCGTCTCGGCGATGACACCCTGCCCGGCAAACGCTGCATCCCCGTGGACGAGCACCGGCAGCACCGGGTATTGATCGTGCCGCCCGGTGAGATCGAGCTTCGCGCGAGCGATCCCTTCCACGACCGGATCGACGGCCTCCAGGTGGCTCGGGTTGGAAGCGAGCGTAAGCCGTACGTCCTTCCCCGCCTCGGTCGTGTGGGTTCCCGTCGCGCCCAGGTGATACTTCTCGTCGCCGGAGCCCTGCGGGACGCTCGGGTCGATGTCGCCTTCGAACTCCCGGAAGATCTTCGCCGCCGACTTCCCGACCACGTTTGCGAGGACGTTCAACCGGCCGCGGTGGGCCATGCCGAGCACAACCTCATCGACTCCTCCCTCCCCGGCCTGCTCCAGGACTCCGTTCAGGATCGGGATCAGGCTCTCCGCGCCCTCCAGGCTGAAGCGCTTGTGCCCGACGTACTTTGTCTGGAGAAACGTCTCGAACGCCTCTGCCTGGTTCAACGCCCGAAGGATGCGGTGCTGCTCCTCGCGGCTGAGAGTCGTCGCGATTCCCTCAAAACGCTCCTGGATCCACTCCTTCTGCCTCGGGTCCTCCATGTGCATGTACTCGACGGCGCCCGTTCGGCAGTACGCGTCGCGGAGGACCCCGAGGATGTCACCGAGCGTCGCCTTCTCCCGCCCCGCGAGCCCGCCGGTGATGAACTCCCGGTCGAGGTCCCAGATGGTGAGTCCATAGGTTGCGGGGTCGAGCTCCGGATGCATCGTGGGTGGTTCCGCTTCGAGCGGGTCGAGCGGGGCGATCAAGTGGCCCCGGACCCGGTACATGTTGATGAGGCGCATGACCCGCGCCTGCTTCTCTTCGAACTCGTCCGAGTCGTGCACCGGATTCACGTCCCGGCGCCAGGCCACCGGCACGTAGGAGACGCCCATGCTCCGGAAGACCGATTCGTAGAACCCCTCTTCTCCGAGCAGGAGTCGGTGGACGAGGCCGAGGAATTCGCCGCTTTCGGC
>JBOGWA010000094.1:0-8958 GCA_050693155.1 Actinomycetota bacterium | reverse complement strand
GTCTGGTGGACGCTCCTTTGAAAAAGCTCTCAAAATCGTTGACTGACTCGGATGACGCCTGCGCCCCGACATCACTAGAGAACAATTCCATCCCAAGTCATGAATGCCGAAGAGGGGCCAAGTGCATAGGCCACTGGTTCGGAGATATGCCTGTACTGAACCGCCCCGGGTTTCCTGGAGGCTCCAGACCTTGAGAGGATGGAGCCATGACCAGAGCAACCAGGTACCCGCAGGAGGTCCGCGAGCGGGCCGTCCGCATGGTGTTCGAGCACCGGGACGAGCACGCCTCGCAGTGGGCGGCGATCACCTCGATCGCAGAGAAGTTCGGCATGTCCTCGGAAACGCTCCGTAGCTGGGTGCGCCGCGCAGAGATCGACGGCGGTCTCCGCCCCGGACTCACGACCGAGGAACGGGAGCGGCTCAAGGAGCTGGAGCGCGAGAACCGGGAGCTGCGCCGAGCCAACGAGATCCTCAAGTCCGCGTCGGCTTTCTTCGCGGCGGAGCTCGACCGCCGACCGAGCAGATGAGCACCTACATCGACGAGCACAAGGATGAGTTCGGGGTCGAGCCGATCTGCGCCCATCTGCCGATCGCCCCGTCCACCTACTACGACGCCAAGCGGCGGCTGCAGTCGCGAAGGGCGCTCCGCGACGCCGAGCTCGAGGGCCACATCCACCGGGTGTACGAGGCGAACTTCAACGTGTACGGGCCGCGCAAGGTGTGGCGACAGCTCCGCCGTGAAGGCATCGAGGTCGCCCGCTGCACCGTGGAGCGACTGATGCGGCGGGTGGGCCTGCAGGGCGCCGTGCGAGGCAAGACCTACCGGACCACCACCCCCGCCGAGCAGGCGAGCCGACCAGCGGACCTCGTCGAGCGGGACTTCTCCGCCTCCCGGCCCAACCGGCTGTGGCTGGCCGACATCACCTACGTGAGGACCTGGTCGGGCTTCATCCATGTGGCGTTCATCATCGACGGGTTTTCTCGGTTCATCGTCGGCTGGCAGGCCTCCCGGTCGCTTCGGACCGATCTCGTGCTCGACGCCCTGGAGATGGCGATCTGGCACCGCCGCGGTGACCTGGACGGCCTGGTCCACCACTCCGACCGCGGCAGCCAGTACCTCTCGATCCGCTACACCGAGCGGTTGGGCGAGGAAGGAGCGGTGACGTCGGTGGGCTCCCGTGGCGACTCGTACGACAACGCCCTTGCCGAGTCGATCATTGGACTGTACAAGACCGAACTGGTCCGCCGGCGCGGTCCGTGGAAAGGCCTGGACGACGTCGAATACGCGACGCTCGAGTGGGTGGACTGGTTCAACCACCGGCGCCTACTCGAGCCGATCGGGAACGTCCCACCCGCAGAGTTCGAAGACACCTACCACCGCAAGGAGGCACAAGGGGAGGCCACTGGACTCAGAGAATCGAGCCTCCGGTGAACCCGGGGCGGTTCAAAGAGCGCTCTGGGCTGAAAGTCCGTTTGAGTCTGCAACCCTATTCATAGTTGTGGTGACAGTAGGCCTTGCTTGGCCCAATGATGTTCTCGATGCTCTCACCGAACGTGTCCTGCTCGTCGTCTCTGCACTTGTAGAGGGTATCGTTGCCCGGGCCGCCAACGACGTAGTCGGTTCCCTCCCCGTCATAGAGGACGTCGTCGCCCTTTCCGCCGTAGCAGGCTAGGCGGAGCGTTCTTTGCGAGCCGGTGCAGCCTGGCGGCGTTGCGGGACGAGCGTCGGGTTCACGCCGTTCAGCACGACCTCGGCGTTCACCACGCACTTGCGGATGTCCCGGCGGGATGGGAGGTCGTACATCACGTTCAACAGCACTTCCTCCATGATCGCCCGCAGACCGCGGGCGCCGGTGCCGCGCATCATGCTCTGGTCGGCGATCGCATCAAGCGCATCGGTCTCGAAGGCAAGCTCAACCTCGTCGAGCTCGAAGAACTTCATGTACTGCTTTACGAGGGCGTTCTTCGGGAGTGTCAGGATGTCGATGAGCGCCTGCTTGTCGAGGTTGTGGACGTGGCTGAGAACCGGAAGCCGGCCGACGAACTCCGGAATCAGCCCGTACTTCAAGAGATCTTCTGGGAGAACCCGCGCGAGGATCTCGCCGACGTCCTTCTCTTCGAGCTTCCGGACGTCGGCGCCGAAGCCAACTCCCTTTCGCCCGATCCGTGACTCGATCAACCGCTCGAGGCCGGAGAACGCTCCGCCGCAGATGAACAGGATGTTCGTAGTATCGATCTGGATGAACTCCTGGTGCGGGTGCTTGCGACCGCCCTGCGGCGGAACCGAGGCGCTCGTTCCTTCGAGGATCTTCAGGAGGGCCTGCTGGACGCCTTCGCCCGAGACGTCTCGGGTGATCGACGGGTTCTCCGCCTTCCTCGCGATCTTGTCGATCTCGTCGATGTAGATGATCCCCTGCTCGGCGCGCTTGACGTCGTAGTCGGCGGCCTGGATGAGCTTCAGCAGGATGTTCTCGACGTCCTCCCCGACATAGCCGGCCTCGGTGAGCGCGGTCGCGTCGGCGATCGCAAACGGGACGTTCAGCATTCGGGCGAGCGTTTGCGCGAGCAGCGTTTTCCCGCAGCCGGTCGGTCCAAGGAGCAGGATGTTCGACTTCTGGAGCTCGACGTCCTCCGTCGGACCGGCCTGGACTCGCTTGTAATGGTTGTAGACGGCGACCGAGAGGACCTTCTTCGCCTGCTCCTGGCCGATGACGTAGTCGTTCAGGTACTCGTAGATCTCGCGGGGCTTCGGGAGCTCGTCGAGCTTCAGCTCGGTTGTTTCGGAGAGCTCTTCCTCGATGATCTCGTTACAGAGGTCGATGCACTCGTCGCAGATGTAGACGCCGGGCCCGGCGATGAGCTTCTTGACCTGCTTCTGGCTCTTTCCGCAGAAGGAGCACTTCAGGAGGTCGGAGTCACCGAGCTTGGCCACGACGCCTCATCTCTACGCTGCTCCGCTCCTGCGCACGTCGCCTGCCATCCTACGACGACGCGGCGGCGGCGGCCGCGAGTTCGGTCTTCAACTTCCGCGCCGTGATGACTTCGTCGATGATGCCGTACTCCTTGGCCTGCTCGGCCGTCATGATGAAGTCGCGATCAGTATCTCCCTTGACCTTGTCGAGCGTCTGACCGGTGTGCTCGGCGAGGATCTCGTCGAGCAAGGCCCGATACCGAAGAATCTCTCTCGCCTGGATCTCGATGTCGACCGCCTGTCCTTGGGCTCCGCCGGTCGGCTGGTGGATGAGGACACGAGTATGCGGAAGCGCGTAGCGCTTGCCCTTCGCTCCCGCCGCCAGCAGGACCGCGGCCGCCGACGCTGCCTGCCCCATGCAGATCGTCGAAACGTCCGGCTTGATGTACTGCATGGTGTCGTAGATCGCGAAGAGCGACGTGATGTCGCCGCCCGGCGAGTTGATGTAGAGATTCACGTCCTTGTCCGGTTCCTCGGATTCCAGGTGAAGCATCTGCGCCATGACGAGGTTTGCCACCTGGTCATCGATCGGGGTCCCGAGGAAAACGATGCGTTCCTTCAGCAGTCGCGAGTAGATGTCGAAGGAACGCTCTCCCCGATTCGTCTGTTCGATCACGATTGGAACGAGATAGTCCTTCACGCTTCCTTCCCTTCGGTTGGCGGGCTCGGTTCCTCTGCTGTCTCGGGGAAACCGTCGTCGCCCGCCACGTTCGCGTGCGCCACGACGACGTCGAGCGCTTTCGATCTGATGATATCACCGGCTACGGCGATGATCTGTCCCGTCGCTTCGAGCGCGCGGCGAACCTCCTCCGGTTTTCGCCCCGCGTCGCGGGCGATCGCCGCGACGGTCTCGTCGAGTTCCTCGTCCGTCACGCGGATGCTCTCCCCGCGGGCGACCGCCTCGAGCGCAAGGTCGGCCTTGATCGCGCGGATCGCGTGGGCCCTCGCGTCGGAACGAAACTGAAGCTCGTCGATGTTCGACGCTTGCAGGACGGCCTCGAGCGTCGTTCCCTGCCGCTCGGCTCGCTCGCTCGCGCTCCGGACCCGCGATTCCGTCTCTTGGTCGACGAGACGATCCGGCAGCTGCACGTCTACCGTGTCGATGAGGCTCTGAAGCACCCGGTCGCGGAGCGCCGCGTCGGCGGCGACCTCTTTTAGCATCCCGAGTTTCTTGCGGATGTCGGCCTTCAACTCTTCGAGGGTGTCGAACTCGGACGCTGTCTTCGCGAACTCGTCGTCGAGCTGCGGAAGGTGCTTTGCCTTAACTTCCTTGACGAGAACCTGGAACGCGACCTCCCGCCCGGCGTTGTCGCCGAAGCGATCGGGCAGCGTCGCGTTGAACTTGATGATGTCGCCCTTCCGTTTCCCCTCGATCTCTCGATCGAGCTCGGGGACGATCGCGCCACTCCCCACCTCGTAGAGCACGTCTTGCCCTGTCGCTTCGGGGATTTCCTCTTCGTGGACGTATGCGCGAATGTCGGCGACGATGTAGTCGCCGGGGCGAGCCGGTCGCTCCGCCGTCTCCAGCTCGGCGAAGCGGTCGCGGAGATGCTCCAGTTGCTCGTCGAGGTCTGACTCGGAAACGGCCACGGGTGGTCGCTCGACGGAGATCCCCGTGTAGTCGGCCTCGACGAACGTGAGCCGCGGGCGGGTCTCGACTGTCGCGCTGAATCGCAGCCCGTGGGCAGCGAGGTCGGAGACGTCGACGTCCTCGAACTCCGGGTCGGAGATCGGAGCCAGATCCTGTTCCCGCAGGGCATCGCGATAGAAGCTCGGCAGGGCGTGCTCGAGAAATTCCTGCATGACGGCTCCGCGGCCCGCATGCGTGTCGATGATCTTCCGCGGCACCTTTCCCTTCCTGAATCCGGGAACTTTCACGGACTCAGCGAGGTGGCGGTACGCGAGGTCGAGGACGGGCTTCACCTCGTCGGGCGTGACCTCGACGGTGAGCTTGACCTTGTGCTTGTCGACTTCTTCCAGGGTGGTCTGCACGGGCGATCCTCAGGGGTCCGGCGATTCTAGGGCAGAGATGCTGGAACGGCCGCCTGGAGGCTCAGCGACTGCGGCTTCTCGGGCGGCTCGGAGGCGCGAACTCGACGACTTGCTGGAACGTGGGTCGGTTCTGCCACTGCATCGATTCCTGCCCCTGGACACCGAGGGTGACGAACTGGATCCGGTCACCCTCTTCGTTCGCTCCCCAGCTCCTGGGGTTCGGCCCGTACTGGTTCTCGAGCACCGAGACGGCGCCCTTCAGGCTCCCCTCGAGCGCCGCTCGACAACGGGTCAGGCTTCCCTTCCCGCAATAGATCCGAGAGAACTTGCCCCTAACGGGCAAGCCGAGGATCGTCCGAAGGTCCTTCTGAAGTTGCCCGTACCAGCCGGTCTGCATCGAGCTCCCGACCGGACCGGGCGGATTGTGGTGGCTGATCGGCATGTCGTCGAACGCCTTGCCCAGCGCCGGTTTGAAGACCGCCTCGAGCGCTCGGCTCCACCATTCGTCCATCACCGCGACCGCGGCCGCGTGGTCGTACTCGCTGTTAAACGGCTTCGCGAGGTCTGCGCGATGCGCCCCGGCGCGGCGCCACTTCCAGAGGAGGTCGACCACCCGCCCCAGCCGAGCGTCCTTCGGCTTGCCGATTACCCGGAGCATGAATGGGAGCACCTTGTCGCCCCGGAGGTCGACGGTGGCCGCGTCCTCCATGGCCTGCACCAGCTCCACGAGACTTATCTTTCGGTCGTCTCGCGCGGCGTCGACGATCCTGTCGTCGAGCGGTTGGCTGCGGTAGACGGGTCCGTAGGACCACTGCCCGTCGTTGGCTCGGAAGCCGTGAGCCTGCTTGTTGTTCCAGCTCGTGATGTAGCCCTTCGCGGGGTCGGTGGCCTTCGGCGTGTCACGGAACGAGAGAAGGCCCCGCCAGCGCCACTGCGGTTGCCCCCAGACCGGCAGATCCGGATCCACGCCCCTGGCCCTGAGCGGGTGATACCCGCCCAGCTGATACGCGATGTGGCGACCGTCGACATAGAACCAGTTGAAGGTCGATGAGAAACGGCTGAACGCGCGCTGAAAGTCCCGTGGTCCGTTGATCCGTCGCGGGTCGAGCATCTCGACGTAGGTGAGCGCTGAGTCGACCTCTCCCCCATAGCTCGAACGGAGAATCGTGAACGCGACCGGCTTCCCCTTGATGGTTCCTCGAGCGCGAACCAGGCCGTAGTCGGTTCGCTCCGAACGAAGCTCGACCAGGATGTTGCCCGGGGCCTGGGAGGAATCCGGCACCCCCCCGGCGCTCGGCTTGGCCACGTAGGAGAGCTCGCGGATCTCCATGGCCTCGCACTTGCCCGACCCGTTGACATACGACGTGCTGTCGAGAGCGGGCTCACCCCCGTCGGGATTGCAGAGCTTGACGGCGTAGATGTCCACCTGGTCCCCACCCGCCGACGTGGCGCTCCATGCATACCCATCACCACGGCCCAGGAGGACGTAGAGGGAGAGGCCCGGGAAGGCCGCGCCCCGTGCGTGGATGCCCGGGCCGTGCATATCGATCTCCATCAGGATCTCCGGAGACCAGTACCCGGTCTGCGGCCCGAACACGGCCAGGGGGCGGCCGCTCTCCGAAAGCCTCGACCCGACGAGGAGCGCGTTGCTCGCCGCGTCGGGGAACCCGAGTTGGATTGGGCCGAATGGACCGGTGATCGTGTTCGGGCGAGCGGGAATGCTCGCAAGGATCTCTGCAGCGTCGTCGGGACGGGCCACGGCTGCGGGGTCGACGGGCCCGAGGTCGTTGTTCCACGGGAACCGTCCATCCGCCGTGACCGGCGCCTCCGGATCCTCTGCGAACCGGAGGTCGTCAAAGATCCGACGCGCCTCCGCCGGCGAGTAGCCCTCGTTCTCGAGGGCATCGAGGAAGGCCGCGTTCTCGAGCTCGCCGCCCCCGCCGGCGCCAAGCGACGCGACGATGACCGACGCCGCGGCAGCCGTGTCGGTTGGGAGCCACGGCTCTGGGAGCACCTGCAGCGCGCCGTACTCACCTGACAGCTTGGTCGGATCCATTCGCGCCTCGTCGATGTACTGGTAGATCCCGGCCGTGTAGTACTGGATGTCTTCGATGACCTGCCCACCCAGGACCGGGTCTAGCTCGACAAGCCGATCCTGCATCGCGAGCCACTCTTCTTCCGTGTAGTCGGCGAACGCGAACTGGGCGCGGTCCATCGCGAGATTCTCCGGGCTCGCCCCGAGGAACTGCGAGAGGCGAGCGCGGCCCACGTGGCGGAGAACGTCCATCATGAAGAGCCGGTCCTCTGCCGAGACGTACCCGGAGCCGAACATCGTGTCGCCACGGGTGGCGCCGTAGACGTGGGGGACCTGGAACTGGTCGCGCAGGATGACAACACCCTCACGCGGGGAATAACGGCGAGTGACGCGCTGGCGTGGAACGCCAAAAGAGGCGTCTTTGAAGTACCGGTCGAGACGCCCGGGTCGAAGCGTTCGGTATCCCTGAACCAGCGAGTCGTACATCTCGATCTGGTCGGTGTTCTGGGAGGGCTGGATACCTATCGCTTGTGCCTGGACCAGCTCCAGGGCGTTCAAGTACTTGCCCTGGCCCGGAGGAAGGATGTTGAGCGTCGTGATTCCGAGGTCCCGGTACGGCTCGTTGAGCCTTCCCGCGGAAGCGGCTCCCCCGGCCGATGCCCCCGGCGCGAGCACGCCTGCAAGGAGGGGAAGGAGGGCAACCAAGGTGAACCGTTGCGCGTAGCGGGCTCGGCGCGTCATCTTGATAGGTCTTTCTATCCCTCCCTGGGGAATCCTGCCATCCGGCGCGTTCGCCGGACTCGAGGGCAATCGTCGGGGGGAACGATCGTCGGGGCGGGCGGATTCGAACCGCCGACCTCGTGCTCCCAAAGCACGCGCGCTAACCAGGCTGCGCTACGCCCCGCGGCGCGATTCTAGGCTCCCTGCATCCCCGGAAGACCACTGTTACCGTGTGTGCGTCGTTCCGCGGGTGTAGCTCAGTGGTAGAGCTCCAGCCTTCCAAGCTGGCTACGGGGGTTCGATTCCCCTCACCCGCTCCCGAACCCCCCGCCGATCGGGGGACCGCTCGCCTCGCGCCAA
This sequence comes from Actinomycetota bacterium, assembly GCA_050693155.1. GTDB lineage: Bacteria > Actinomycetota > UBA4738 > UBA4738 > CALAEC01 > JBOGWA01. The sequence goes on along the minus strand of JBOGWA010000094.1, from coordinate 880 downwards.
GATCGGCTTCCGCCACCATTGGCGAGCTATCCCCCCGAACCCCCCGCTTACCCGCGTTTTGACCGAAATGCCGCAACCGGCTAGCATCGCGGCGAGCCGCTCCGCCCCCCGAACGCTGCGGTCCGCCAAAATGGCTGGTGGGGACCGGGGCGGCTGTTAGAATCGGCCGACCTCGGAGGGGAAGGAGTTCCGGTGCCCGGACCGAAGCGCGGGGCGCTTCCGTTCGCTCTTGCGATTCTCGTCGTCTTCTCGCTGTCCGTGGCACTCGCGGTCGCTCGTGGAACCAAGGGGGAGGAACCGGCGCAGGCGCTTCCCACCCCGACGCCAACCGAAACGGTCGCGCCGACCCCCACGGAATCGCCTTCGCCCGAACCGAGCCCGACGCCCACAGTGGAGCCGAGCCCGACACCAGAGATGCCTGACGGGCTGGCAGAGACGGGCGGGGATCCGAAGCCCTGGCTCTTCATCGGGGCGGCCCTCACGCTTCTCTCCGGCGTCCTCTGGAGAGCGTCCAGACAGCCCGTCCGCTAGGTCGGTCCGCCTACACTGGACCGTCTGGACACCCGCGCCGGTAGCTCAGGGGACAGAGCGGCTGCCTTCTAAGCAGCGGGTCGGGGGTTCGAATCCCTCCCGGCGCGCCAGGCCCTCATTACAATCGATCTCACATGGTGGCCGTAGCTCAAGTGGTTAGAGCGTCGGGTTGTGGTCCCGAAGGTTGGGGGTTCGAGTCCCCTCGGTCACCCTGGGCCGTTAGCTCAATCGGCTAGAGCAGGGGCCTCTTAAGCCCAAGGTTGCAGGTTCGAGTCCTGCACGGCCCACGCGCGCGAGAGTGGCGGAACCCGGGAGACGCGCCGGATTTAGGATCCGGTGCCCGAAAGGG
>JBOGWA010000093.1:0-9044 GCA_050693155.1 Actinomycetota bacterium | reverse complement strand
TCACGAACGTGTGCTACGTGGGATGCCGCTTCTGCGCGTTCGCGCAGCGGGAGGTGGATCCCGAGTCGTACACGCTGACGCTGACGGAGGTCGCGGACCGGGCGGAGGAAGCCTGGGCGTATGGGGCAACCGAGGTCTGCATACAGGGAGGCATCCATCCCGATCTTCCGGGGACCTTCTATTTTGATCTGATCGATGCCGTGAAGGCACGGGTGCCGGCGATCCACATCCACGCCTTCAGCCCCATGGAGGTCCTGAACGGCGCCACTCGACTCGGCATCGCTTTCCGAGAGTTCCTCGAGGAATGCAAGCGACGCGGCTTGGGGACGATTCCGGGAACCGCAGCGGAGATCCTCGACGACGAGGTTCGCTGGGTGCTCACGAAGGGAAAACTTCCAGCAGACACGTGGGAAGACATCGTGAAGACCGCGCATGCAGTCGGCCTCCGTTCATCGTCGACGATCATGTACGGACACGTCGACGCACCGCCGCACTGGGTCGCGCATCTCCGCCGGTTGGCTCGCATCCAACAGGAAACGGGTGGGTTCACGGAGTTCGTGCCCCTTCCCTTCATCCACCAGAACGCGCCGATCTACCTCGCGGGCAAAGCGCGGCCCGGCCCGACGTTCGAGGAGAACCGGCGCATGCACGCCGTGGCGCGCATCCTGCTGAGCGGGCTGATCGACAACGTGCAGGTTTCGTGGGTCAAGCTCGGAGTCGAGGGCTGCAAGGTCATCCTTCAGGGGGGGGCCAATGACTTCGGCGGCACGCTCATGGAAGAAACGATCTCCCGAATGGCCGGCGCGGAATGGGGCATCCGCATGGAGCCGGATGAGTTCCAGGACGCCATCCGTGCGATTGGGAGAATCCCGGTCGAGCGCACGACGACCTATGAACGGATCGAGACCCGTGCCGTCCGCACATAACGGAAAAAGTACTCAAATAGCCCTGGACATTTGCGATCGGCCCCGTCAGAATCACACGAATGTAAGTCACATCCGTGTGATTCATGGGGGGGAGGCATGCACCACTACGTTCCGTGGCAGGAACGCGCGAAGTGCCGGGAGTTCGACCCGGAGATCTTCTTCCCCGAGAAGGGGGGGTCCTCGAGAGAAGCGAAGCGCATCTGCGCGCTGTGCGACGTTCGAATCGAGTGCCTCAACTACGCGCTACGCCGTGATGAGCGGTACGGCGTGTGGGGTGGAATGAGTGAGCGAGAGCGACGCCGTCTGAAGCGGATGGCGTCGTAGTCGAAAGGGGGTGAGACATGGCAGCCGCCCGGAAGCGAACCGCGAAGAAGTCGGCTAGGAAAGCAACGCGAAGGAAGCCGGCGCGAAAGAAGACCGTGCGCCGCAAGACCACTGCCAGGAAGCCGGCCCGCAAGAAGACGGCGCGGAGAAAGACCGCGCGCCGAAAGACCACCGCTCGGAAGCCGGCCCGGAAGAAGACGGCGCGGAGAAAGACCGCGCGCCGCAAGCGCTGAGATAGAGCGCGAATGAGGGAGGGGGGGTTGCGACCCCCCCTCCTCCTTTTTGAGGCGAGCAAGCCCACCAGTCAGAAACGCCCTATTGTCGGCGCCATGACACCGGAGCGAGATCCCGCTCCCACCAGGAGCAAGGGGCCCTCGGCGAGCGTCCTCGTCGTCCTCGTGACGAGGAACGGGGAGGTGTGGCTCCGAGACGCACTTGGCGGCCTCGCGCGGCAAACACATCGTCGACTCGCCGTCATTGCCGTCGACGACGCCTCCTCCGACGACTCGCCGAAGATTCTGACTCGGGTTCTCGGCAAGGATGCGGTGATCCGGATGCCCCAGCCCGTCGGGTTCCCCGCGGCCGTTGCGAAGGCGCTCGAGACCTCGGCCGGTCGGAGCGCCGACTACGTCCTCGTCGTCCACGACGACACCGTCCTGGAACGGAACACCATCGCGCAACTCGTCAGCTCGGCTCGAGGCGTTGAGGGAGTGGGCATCGTCGGTCCGAAAGTCCGATCCTGGGAAGCCCCGGACGTGCTTCGCGAGCTCGGGGGGTCGGCCGACCGATTCGGGTATCCGTACTCGCCGATCGAGAAGGGGGAGATCGATCACGGGCAGTACGACAGCCCGCGCGAAGTGCTGTTCGTGTCATTTACGGCGATGCTCATCTCCCGGGAGGTGCTCGATCGGATCGGCGCACCCGACGAGCGCTTTCGTTCCGCCCATGGCTTTCTCGACTATTGCTGGAGGGCGAGACTCGCCGGGTACCGGGTGCTCGTCGAGCCGCGCGCTGCCGTGCGTCACCGGGAGGCGGGAGATCGCGGAGAGCGGCCGGACTCCGATCTCGGAGAGGATCGGTACCTGAGCGAGCGGGCCGCTCTGGCGAGCCTGCTCAAGAACTACGGATTCGTCTCGCTCGCATGGGTCCTTCCGCTGTTTCTGTTTCAGGGACTCGCGCGGGTCGTGCTTTTCGCCGCGTCGCGGCGCGCACGCGTCGCCGACGTCCTCGCCGCATGGTGGTGGAACCTGATCCATCTGCCCGGGACCCTCAGTCGTCGAGTACGCGCGCAAGCCGTTCGCCGCGTGCCGGACCGCCAGATCGTTCAACACATGACCTCGGCGGGCGCCCGGCTCAAACGATGGGCCCTTCAGGCATCGTCGATCATCGTCGGCGATCGCGCTGGCCCGCTCGAACCCGGCGAGGAAGTCGACATCCCGCCGCTCCGCCGACGCGTCGCGGGCGTCTTCGCCCAACACCCGATCGGCGTCGGGCTGCTTCTGGGAGTCGCGCTCACCCTCATCTCCTTCCGCGGAGTGCTTGGAGCCTCGGGGCTCGAGGGGGGAGCCCTGCCCACATTCCCGGCGGAACCGTCGGGATTCTTCCGCGAGTTCGCGTCGGGGTGGTCCTCCCACGGTCTTGGTGGACCCGGGTCCGCGAGCCCGGCCGCCGCAATCCTCGGACTCGGGAGCGTTCTCGCGCTTGGGAGTCCCGCGCTCCTCGCGAAGCTGATCGTTGCCGTAGCGCCGCTCGTGGCTGCGGTCCTTTGCTATCGGGCCATCCTGCGTCGGATCCAAGAACCGCGGGCGGCCATCATCGGTGCGGGCTGTTACGTTCTCTCGGCTCTAGCCATGTGGGCGATCTCCGAAGGACGAGTTGCGGTGCTCGTGCTGCTTGCCGGTCTGCCGTGGCTGGTCATCCGCGTCTGGGAAGCCTTTGGGCCTCGGACCTCCGAGCCGACGCTTTCGTGGGTGGCGTCGACCGGCCTCGGCCTTGGATTCGTCGGTGCGTTCTTTCCTTCGGTTTGGATTCCACTCGGACTCGTGGCCGCCGTTGCGTTGCTCATCCCCGAGCGAGGAGGAAGTCCCGTTCGCGGGATCGGTCGCCTCGGCGGGGCGATGACCGTCGGGGCGGCGCTCGTTTTCCCCACCGCCGCCGGCCTCATCAGAACCGGCGGTCTGGCGCCCGAGGCCGCCGGCTTCGTGTCGTTCGGGCAATTGCTCCGGCTCTCGCCGGGGAGCGCGCCCGGCGCCTGGGTCATCGGGTTCTTCCTGCCCATCGCCGGGGTCATCGCGCTCGTTCTCACGGGAGACGAGCACCGAAGATGGGCGTGGCGTGCAGCTCTCGTGGCAGCGGCGGCGCCGTTTCTCGCGTGGGCCGCGGGTGCAGGCTATCTGCCGCGATGGGCGAGCGATCTTACCGCGCCGCTTGCGGCGGCAGCCTTCGGTCTTTCGCTGCTCGTCGGGCTCGCGATGCAAGTAGTCGCGGAGGGCGTCGGCCGGCACGCGTTCGGATACCGGCAGCTCTCGACCGCGGCGCTCGCACTCGTCCTGGCATTGGGACTCGGACTCCAGGCCGTCCAGGCGGCGCGCGGAGCGTGGGCGGTCGGTGAGAACGCGGTTCCTCCGGCATGGCCGGTCGTTGCCACGGCGGATCCGGCAACGCCGTTTCGCGTTCTCTGGATCGGCGCTCCGTTCGGCGGTCGATTCCCCGCTCCCGGAGGTTCGCCGGAAGGTGTCCTCTCTGCGGGTCCGGCCTCGATTCGATACGGGGTGACGGGGAAGCAGGGAAGGAGCGCCGTGGAGATCGGGGCGCCCGCTGGCGGGACGGCCTTCGCGCAACTCGACCGGGCGCTCCGAGCGATCCTGGCCGGCGACGTCCGTCACGGTGGGTCGCTTCTCGCGCCCTTCGGTGTTCGGTTCGTCGTCGCGGGGTCGGGCGATCTGCCGATCGCCGTGCGGGAGCGGCTCGCCTTGCAGGTCGACCTGGACCTTATCCAGCAGGCTGGAGGTCTTCGCATCTACGAGAACCCGAGGGTCTTTCCGCTGGGGGGCGCCTTCGGGGGCAAGGGGCCGGTCGGCCGAGCAACGGGCGACGATTTGCTCGCGCCGGCGAAACTGGTGACTCGCCCCACGGCCCTGCCCCGCGTGGCGGCCGGCCGATTCGAAGGCTCGGTCAATCTGCCGGCCGGCGGGCTCGTTTTCCTCTCTACGCCCTTCGAGGACGGCTGGCGACTCGAGGGCCACGCCGCTCCGTTCCTGGCGTTCGGCTGGGGAGTCGGGTTCGAGGCCCACCGGGGAACAGAGGCGCTCGTCGCCGAATTCGGCGGACAGTTCGCGCGGACGGTCGCCCTTGTCGTGCTTGCCATCCTCTGGCTTGGCACGTTGGTCGTTGCTCGACCCCGCCGACGTCGGTGGAGCCGGGCGCCCGGGCGTGCTTCGGTTCGCATAGCCGAGCTCCTCGGCCGCAGGGACAAGGAGGTTGCGGTCTCGTGACTCCCAGGGAGCGTGTTCTCGGAGCGATCCTGCTTTCCGTCGCCGTGATTGCGGCGGGGATCGCCCTCGAGAAGATCGGCCCGCGATCGCATGCGGCCGAGCGTGTTCCTTCGGATGTCTCGACGGTCTGGTTCTGCCCACATGGGGGCGGTGAGGACTGGAGGGCCTACCTCTGGCTGGCGAATCCAACGGAGCGCGAGGTCGAGGTTCGGGTCGTCACCTACCGCAGCGGGTTGAGTCCGACCGGATTCCGCACGACCGTGCCGGCGATGAGCCACCGATCCGTCGAGGTACCCGCCGATCGGCTCGCCGCGGGAAGCGCCGCGGAGTTTTTCGGCGCTGCCGGGGCCGTCGGCATGGCGGTGCACCGAAGATTGAACGGTCTCGCGGCGGAGCCCTGCACGCCGAGAACGTCGGATACCTGGTTCGTCCCGGAAGGCTCGACGGTTCGGGGGCGAGACGATCGTCTCGTCGTCCTGAATCCCCTCCGCCAGGAGGTCGTCGTCGATGTCGCGCTCACGACCGAGAGGAAGACCATCAGTCCGAGCGCCCTGTCGGGAATCGTCTTGGGACCGCAGCGCGCGGTCGCGTTCAACCTGAACGAATACGCGCTGGGAAAACGCTCCCTCGCCGCCACGGTCGTCGCTCACCTCGGCGAGGTGGCCGTTGCCGGTTTCGGTCTGGCGGCAGGCTCGACGAGGGCCATCTTGGGACAGATGTCATCGGGCCTCAGATCTTTTCTCCCCGCGACCGGGGGCTCCGGAGTAAGCCAGCTCTCCCTGCAGGTACCTGACCAGGGGGTCGTGCCCCTGGTCGCTCGAGCCCAGGGAGAGGATCGCCTCGCGGAGGCCCTGAAAGAGGTGGAACTCCGCGGGCCTGCCGCGCGAGCGTTCAACGTCAAAGACCTCCTCGGCGGCCTCTTCGTTGATGCCCCTGAATCGGAGGTGCCGTTCGTTGCGGGTCGAAGGCTCAGCGTCGAGCGAGTCGACGAAGCAAGCGTCGGAGGTCGGACGGTCGGTTCGCAACGGTGGCTTGCCCTTCCCGCCCTCGGGCCCGCTGGCGGCGCCGCGAGGCTCGTCGTGCAAAACGCCGGGGAGGGCGACGCCACCGTTTCGGTGACGCTGCTTGGTGAGAAGGGGTCGGTCGCCCCCCCGGAGCTGGCCGATGTCGTGGTCCCCGCGGGAAGGACCGTGATCCTTCATCTGAGCGATCTCGTTGGGGACCGCGCTGTGTCGGCTCTGGTGGAAGCCTCAGCCGGCAAGGTCGTCGTCTCGCAAGTGGGACGGACCGAGACGGCATTCGCGGTCGGTCTTGGGATCGCGTTGCCAACGGGATAGGGTCCGAAGAGGCGCCAATAGGAAACTTTCGCAGGATGTATGCTTTGTCCCGATGAGCCGCTCTCGTAAGCACGCCTCGCCCCGTCCCACCCTCGGTGGACGGAAGCATGCACGGTCTAGGTTCGGCCGGGTCGGCGGGCTCCGTCTGCTCGTCGTGCTCACGAGCTTTGTCGTGCTCATCTCCGGAAGCGCTTTCGGCTTCGAGGCCGCTTCGGCAAGCAGAATCCTTCCGGGAGTGACGATCAGCGGGGTCGACGTCGGCGAGATGACGCGAGCGGAGGCGATCGCGGCCCTGCGGGACGAGGCGGATTCCCTTCTCGACCGCGAGCTCTTGGTCCACGCCGACGATCAAACGTGGCAGGTGACTCCTGCGGAGCTCGGGACCACGGTCGATCTGGAGGGAACCGTGGATCGGGCTCTGGCCATGGCGAGGGCGTACGCATGGCCGGTCCGAGCCTTCCGCCGCCTGTTCGATCATCCGGTGGAACGCTCCCTCGAGCTGAATGTTCTCGTCGATGAGCGCCGGGCGGAGCAGTTCATCGAGACCGTGAGTGCTGATGTCAACGTGTCGGCGCGCAGCGCAGGATTCTCGCTCGATGGCGATAACGAACGCCTCGTGATCAGCACCGCACGAGACGGCGTGAAACTTCGCTTGAACCGGGCGCTCGGAGCGCTGATGCGAGCGCTGTCGCGGCCGGAGCGAACCTCGGTTGACTTCGCCCTCAAGCGCACGGTTGCAGACGTGACCGCCGGAGACCTCGGCTACACGATCGCGGTGCGGATCTCGGAGAACCAGCTCTATCTCTACGAGGGACTGGATCTCGCCAAGGTGTATCCGGTCGCCACCGGCCTTGGGGGATTTCCTACCCCGAAGGGCGAGTGGGAGATCGTGAGCATGGTGGAGAACCCTACGTGGGTGAACCCCGCGCCCGACGGGTGGGGGAAGGACCTTCCCGCGTCAATCCCACCCGGCCCGGGAAACCCATTGGGGACGCATGCGATGTATCTCAACGCGTCGGGGATCCGTATTCACGGTACCTACGATTCGGACTCCATCGGAACCTTTGCTTCGCACGGCTGTATCCGCATGTACATCTCGGATAGCGAGGAGCTCTTCGGGATCGTCGACGTCGGAACCCCCGTTCTCATCTACTCCTAGGGCCCCTACCCGAGGGGTTTCAGAAAGTTCGCCAAGATCTCCTTCCGGACTTGCGAGTCCGTGCCGCATGGATTAGTATCGTCTTTGTACTCCGGAGAGGCACGAAGGGGCGACCCGGAAGGCCACTCCGGGGTACACTTTTTCAGGGAAGAGGTCCATTTTGGGCTTCTTCCTCGTCTTTTGGCGATAAAAAAAAGGGGGCCCAGGCGGCGCTGGAGTCGTCAGCCGGGCCCATTATTCGAGCGTCTCTTATGTAGCAGATTGGCTACCTAAGATCGTTCTAAGATCGGTTTTCCCCACCTTTTCGGAGCAATCGGGCTCTCTCGCGAGTTCCGACGAAGTGTCGTCGGTCTTAGACTTGAGAATGACAGAGATGTGATTTATGCTCCCGCCATGCGCGTGTGCGCCAGGATGGGGTGTCAGGAGCCGGCCACGGCGACCGCCGCCGTGAAGTACGGAGATCGCGTCGTCTGCATCTGGGAGCTCGTGCCTGAGCGGGACCCTAGATTCGTGGATCTCTGTGCGACCCACATCGAGCGAGTAAGCCCGATGCTTGGGTGGACGCTCGTCGACGAGCGCGGTGGAGACAGGGGCCAGAGGGTAGCCGAGCCAGTCCGCCTCCCCGTCCAGGAGGCCAGGAGCCTCTCCGCCTAGCGTTTCGGCGCTCCCTCCGGGAGGTCACGGGGCTTTTGTCCTTGTCGCATCTTAGGTAAGGTGCTACCTAAGACGCCCGGTCAACGGTCAACGGCTGTCGGAAAGACGAGAAACCCAATTGGCCCCCCTCGAACGGGAGCTCATTCGCGAGGTTCGCGAGCTCGACGAATACGATCTTCGGCGCTTGATCATCTTTGCTCGGGGGCTCCTTCTCGCCCGGGAAGGGCAGGAGTTCGAGCCCGCCGGAAAGCCCTCGCGAGGACGTGTCACGTTCCGGCAGGAGACGGTGAAGTGTGGTCGGGCGAACTGCACCAGATGCCCCCACGGGCCGTACTGGTACGCGTACTGGAGAGAGGGTGGCCGGCTTCGTTCTCGCTACATCGGCAAGGAGTTGCCGGCCATCCACGACACCGAATAGCCCGTTCGAGTCACGAGTAGTTCGTTCGTGCCACGGGAAAGATCGGCCGAGCGTGCTATGGACCCAGTGGGCCCGGTTCCCGACGATATGTGGTGCGATGTCCGTACCCGCAACGAAGTTGGCGCAGTGCCCCGTCTGCGAGACAGGAGAGCTGTTGCGAATCTCGTTCTCCTTCTCCGATTCGCCGCTTCACTTCGTGACCTGTCACGAATGTGACGAACGGTGGTGGGAGCGCGGAGGGTCCCGTACCTCCCTCGCCTCCGTGCTCCCGCTCCTCCCGAGGCGCTAACCGCACCTCGCCGCCGAGCCTCACCCTCCTTCCCGGGTGAGGCTCGGCCACCGCTTCTACCCACGCTCTCCATCCGGGTGAGGCTCGCGCGCATCCGCTACTCCTATCGTGGTGGGGCCGGCCCGCGCCACGTCGCCCTCTGCCGTCCTGGTGAGCCTGCGCGGGTGCTTCGCTCAACGGCTTCGGCGACCGTTGGAGCCGTGGGTGGGAGAGAGCCGCGGGTCGCCTGCAGATGTTTCGCTCCGCAGCCCGCACAGTCTCGACATCCCTTCTGCGTGATGCGGTGAGTCACGAAGCACGCCGGAATCGCTGTCGAGGCGAGCGTGGCTTTCCGAGGGAGGGCCGGAAGGGGTGGACTGCCAGCCGGTTTCTGCCGGTTTCTAAGGGTGGAAGGAAGCTCTTCCACGGGCACTGACGCTGGAAGCGCGCCACCCCGACGGCCT
>JBOGWA010000092.1:0-12151 GCA_050693155.1 Actinomycetota bacterium | reverse complement strand
GGTGGGGAGAGGGCGCGCACAGGCTCACCAGGATGGGAGAGACCGTGAGCCACGGAGCCTCACCAGGATGGGAGGGGCTCAGAGGTACGAGGTGATGGCGGTGGTGACGTCGTCGGTGGTGGCGGTTCCGCCCATGTCCGGCGTCAGGACATCCCCGCCCTCGACGACGGCAGCGACGGCAGCCTCGATCCGGTCGGCCGGGCCGTCCTCGTGGAGGTGTCGAAGCATGAGAACGGCGGAGAGAAGGATGGCGATCGGGTTCGCCAGGCCCTTGTCCGCGATGTCGGGAGCGCTCCCGTGGACGGGCTCGAAGACCGCGTACTCCCAGCCGAGGTTGGCGCCCGCCGCTAGCCCCAGGCCTCCCACGAGTCCCGCGCAGAGGTCGGAGACGATGTCGCCATAGAGATTCGGGAGCAGTAGCACATCCATCGCTTCCGGCTCCCACGAGAGCCACATCGCCATCTCTTCGACCTGCATGTCGTCGACGTCGAGGTCCGGATAGTCCCGGGCGATCTCGAGCGCGGTAGACCAGAAGACGCCGTCGGAGAATTTCATGATGTTCGCCTTGTGCCCGACCGTGACGCGCTTGCGGCCGTGGCGGAGTGCGAAGTCGAGCCCGAACCGGACGATTCTGCGCGTACCGGTGATCGAGATCGGCTTCACGGTCACACCGGCGTCGTCGGGGACTCGGTAGCCCCTCAACTGCTCTAACTCCTCCCGCAGTCGCGCAGTCTCCCGTGTCCCGCGTTCGAACTCGATTCCCCAATAGAGGTCCTCGGTGTTCTCGCGGAGCACGACGAGATCGACGCCCGGGTACCTCGTGGGTACCCCGCGAAGGTGGCGCGTCGGCCGGACGGCGGCAAACAGGTCGAGCTCCTGCCTCAGGGCAACGTTCACGCTGCGGAATCCGGTCCCGACCGGTGTCGTGATGGGGCCCTTCAGGGCGACCCGCGATCTTCGAATCGAGTCGAGTACCCGGTCCGGAAGCGGGGCGCCCTCCTTCTCGAGCACGGCTGCTCCGGCATGCTGAACGTCCCATTCGATTCGGACGTCGGCGGCCTCGATGACCGTTCGGCAGGCGTCGGTGACCTCCGGGCCGATTCCATCGCCGGGGATGAGCGTGACCCGGTGCGCCATGTCTCTAGGCTAGCGGGGGCGGAGCGATAGCCCCCGGTCTGACCGTCGGGTCGCTCGATCCCGAAACGCGTGGTAGGGTCGCGGGCCGTGACCCGAGGCAGGCTTGCCGGACGCCTCTCGGCCCTCGCGCTGTTGGTGGCGATTCTCCCGCCCGGTTTGTCTCTGGCAAGCCCGGCCGAGGTTTCCGTGTCCGACAACTCGTTCTCCCCAAAGTCCGAGCGGGTCCTGGTCGGCGAACGGGTCGTTTGGTCCCGGGCCTCGGGGTCGAGCAACGCTCACAACGTTCGTGAGGACGGCAAGCTGTTCCGGAACGGAGACCCGACGACCGGCCCCATCGACTTCGGGGTGGTCTTCTCCGCGGGCCGATTTCGGTACCGGTGTGAGGTCCACGGCGGCGGAGGGATGGAAGGCGTCATCGAGGTGCCGGTGAAGCTCCTGCCGGATCCGCAAGGGTCGGCCTTCACGGCTCGCTGGGCAAAATCACGCACCGAGACGGGCCAGATCTTCGATGCTCAATACCGGATCGGCACGTCGGGCACGTGGAAGTCGTGGCTGTCGAACACGCGAGAGTTGATGGCGATCTTCGGCGCCAAGGACAAGCCCGTCGGCGTGGAGAGGAAAACGACGTACCAGATCCGAGCCCGATCGGGACGAGGGACCACGAACAGCCTCTGGTCGCCGCCGGTCTCGTTTACTCCGTAGACAGCGTCCCCGGGGTGTCGCCAGCGGTCGGCGGCGTCGGTCCCCGCGTCGAATGGAACAGGATGCTGCGCTTGACGTCCTGGATCGCTTTCGTGACCTTGATCCCCCGTGGGCAGGCCTCGGTGCAGTTGAAGGTCGTGCGACAACGGAAGACCCCCGTCTTGTCGGCCAAGATCGAAAGTCGCTCGTCGGCGGCCCGGTCCCTCGAGTCGTAGATGAACCGGTGCGCGTTCACGATCGCCGCTGGGCCCACGTACCCCCCGTCGCCCCAGAAGATCGGGCACGATGTGGTGCACGCGGCGCAGAGGATGCACTTTGTCGTGTCGTCGAAGCGCTCGTGTTCCTCGGGGGTCTGCAGTCGTTCACGATCGCCCGGGTTCTCCTCGTTGATGAGGTACGGAAGCACGGAGCGGTATCCCTCGAAGAACGGCTCCATGTCGACGATGAGGTCCTTCAACACCCGCAGGCCGCGGAGCGGCTCGACGGTGACCTTGGGCGCGACGTTCCTCACGAGGGCCCGGCAGGCGAGCTCGTTCTGACCGTTGATCACCATCGCGTCCGACCCGCAGACGCCGTGGGCGCAGGACCGTCTGAGGGCAAGCGTTCCGTCGTGCCGCCACTTCACCTCGTGAAGAGCCTCGAGCACGTGGTCGGAGGGCTCGACGTCGACGTTGAACTCGTCCCACCAGGGCTCGGGTCCGACCTCGGGGTTGTAGCGGCGGATTCGAACCGTCAGATCCATCCCGCCTCCGGTCTTTTCGTCATAGGAGAACCAACACCCAGATCGTCACTGCCGTCCCGGCGACGGCCGTTCCGTAGCAGAGCGTCGCGACGAGTCGCCTCCACCCGTGGACGCCGAATTGGTGGTGAACGGCGTATCGGAATCGGTGCGCCCAGTGGTACAGGGGCATCGCGGTGAGCAAGCCCAGATAGATCCTCGTGAGGGGATGGCGGGCGAGGTCGATGGCGCGGTCGTAGGAGAGCGCCTCGGCGGGCAGCCATCCGGCGGCCCACGCGATCCCGATGATGGCGACGTGAACGGGGATCAGAAACGCGGCGACCATGCCTCCCGCCGAGAAGAGGCCCCAGACCATGAGCTCTGGCGAAGGGAACTCGACCACGGGCGCCGTTCGCGCTGCCGATGAGACCTCTCGTTCGTCTGAGTTCTCGAGCACATCTCCCAGCGAAACGGGAGCTGCGGCGCCCTCCTTCAGAAGCGTCCCTCGAAGCGGCAGGTCCTTCCTCATCAGAACCAGATGTGCAGGTAGGCGACGGCGCCCGAGACGGCGACCCAGGCCGCAAGCAGGGCGACGACCACCGCACGCCGGGGCACGATCCGGCGGCCGAGACGGACCACCAGGATCTGGGAAGTGAGCCGGAACCACGTCACCGCGTGATAGACGGTCGCGAGGAGGATGACGGCCGAGAGCACGACGACCCCGGGGATCGCCAGCCACCGGAGAAACCCCGCGAAGTCGTCGGGGCCGCTCGACAGCGCGTAGAGAAACAAGAGCATGATGATCGAGAACGCCGCCGCGAAGACCGCCGTGAACTCGCGAGCGGCGAACCGCCGATAGGGACCCGTTCTCAGCCACCAGGTTCGCGGAACCTTGCGCACGTAGACCGGGTACTTCTGCGCGGAGCGGGCCGACTCGTTCCTCACTCGCGGCTCCCGAACGGCCAGACGGCCGCGAGGAGCGACTGCGTGCTCAGCGCAACCTTCGATCGCTGGATCGCGGCCGCCGGATCGACGTCCTTCGGGCACACGACGGAGCACTCGCCAACGAAGGTGCAGTCCCACACACCGGTGTTCGCCTCGAGGACGCCGCGCCGATTCTCTGCGCCCTGGTCCCGCGAATCCATGTTGTAGCGGTGGGCGAGCGCGATCGCCGCCGGACCGAGGAACTCGGGGTCCTGCGCGTAGACGGGGCACGCGGAGTAGCACAGCATGCAGTTGATGCACTGGCTGAATTGCCGGTAGAGGTCGATGTCGTCGGGGGTCTGAAGGAACTCGCCCTGCGCAACGGAGGGCTCGTGAGAGCGGATGACCCACGGCTTTACCTCCCTTAGCTTCTCGAGGAAGTCGGTCATGTCGACGACCAGATCTCGGATGATGGGGAAGTTCTCGAGCGGTTCGATGAGGACGGGCTTCGGGTGAAACTCGTTCAGGAACGTCGAGCACGTGAGCCGTGGACGGCCGTTCACCATCATCCCGCAGGATCCGCAGACACCCATCCGGCACGACCACCGGTAGGTGAGGCTGCCGTCGAGCTCGTCCTTGACGTAGTTGAGGGCATCGAGGACGACCATGTCCTCCCGGTAGGGGACCTCGAACTCGTCGAACGTCGGCTCTTGCTCGTGTTCCGGCCGGTATCGCGCTACCCGGAGGCTCGTGACCTCGCCGGCTCGGTCGCCTTCGCTCCGTTGGTCCATGGCCACATTCAATAGGCTCGTTCGGCGGGTGGCCAGCGGGTGATCGTGACGTCCCGGTGCTCGATCCGGGGCGCGTCGTGCTCCGCGAACGCCAGGCTGTGCGTGAGGAATCGGGCGTCGTCGCGTTCCGGATGGTCGCGCCGGGTGTGAGACCCGCGAGACTCCGTGCGCTCGAGTCCCGATCCCACGACGGCCGCGGCCACGTCGAGCAGGTTCTCGAGCTCGAGGGCGGAAACGAGCTCGGTGTTGAACGCGCGATCACGATCGTCGAGCGCGATGTCCAGGTAGCGCTGACGGAGGCCGCCGACCTCTTCCACGGCCTCGCGTAGGGACTCCTCGGTCCGGAAGACCCCAGCCCCCTTCTCCATGGCGGCTTGAAGGTCGCGGCGAATCGACGCGATCCGCTCGCTCCCACCCGCTTTTTCGAAGTAGCTCTTCGTCAGGCGGTCCTGCTCCGCCTCGGCAAGCATGGCGAGAGGATTGGTGGAGGGAGTCTCGACCTCGAGAGCGTCCTGGGCGGCCCGGCGCCCGACGCGCGCACCAAAGACCAGACACTCGGTGAGGGAGTTCGACCCGAGCCGGTTGGCGCCGTTGATGCTCACGCAAGCGGCTTCGCCGGCAGCGTAGAGCCCGGGAAGGGGCGTTCGCCCGGTCATGTCCGTGTCGATTCCTCCCATCATGTAGTGCACGACGGGCCGGACCGGGATCGGCTCGTACACCGGATCGATACCGACGAAGTCTCGCGTCAGCTCACGAACGAATGGAAGCTTCTCGTCGATCGTTTTCTCGCCCAGGTGCCGGACGTCGAGATGGACGTACTCGCCGTAGGGCCCCTCGAAGGCATGCCCTTTCTCGATCTCCTGCATGATCGATCGGGACAGGATGTCTCGGGGCCCGAGCTCCATCTTCGACGGGATGTAGTCCTCGAGAAATCGCCGCCCCTCGTTGTTCACGAGGTAGCCGCCCTCGCCACGAGACGCCTCCGTCATGAGGATCCCGGTGCCGGGCAATCCTGTTGGGTGGTACTGGACGAACTCCATGTCTTTCAGGGGAACGCCCGCCCGGTACGCGAGGGCCATGCCGTCACCGGTGTTGATCGCGGCGTTCGTCGTGAAGGAGAAGATGCGGCCGGCCCCGCCGGTCGCGAGGATCACGGCCCTGGCCGTGAAGCACCGAACCTCCGAGTCCCTGAGGTCGAGGGCTGCGACTCCTCGGCACCGGCCGTTTTCGACCAGGAGACTCGTCACGAAGAACTCGTCGTAGCGCACGACGGGCTCGTACTTGAGGGACGTCTGGAAGAGCGTGTGAAGGAGATGGAACCCCGTTTTGTCGGCGGCGAACACGGTCCGGTTCACGCTCATGCCGCCGAACGGACGGACGGCGATCCTCCCGTCCGGCTCCCGGCTCCACGGGCATCCCCAGTGTTCGAGGCGCACGATCTCTCCCGGAGCCTCGGAGGCGAACGCCTCGACGGCGTCCTGGTCGGGGAGCCAGTCGCCGCCGCGGATCGTGTCGAAGGCGTGGAGATCAGGGCTGTCGTCCTCGCCCATCGCGGCGCCCGTGCCGCCCTCGGCGGAGACCGTGTGGCTGCGCATCGGATAGACCTTCGAAACCAAGGCGATGCTCAGCGAGTCGGAAAGCTCGGCCGCAGCGATCGCCGCCCGGAGGCCGGCTGCCCCGCCACCAACGATCAGGATGTCGTGCTCGATCGTCTCCACGGTCAGTACTTCCGTTCCATGGGCTCGTAGACGCCGAGCTTCACCGGCTTGGACTCGAGGTGCACCGACCCGTCCGGCTCCCGGTAGGCGAGGGAGTGTCGCAGCCAGCGCTCGTCGTCGCGGAGCGGATGATCCTCTCGATAGTGCCCTCCCCGACTCTCCTCTCGAGCCAGGGCGGCTTCGACGAGGGCGCCGGCGCAGTCGAGCAGATACCCGAGTTCCACGCCTTCCATCAGGTCGGTGTTGTAGAGGGTCCCCTTGTCCTGGACGACCGCCCGGTCGTACTGCTCGCGGAGCTCGGCAAGGATCGCCCGCATCTTCTCGAGACCCTCGGCCGAGCGGACGACGCTCGCGAGATCCGACATGTTTTCTTGAAGGCCCTCACGAATGTCGGCGAAGCTCGCGGCTCCCGTCTCGGAGAGGAGGCGTCCCAACAGATCGGCGGTGGGCTTCTCGGGCTCGGCGGGGAGCGGGGGAAGGTCGGCCTCGCTCGCGTAGCGGGCCGCATGCTGCCCTCCGCGTTTGCCGAAGACGACGATGTCGAGCAGTGAGTTCGTTCCGAGTCGGTTCGCGCCGTGCACGCTCACGCAGGCGCACTCGCCGGCCGCGTAGAGTCCGGGAACGACCTCTTCGGCCTCACCGGTCACGACGCGAGCATCGACGTCGGTCGGAATCCCTCCCATCCCGTAGTGCGCCGTCGGTTGGATGGGGATCGGCTCCGTCGTCGGTTCGACGCCCAAATAGATCCGCGCGAACTCCGTCACGTCGGGAATCTTCTTCTCGATGACCTCGCGATCGAGGTGTCGGACGTCGAGGTGGACGAAGTCGCGGCCGTCGATGCCTCGGCCCTCGTGAATCTCCTGGTAAATCGCGCGCGAGACGACGTCGCGGGGCGCGAGGTCCTTGACCGTTGGGGCGTAGCGCTCCATGAACCGTTCTCCCTTGCTGTTGATGATCGTTCCTCCCTCGCCGCGGACCGCCTCGGAAAGGAGGATCCCCATCTTGTAGATGCCGGTCGGATGGAACTGGAAGAACTCCATGTCCTGAAGCGGGATGCCCCTTCGGTAGCAGACTGCCAGCCCGTCGCCGGTGAGCGTGTGGGCGTTCGAGGTGATCTTGAACATCTTCCCGAAGCCGCCCGTGGCGAGGAGCACCGCTCTCGCACGGAACACGTGCAGCTCGGCGCTTGCGAGCTCGTATGCGACGACGCCGGCGGCTCTTCCGTTCTCGATCAACAGATCGAGCACGTAGAACTCGTTGAAGAACCGAACGTCCCGCTTGATGCACTGCTGGTAAAGAGTCTGGAGGATCATGTGCCCGGTCCGGTCCGCCGAGTAGCAGGCGCGCTTCACCGGCGCCTCGCCGTGGTTCCGCGTGTGCCCGCCGAATCGCCGCTGGTCGATCCTTCCATCGGGGGTGCGGTTGAAGGGGAAGCCCCAGTGCTCGAGCTCGATGACGGCGTCGATGGCCTCCTGGCACATCACCAGAACCGCCGGCTGGTCGGCGAGGTAATCGGAGCCCTTCACCGTATCGAACGCATGCCACTCCCAGGAGTCCTCCTCGACGTTGCCCAGCGCCGCGCACATCCCGCCCTGGGCCGCGCCGGTGTGCGACCGGGTTGGATAGAGCTTTGAGATCACCGCGGTTTCGACGTGATCAGAGGCTTCGATCGCAGCTCGGAGCCCCGCCCCGCCCGCCCCCACGATGACGACGTCGTAGGTGTGGTGCGTGGTCATCCGCTACGCGCCCGCGGCGTCGAACGTGAGAACGATGATCGTGCCGAGGATGAAGAGCGCCGATCCCACGACTGCGAACGTCGCGTTCCAGACGGAGCGCCCGCGCGGGGAACGGACGTAGTCCTGCACGATCACGCGGACGCCGTTCACGCCGTGGAGGAGGGCGAGCGAAAGCAGGAGCCAGTCCCAGATCCTCCAGAAGGGCGAGGCCCAACGGATCGCGACGAAGTTGTAGTTCACACGCTCCACACCGGTCCCGAGGACGTGCATGATCAGCACGTGGCCGACGGCCAGCCATAGCAGCAGGATTCCGGAGACCCTCATGAACACCCACCACCAGAGCTCCGCCCCTGAGCGCGGACGGCGGCGCGGAGCCGTCTCCGGGATCCGGATCTCGGTGGAGACGGCCATCAGAAGATCCCTTCGATGATGCGGCGCCCCATGAACCACGTGATGGGGGCCATGGAGGCCACGAGCAGCGTGAGCGTCCAGAACGTCAGCGTCTTGTCGTAGAGCGCGGCCTTCGGCCAGAAGTCGATGATCATGATTCGAATGCCGTTCAGACCGTGGAAGATCACGGCGCCCACGAGCCCGAGCTCCATCGTCATCACGAAGGGGTTCTTGTAGAGGGCGATGACCGTGTTGTAGGTCTCCGGTCCCCACGCAACCAGCGCGGTATCGATGACGTGCGCGAACAGGAACAGCAAGATGCCGACGCCGGTGATCCGGTGCATCGCCCACGCCCACTGCCCCGTGGGGCTGCCCTTGTAGAGCGTTCCTACGTCCAGTCGACGCTTCACTCTCGCTTCCCCTCGCAAGCGGGGCCCGAGTCTAACAAGCGATTCGTCCGGGCCGCCCCCGGATCCGCGAGAAGGTGCCGTAGGATATGCGCCGATGCGCGCCCTGGCCCGCGGCTCTCTCGTCGTTCTGGTGGCTGCCGCCCTCTCGGTCGCCCCGAGCACCCCGGGCTTCCAACCCCCGGCGTCCGGTCAGGTCGAGCAACCCAATGTCTTGGTGGTGATCACGGACGACCAGCCCGTCGGGACCCTTGACGTCATGCCCAAGACCCGGCGTTGGTTCAAGAGCGGCGGCGTCGATTTCACGAATGCCTTTGCGACGACCCCCCTCTGCTGTCCGTCGCGCGGCTCGATCTTTTCCGGGCGCTACGCGCACAACCACGGCATCACCACGAACTCCAACCCCGGCTCGCTCGATCAGGACGCGACGGTCCAGCGTTATCTCCAAGACGCGGGCTTCCTCACGGGCATCGCCGGGAAGTTCCTCAACGGCTGGGATCGCGAGATCGACCCGCCGCACTTCGATCGCTGGTCGATCTTCGAGCCGAGCGGCTACTTCGACACGATCTTCAACGTGGACGGAGAGCTCAGAGACGTCCCCGGGTACTCCACCGACTTCGTTGCACGCGAAGCGGTTGGGCTTCTCGAGGATTTCGAGGGGGAAGACGCCAGCCCCTGGCTGCTCTTCGTCACGCCGTTTGCGGGTCACGGTCCGTATACGCCCGCCACACGGCACGAGACGGTCGGGATCCAGGTCCCGGAGCTCGGATCGGCGGCCTTCGAGGGCGATCGATCCGACAAGGCCCTGTTCCTGCAACAGCGGAACGCGACGATCCGCTCCGCCGAGGCGCAGCGCCGGCTCCAACTTCGGACGCTCCTCGCGGCGGACGAGATGGTCGACGACGTGATGACGGCGCTACAGGATCTGGGCGAACTCCAGGACACGCTCGCCTTCTTCATGTCGGACAACGGTTTCATGTGGCGCGATCACGGATTCGTTGGGAAGCGGCTTCCGTATCTTCCCTCCATCCGGATTCCCTTCCTCGTACGGTGGCCGGGTCACCTGTCGGGAGGCTCTTCCGACGACCGCGTGATCGCGAACATCGACATCGCGCCGACGATCCTCGAGGCGGCGGGCGTCTCGCCGAGCCTGAAATACCCGTTCGACGGGTGGTCGCTTCTCGCGACGCATTCGCGCAGCCGCCTGCTGCTCGAGTATTTCCGGGATCCCGGGGCGCCGAACTTTCCCACCTGGGCGTCCATCTTCGAGATCGGACTCCAGTACATCGAGTACTACCGCGATGACGTGCGAACCTTCGCCGAGTACTACGACCTCGAGTGGGATCCATCCCAGCTCGTGAACCTCCTCGGGGACGCGGATACGGCAAACGATCCACTTCCGACCGAGCTCTCTTCCCTCGAGAGCGACCTTCAAGACCTGCGGGGGTGCGCGGGCACCACCGGGCAGTCGGCCTGCCCCTAACCCCGCCGATCGGGCGGCCGGGTACGCTTGCGGGGAGATGGCTGACGAGCGGCGGGTGACCGACGCGGGCATCGAGCTCGACCCGCTCTACGGTCCCGAACACCTCGAAGGATTCGATCCCGAGCGAGACCTCGGGACCCCCGGGGAACCACCCTTCACCCGTGGGCCGTATCCCACGATGTATCGGGGCAGGCTCTGGACCATGCGTCAGTACGCCGGCATGGGCAGCGCCGAAGAGACGAACCGCCGGTTCCGCTACCTCCTCGATCACGGGCAGACGGGTCTCTCGGTCGCTTTCGATCTCCCCACCCAGATGGGCTACGACTCCGACCACGAGCGGGCCGAGGGCGAGGTGGGGCGCACGGGTGTGGCGATCGATTCCGTGGAGGACATGAGGCGTCTGTTTGAAGAGATTCCGCTCGACAAGGTCACGACCTCGATGACGATCAACGCGACCGCGGCGATCCTGCTGCTGCTGTACGAGCTCGTTGCCGAGGAAGAGGGAGTGCCGGCCGACGCCCTCGGGGGCACGGTCCAAAACGACATCCTGAAGGAATACGCGGCCCGCGGAACCTACATCTACCCGCCACAGCCGTCGATGCGGCTCATCACCGACCTCTTCGCGTACTGCCGGGAGCGGATTCCTCGCTGGAACACGATCTCGATCTCCGGGTACCACATGCGTGAGGCAGGATGCACGGCCGTCCAGGAGGTGGCCTTCACACTGGCAAACGCGATGGCGTACGTGCGCGCTGCGCTCGACGCGGGCCTCGCGGTCGACGATTTCGCGCCCCGGCTCTCGTTCTTCTTTGCCTCCCACATGAACTTCTTCGAGGAGATCGCAAAGTTCCGAGCGGCACGGAGGATGTGGTCGAAGATCATGACCGAGCGGTTCGAGGCGAAGGATCCGCGGTCAGCGGCGCTTCGTTTCCATACGCAGACCGGTGGCGCCACGCTCACTGCCCAGCAGCCGGAGAACAACATCGTCCGGACTGCGCTCGAGGGACTCGCCGCCGTGCTCGGCGGCACACAGTCACTGCACACGAACGCGTTCGATGAGGCGCTGGCCCTTCCGACCGAGCGTGCAGCGAAGATCGCGCTTCGGACCCAGCAAGTGATCGGCTACGAGTCGGGGGTCGCGAGCACGATCGATCCCGTCGGCGGTTCGTACTTCGCCGAGTGGCTCACGAACGAGACCGAGCGGCGGGCGTGGGAGCTCATCGACAAGATCGAGGGGATGGGTGGGGCGGTCGCTGCGATCGAGGCCGAGTGGGTTCAGGACGAGATTCACGAAGCCGCGTTCCGGATCCAGCAGGCGATCGAATCCGGGTCGCGGGTCCTGGTTGGCGTGAACCGGTTCGAAGAACAAGAGGACGAGCCTGTGGAGCTCCAGCGCATCGACGACGCACTCGTCGCGGCGCAGATCGAGCGTTTGAAGGAGCTTCGCGCGGGCCGGGACAACGAGGCGGTTGAACGAGCGCTGAAGGAGATCGAGGAGACTGCGCGTGGGCAGGACAACCTCCTCTACCCGATGCGGGAGGCGCTGAAGGCTCGCGCAACGCTTGGAGAGGTCTCCGATGCGATCCGCCGCACCGTCGGCGAATACCACCCCGGCCGATAGCCCATGACGATTGCGATCATCGGAGGAACGGGGGCCGAGGGATTCGCGCTCGCCCTCCGTCTTGCGAAGGCGGGCCAAGAGATCGTGATCGGTTCGCGGAGCGAGGAGCGCGGCGCGAAGGCCGCAGCTGCGGCTGCAGAGACGCTGGGGTCCAAGGCTTCTCTCCCCTCGCCCGTCGGCGCCGAGAACGCGAAGGCCGTCACCGGGGCGGATGTCGTCTTCGTAACGGTCCCCTACGGAGGCCAGGCAGACATCTATCGGGATCTAAAAGACCACTGGCCCGACGGCGTGATCGTCTGCGACACGACGACCCCGCTCGCGAACGCCGTGGGGGGCCGCGCGTGGCAGGTCCTGAGGCCGTGGCACGGCTCGGCGGCAGAGCAGGCCAAGGCGCTCCTGCCGGAGTCAGCGCGGCTCGTGTCCGGCTTCCACACCGTCGGCGCGCGGCCGCTCGCCGACCTCGATCACTCGGTCGACGCCGACGTGCTCCTCTGCGGAAACGACGAGGAGGCGAAGTACGAGAT
>JBOGWA010000091.1:0-7202 GCA_050693155.1 Actinomycetota bacterium | reverse complement strand
CAGTCCCCTTCACCGCCAGGACGAACACGTCGGGCGCAACGCGGGAGAAAGCAGAGCCCGCAGACTGCCACCCGACCGGAGGGACCGTCTGGTATCGCTACCGAGCGAAGCGGACACTCGGAATCGTCGCGAACACGATCGGTACGACCCGCGCGATCACTTTGGGCGTCTTCGAGGGAACCTCGCTCGCGGATCTGCGCACGGTGGCCTGCGACACCGACGCCGGGGGCGCTGCATACGTCTCGTTCCCCGCCGAGACGAGATCGACGTACTACTTCCAACTGACCAACCCCATCGGCGGCGGCCCGCTCGTCTTCAACCTCGACCCGCTGGGAAACACGAACCAGATCTCGTTCGCATCGGAGGCGGAGCCGCGACCCCACAGCGACCTTCCGAGTATCTCCGGGAACGGCCGGTTCGTGGCTTTCGAATCTGCCAGCCAGATCCCGGGAGACAAGCTTGGCCCCACGGATATCTTCGTCCACGACCTCGTGACCAAGAGAACGAGCAATGCGTCGGTCTCCTCGGCCGGCGCGGAGGGCGATGACGTCAGCGTTGCCCCTTCCATGTCGGCCGATGGACGGTACGTCGGTTTTACCTCATGCGCCTCCAACCTGGTTCCCGGCGATGACAACGATCTCCCGGATGTGTTCGTTCACGACGGTCTGAGCGGGGCGACCGAAAGGGTATCGGTGCGCTCGGACGGTCAGGAGGCCCAGAGCGTTCCTACGGATGCTCGGGCGGCTGATCCCGCGCTGTGTGCCGTGAGCAGTCCCCCCTCGATCAGCCAAGACGGGCGGTTCGTCGCGTTCACATCAGATCTCACGGACCTGATTGAGGGCGATAACAACGATTCCACAGACGTCTTCCTTCACGACCGAGCCGCCGAGCGGACGACTCGCGTGTCGGTCTCATCGCGGGGACTGGGGGGCGATTGTGACAGCCTCTTCCCCTCCATCTCCGCCGATGGGCGGTTTGTTGCCTTCGCCTCTTGTGCGTCGAACCTCGTCGAGGGAGACGCCAATGAGAATCTGGGCACCCCGAGCGGATCCGCCTGGGACGTATTCGTCCGCGATCGAGCGACAGGCACGACGACTCTCGTCTCCGTCTCCTCCTCCGGTGCTCAGGGAGACCTTGATAGTTGGACGGCCTCCATCTCCCCGGACGGCCGCTACGTCGGCTTCCCCTCAGATGCAACGAACCTCGTCTCCGACGACACGAATTCGTTTCGCGACGCGTTCGTCCACGATCGAATGACCGGAAAGACCATCCGCGTGTCGGTTTCGTCGACCGGTGAGCAACAGCTCCAACCCGAGGGGCCAGAGGCCGTCGGGAACATTGGGTTTATTCAGCAAGAGATCGCGCTTGTGGCGATCTCGTCAGGCGGACGATACGTGGCGTTCGAGAGCCGGGGACTCGGTCTGGTACCCGAAGACGACAACGCGGCCAGCGACATCTTCCTGCACGACCGTCAGATCGGTACGACGGTTCGTGTCTCCGTCTCTTCGAGTGGTGGTCAGGGCAATGCCGGTAGCCGAATCCCAACGATCTCGTCGAATGGACACGTGCTGGCGTTCCAGTCACTCGCTACAAACCTCGCATCTGGCGATGCCGCGCAGGAATCCTGGGACGTCTTCGTTCACGTCCTTCCGCAGCCGAGGAGCGAATCCCGCTGAGATGAGCACGCGCTCGCCCGTCAGGGGAACGCCGGCCCGTTTTTTTCGCGATCTGCCGCTCCTCTGGAAGCTCCTTCTACCCTTCCTCACACTGCTCGTCATCGTGGGCGCAGCAGGCGCGTTCGTCATCGTTCGCGACCTCTCTTCGCGGGCCCAGGCGGTGCTGAACGAAGATCTCCTCCAGGCCTCGCTCAGAGCGCGGGCTCTCCTGAACAACCGCGAGCTCTACGTCTTGGAGTCGGCGAACCTTGCGGCGAACCTGGAGGGCATCGCCGACGCCGTCACCTCGGACGATCGCCAAACAGCGAGGCGCCTCTTGCGATCGGCCCTGGCGCTGAAGATCGACCTGAACCTTCTCGTGGTCACCGACGACGAAGGTATCGGGTTCGTCGAATTCGCCAGGCTGGTCCCTCAAACAGGTTTGGCGGGGCCCTCCGGAACCGATTGGTCCACCGAGGCATTCGTTGGCGAGGCCCTCATCGACACCGAGGGCGGCAAGTCGGCCGGCTTCGTTCAGGTCGGAAGCGAGACGATGCTCGCCATCGCCTCTCCCATCTGCTCGGGCACCGAGACGTGCGACGCCGTTGGCGCGGCGATCGCGGGTATCGCCGCGAGCCGGCTCGCGATCGACACATCGTCGCAGTCGGGGACAGAACAGTCCGTCGCCGGGATCGCGATCTTCGGTCCCGACGGCACGATCGTGGCGCGAGCGGGCCTCTCCCCATCGAAGGGAGCTGAGCCCCCCGCAACCGGAGACCTCGTCCGCCGCAACGAAAGGATCGGCGAGTCGGAAATCGCGACGCTCTACGCCCCCCTCGAGATCCAGGGAGCTCGCCAGGGGACGGTGGCGGTCACGCTGCCCACCGAGCCGGTCTTCGCTTCGGTCCGTGGAGCAGGACTCCGCCTCGCCGCCGTCCTCATCGGCGCTCTGCTCGGAATCGTCGCGGTCGGAGCGCTCATTTCCCGACTCATCCTCAACCAGGTCCGCCCACTCGTGACGACGAACCGGGCCTTGGGGAAGGGAGACCTTGCGGCTCGGGCCCCCGTGCTCGGGAATGACGAACTAGGAGAGCTCGCGCGCGGCGTCAATCAGATGGCCGAACAACTCAAAGCGAGCCGCGACACACTCGAGATGCGAGTCGCCCAGCGAACCGAGGAGGTCGAGCGCCTGCTCCGTGAGCGCACCGAGTTCTTTGCGGCCCTCAGCCACGAGCTCCGAACCCCTTTGGCCGTGATTCGCAACGAGGCAAAGATGATGTTGGACCCGACCTATACGAAGAATGGAAAGACTCGACCAGGCGTTGCGAAGAAGATCCAACGAGCCTCGGACGAGTTGCTGGCCTACGTTGACGAGATCCTCGAGCTCGCCCGCGTCGAGAGCGGTCGGATCGAGGTCGATCTGCAGAATGTAACTCTGGCGAAGGCCATCGAGGATCTCCGCGCGACGAGCTCTGGGCTCGCGAAGGCGGGTGACATTAAGTTGAGCGTCAAGGTTCCCGCCGGCGTCCCGACGGTCCGCGCGGATCCCCGTCGACTGCGGGAGGTGCTTCTCAACCTGGTCGACAACGCCGTGAAGTACACCCCGGCGGGAGGAAGGGTCGAGATCTCCGCTGTGAGCCGCAACGGGAGAGTGGAAGTCTCCGTGACCGACACGGGTGTTGGAATTCCGAAGGAGGTCAGTACTCGGATCTTCGATCCCTTCTATCGCGTTCCGGGCGTCAAGCCACAGCGCGGTGAGCCAACGACTGGGATCGGCCTCGCCCTAACCAAGCGTTTGGTCGAGGCCCAGGGAGGGCACATCGGCTTCGTGAGCAAGCCCGGAGAGGGATCGACGTTCACCTTCACCCTGCGGCAGGTGAAAGGGAAGCGAGCAGAGCCCTCACGGAAGCCAAGGAAAAAAGCCTCACCAAAGCGCTGAGCCGTTAGATCGACCGAAGGTAGGTAACGACCGCCTTCACCCGGCGATGGTCGTCGGGGGTGGCCTCGAGCCCGAGCTTCATGAAGATGCTTCGCACGTGCGCCTCGACCGTCTTGGCAGTGAGATGGAGCTCTTCTGAGACCGCCTGATTCGAGCGGCCTTCGGCCATCAGGCCCAGCACCTCCCGCTCCCTGGCGGAGAGGGCGTCGAGCGGATCCCGCTTCGGCCGGGGTCGACGAAGCTCTGCCAACACCACCTCGGAGAGGGCCGGCGGGAATACCACCTCCCCGCGCTGAACTCGTCGAACGGCATCGACGACCTCGCTGGGGGTCGCGGTCTTCAGCATGTACCCGGTGGCACCCGCGTGGACGGCACGAAGCACGTCGGACGGGTAGTCGGACGCCGAAAGAATCAAGACCTTTGTCTCGGGAAGCTCTTGGACGAGCGCTTGGGTCGCGGCCGCTCCGTCGAGACCCGGAAGCCCCATGTCCATGACGACCACATCCGGTCGGCGCCGTTGCGCCAATCGCACGACCTCGGACCCATCGGAGGTTTCCGCAATGACCCTGCCGACGTCTCCACCCTCGAGGATGTTCCGCAGCGTCTCGCGCCACATCGGATGGTCGTCCACGAGCATGAGCGAGAGCACGCCGCGCTTCCGCGCCGACACTTTCGAGGTGCGACGTTGGGTGCCCGCGGCCTTTCGACGCGGCTGCCTCTTCGTCGTTTCCGCAGGGGCCCGTTCCGCAGGCTGAGCGACATAGATGCTCCGCCTGCCCGGAACTCCCTTCAGGGAGTGCGACCCTCGCGAGCTGAACGAGTAACCAGAGCCCGCAACAACATCCTTGACCGTGTTTGAAACCAGCACGTCGCCGGGGCCACCCATCGAGCAGATCCTGGCGGCGATGTGCAGAGCGATTCCGCCGATGTCGTCACCCCTGATCTCGCATTCACCCATGTGCAGGCCGGCTCGAATCTCGATCCCGAGCTTTCGAATATTTTCGACGAGCTCGATCGCGCATTGGATCGCCTGCGCCGGTTCATCGAAAGCAACAACGAAGCCGTCGCCCAGGGTCTGGAGCTCCCGACCTTTGTGCCGCCGCACCGCGGCCCGAGTCGCTTTGTGGTGGCGATCGAGTAGGGCACGCCATCGCTGGTCGCCGAGCTCGGACGCGCGTTTCGTTGACCCAACGATGTCGGTGAAGAGGATCGTCAGCAGCGCCCGACGGCGTCGAACGGGTGTGCTCGCCATACGAACAGTTTCACCCGTCGCCACGAGAGCGGCAATGCCTCATGGGTGTTTCAGCCGCCGTCCCCGGAAGATTCCGTGGGGCTGATCCCGAGGAGTTCGAGGGTCTCGAGGTCGGGCGACCGCCGACCCTTTGGCGGAACGTAGAGCGTCACGAAGGCCCCCACCTCATGATCCGGCAGCTCGCGCAGAGTCGTTCTCTCAATCGCTGGGTCGAAGATTGGGTACTGCGGGGCTTCGTACAAGACGACATCCCAATCGTTGCCGTATTCGGACGAGAGTCGAGTAACGAGCTCAAGCAGAGCGGGCCGATGCGGTTCCCGCTCGATTCCCGTTCTTCCGATCACGCCCACCTGCCAAAGGAGCAGAACGGAAGTTGGATCAAAACGACGACGCGAGACGAGGAAATCCGTGGCTTCGAAGCTCTGACAGCCATCTGCTCCCGGATCGACACCGAGATCCGCGAAGAGACAGGCTTCAGCCGAGATCCCGGGGAGCATGCGCGCCGGAAAGCCACTACGTCGGGCCTTCTCGATCGCGACATGAGCAGGCATGACGAACACACCAGGATGCCCATAGAACACGGCACAGACCGCCAATCCCTTAGACACCCAGTCCACGATCTCGTCGGCCATAGACCGATACGACTCGAGGCGATCCTGCCCAGGAACGTAGAAACGTTCGAGAGACTCGACCGAAGGATTCAGTCGCCGAAGGAACCCCTCGGTGGCCGGATCGGCCACGAGAGCGAGCACCTTGTCGGCGGTACCGATCGACGCGCGTGCCTCGTTGGTGATATGGGAGAAGTAGGTAATCCCGGTTCCGACAACGGTCAGGGAACCAGCAACGGGTGCCGATTCAGAGGCGGAGATCGATCACTCCTCCAATGACCGCCACGGCCAAACGATGTAGATGCCGGCTTCTTTGCCGCCACCGAGTGCCTCACGGATCCGCTGAGGGTCTCCGCTGAGGAGCACCTCCTTATCCGAGTCCGACAGGCCGGCAGCCGTTAGGGCAGCCACCGGATCCCGGGCGAAGACCTCCCGCTCAGCCGGATTTTCCACGAGGCGCTCGAGATACTGAGGGAGGGTCAACGCGCGCCATGGCCATACGATGATGTAGGCGACTTCGTCGCCGCCACCAAGCACCGTCCTGATCCGCTTGGGATCGCCGCTCAGGCATGCCGACTTGTCGGCGTCCGACAGGCCGGCAGCCGTTAGAGCAGTCTCCGGATCGCGTCTGAAAGCCTCTCGCTCCGCCGGATCTTCAACGAGACGCTCGAGGTACTGGATGAGGGTGGTCGCGGGTTCCACGATCTTCTCCTTTCGGACAGGGATTTTGACACACTACTCCGCTGTCTCGAACGCGCACAAGACCTAGTCACGAGCGGCGCGGAGGACGACCGGAAGGACCGCGGCGGGAACAAGGTCCGAGATCTCCTCTCCAGCTCGAAGGGATTGTCTGATCGCACGGGAGGAGACCCCAGCCACCTCGGCTGGAAGACTCAACCTCCGCATCGCCGAATGCCATTGATCCTGGCCTCTGAGTGTGGCCCGAAGGCGCTCCTCATCACCTCCGCGTGTCGCGTACGCGAGAGACGCGAAGGAGAACAGGCGCTCGAGTGCGGCGTTCCGATCGTCGTACCATCGTGCGTCAAACAGCTGCATGACCTTGTCGGACCCAACCCCGAAGACGAGCTCGGCTTCCGGGTAGGCCGCTGCCACCGCTTCCGCTTGGTCGGCATAGAGGCCGTGCGAGCACATCGCCACGCCTCGCCTTGGTCGATCGCCACAGTAGGCGAGCAGCGCGGCGACACGATCTTCCTGGTCGAGCAACGGTGGCGCACTCCTATCGGTCGCGCCTTCTTTGGGAAGGGTCCGGACGGAATAAAGGAAGAGCACGAGGTCGGCGCCGTCATCCTCGAGAGCGTCGGCAAGCGCCGCGTGGGCAATCGTCATCGGGTCGAACGAGCCCGAGAGGATTCCAAGACGGCGAGGCGCGGCATGCTCCGGAGCGAGAAGTTCGATCCGAGGCGGACCGGGCTCCCCAAGCCGCTGGAGCGCCGCGCGAATGACCTCCTGATCCACCCCTATACGATGCCGCGGATGGGCGCGTGGGGTGAGGTTCGCGCCTCGGCCGAGGATCGCACCTCCGGAGCCGCGGAGATCGCCCGCCGCGCCGCGGAGGCGCTGGCGGCCCTCCCCAGGAACGATTTGGAGGAGGCTGTAAGGACGCTCGTCCGCGGACATCCTTCAATGGCCCCTCTCTGGCGGTTGGGGTCGGAGGTTTTGGCTTCGGACGATCACGCGCACGCCGCGGGTCGGTTCGCCGCTCGACTGGTTGCTGAGCAGATCGGGAT
>JBOGWA010000090.1:0-7023 GCA_050693155.1 Actinomycetota bacterium | reverse complement strand
GCCTTGATCCGCTCGAGGATCTTCGGCCACTCGTCGCCATCGCCCTCGTCTGAGCTGACGCCCGTTGGCACGTTGTAGTCGACGACCCGGATGATCTCGCTCCGGACATCCATCCGGTCGAACCACTCGATCACCTTTCGGATGAGCCCCTCGGTGTGAGAGACAGCCGGAGAGGGCTTCAGCGTGCAGTTCAAGAAGACGGCGCGGAATTCGGCCATCAGGTTCCTCCCTTCGTCGTGCAGCCCGGGCAGCGCACGCTATCCGAGCGACTCGCGTTGGACAACGCGGGGAAGGAGAATCCTCGAAACTCGGGGAACTCCTTTCTCAGAAACCGGCAGGAGGTGGCAACGGCGAGCACCGCGATCGGACCGACCGCGTATCGCACCTTCTCCCCCAAGCTCGCGCCGACGCTCACGGCGCTCGGGGCGCTCCTGACGATCGCGGGCGGGCTGGGCACGTGGATTCGCGCCACCGAGATCCAGGCTGAGGGCGGAGATCCGATCGAGGTGGCGCGGGTCATGGGGTTTTCAGAAGGAGAGGGCTGGGGTCTGGCCGCCCTGGGTCTCGCCGCTCTCGTCGCCGCGCTGACGTGGTCCGTCCGATCCCTCCTTCCAAAAGCTGCGCCGATCCTTGCCTCGGCGGCGTTGGTGGGATTCATCGGCTGGCGTCTCTCGGTTCTCGATCAGCGAGCTGCCACAATGGCCGACCAAGCTCGAGCGGCCCCGGACTTCTTCAGCTTCCACGCCGGGTTTGGGTGGGGCGCGTGGCTGATGCTCTTCGCTGCGGTCCTCCTCGGCCTCAGCATCGTGGTCGGAGTCCTGAGAGAATTGGACTTGAGAACGAGGGGATCCGTATGAAGCGGAACAAGCTCGCGCCTCTTCTCGGCATCCTTGCCCTGCTCTCCGTCGCGTGCGGGGGGCACGCCGTCGTCGTCTTCTCCCAGGAGCAGGCCGCATCCCTCGAAGCCGCTGATTCCGGCCCGGCCGTCGACGTCGGCGGGAAAAGTGGAAAGGGGCGAGGCGGCCCCACGCAGGACGGCGGCGGCCCCGGGACCGCGAGCGCCGGTCTCGCGAACTGCGCCACCACCTCGAATCCCGACGAGGGATTCACCGAGGACACACTGAAGATCGGGACGATCATGCCGCTCAGTGGGCCGCTCCGGCCCATCGCGGAGCAGAACCTGCGCGTGATCCGCCTCACGATCCAGAACGCGAACCGGACCGTGAACATCCCGGGACCCCTCGAGTACCTCAACTGGGGGTGCCCGACCCGGCCCGGGATCTTCGGGCGGAAGATCGAGCTCGAGGTCTACTCCCTTCAAACGACGACGCCGGAGGAGGCCCTCGCCGGAATGCGTCGGCTCATCGATGTCGAGAAGGTCTTCCTGGTCCGAGACTGCTACCTGCAAGACAGCCTGATGGGCCCGGCCACGCAGTACCAGAACTCGAAGGGAGTCCCCGGCGTCTACTGCCACGCCGGGTCGATGCCGGTGCCGGCGCTCGCCCCGTGGACGTTCTATCCGTCGACCGACCCCCTCACGCAGACGGCGATCCACGTCGGGTACCTCATGAACATCCTCGGCCGGGAGCGTCTCGGGGTGATCGCCGATCCGAACGATGAGGACACCCTGGTCGCCACCGTCCGGCGCGTCGCCGAGCACTTCGACCATCCGATCCCCGACTCGTGCGTGATCCTGAAGCGTTCGCAAGAGGCGGCGAACGGAATGCGTTCGGAGATCGCGCGGCTCAGGACCTGTTACAACGGTCAGAGTCCGGACGCGGTGTTCGCAGGTGACGCCCTCCAGGCGGTCTTCGGAGCGCTCGAAGCGAAGAGCCAGGGCTGGCGCCCGGCCGATGCGAACGTCCAGTGGGCCTGCACCAACCCCACATGCTGGGTGATCAGCCTGGCGGAGATCTGCGGGGACGCGTGCGAGGGGATAATCACCGACTGCGCGGCGCTCCCCTGCGTGCCGTGGGCGGACCCCGCCGATTTCCCGGCCGTTCAGAACCTCCGCGACACGCGGGCCGACCTCTTCCCCGGCGAGCCGGAGGACGCCGCCACGTACGGCCCGGCGGCGATCAGCGGAGGGATTGCGTATTGGCTCACGATGACCGGACCCGACCTCTCACGGGAGAAGTTCCGCGCCACGCTCGACAACCTCAGGGATTTCAGCTCCGGCATCGGCCCGGTCATCAACATCAGCCCGGCCAATCACTTCGGGGCCTATGCCATCTGGCTCGTGGAGTACCTCGGCGGCTCTCCGTGGTTCGACGATCTCTCCCGCGGCTTCGTGACGATCGAGGACGTGGGCGTGCCGCAGTCTGTGGTCTTCGGATAGGAGGAGGCAGATCGTCATGCGAAGACGTCGGATGCTCGCGATCACCGCCTCTCTCCTCATCCTCTCCGCGTTCCCGCTCGCGGCGACGCCTGCCACAGGGAAGGAGACTTCGGTCGCCTACAGCATCCGGGACGCGCGGGCGTATGCCTTCCGCGTCTCACTCCGCAAGGAGGTCATCGAGGCGGCCCAGACCGCCCAGCCCTGCGACGCGGAGACCGATCCGTACCACTGCGACAACGCCGCCTACAACCACACCCCGAACTGCCCGAGCGACATCGAAGTCGGCCGGCAGGAGGTGGCCGTCGCACCGAGCCCCGTGGCCGACGGCAACGTGTCGAGCGGACGTGCCGGCGAGGTCACGGGCGCGGGGTCCGAGCCGCCGCTCGCGAGCCCGATCACGCTCAACGAACAGGTGACCCTCGCCACCCTCGGCCATCAGGGAGAGGTTCTCGAGGCCGCCGGGCTCTCCAGCGACGGGTACGTCGACCTCTCCGGGCGACAGGAGCCGGAGATGCATGCCGAGAGCGACGCCTTCACGCCGAACCGGGCATCGCTCGAGGAGCGCTGCTTCCCGGAGGAGAACGTGGAGGACTCCTACAAGCACTTCCTCTCGTGGTCTTCGGAGGCGCCCGAGACGTACCAGCTCGCCGAGTGCTTCAAGGACGAGTGCCTCTTCGACCAGCTCACCTTCAGCGCCGAGGCGGTCCGGGCACAGACGATCGTCCACCTCTACGAGGAGGACGGGGTCGTCCACGGAGAGCTCGAGTCCCGGTTTCAGAACGCCTCGTGGGCGGGCGGCATGCTTGAGGTCGACCTCCTCGAGACCTACGTGTCGTTTGAGTCAGACGGCACGCCCGATGGACTCGAGTGGTCGGTCACCAGCCGGGCGGTCGGAGCCCGTCTGTATGGCGAACCCGTCTCGCTGCAGGAGGGTGAGTTGATGGGCAACGAGGATTTCCAGGTGGGTATCGCGGCGCCGTTCGTCGACGCCGCGAAGAACGGGACCGCCCTCCGGATCGTGGCCCCCGGGCTGGCCATCGCAAGCGGCGAGCAGACGGCCTTCTTCGCCGGGGCAGAGATCGCCGCGGCCCTCGGACGCGACGAGTCCTCGGATCTTGGTACCGACCTCTCTGGCTCCGCCGGTCTGCCGAGGCCGAAGACCTCCGGCGCGGTGACGATCGGGGGGCGGAGCGACGTGGCGCCGCCGGCATCCGGCACGACCTCGACCGGCGCCCCTGAGACCGTCGCCGCCCCGGAGGTCGTGCTGAGTGTCGAGGAGCTGATGACCGGCGCCTGGCCGGTGGCGCTCACGTTTGGTCTCGGGGCGCTGG
The DNA here is from genome assembly GCA_050693155.1 of Actinomycetota bacterium. Classification (GTDB taxonomy): domain Bacteria; phylum Actinomycetota; class UBA4738; order UBA4738; family CALAEC01; genus JBOGWA01. Next base: position 3,354 of record JBOGWA010000090.1, on the reverse strand, counting down.
GCCTGCTCCTCGTGTTGACTAGATGGTTGAATCGGTTCTCCTGGGGCCGCCGCCTCTACCGGTTCCAGCCCCTTCGTGCTCTTGACTGGATCTATCGAGCGTTTGTGAAGACATGACCTCCGGCACCCCGTTCCTGGAGGTCACGCTCTTTGGCCTGTCCGCGGGATCGGTGATCGGCCTTCTGGCACTCGGGCTCGTCCTGATCTACCGGACGACCGGGATCTTGAACTTTGCCCACTGGGCGATCGGGCTCCTCGCGATCGTCGGCTACATCGTGCTCGTCGAGGCGGGCGTTCCGGCGCTGCTCGCCGCGCTTCTCTCGATACCCGTCAGTATCGCGGCAGGCGTCGCCTCCTTCCGACTGATCTTCCGGAAGGTCTCCCGAGCCGCGCAGATCATCGTCATCATCATCGCGCTCGGCTTCGCGCAGCTCTTCTCCTCGCTCGCCGCACTCGCGCTCGGCTTCCAGGAGTTCACGCGGCTGTTGCCCTGGCTCCCGGGAGGAAGTGTCCAGGTCGGCGCGGCAAGCCTGCGAACGAGCGAGCTCATCACCGCCGGCGCCGCGATCGCGATCGCCTTCGGATTCCTCGTTTGGTTCCGGCTGTCACAGACCGGTCGGGCGCTTCGCGCCGTCGCGCAGAACCGGGAGGCCGCGATGCTCGCGGGGATCGACGATGTGAAGTACTCATCGATCGCCTGGGGGATCGGCTCGGCTCTGGCCGCTCTTTCGCTCTTGCTCGTCCTCCCGCACGTCGCCGGCGAGCAGGGAGGCTTGCTGACGACCTTCGACATCACCCCGCTGGGGACGCTCTTGATCCCGGCGTTCGGCGCCGCCCTTGTCGGGGGCCTGGTCAATCTGCCGATGGCACTCGTCGGAGGCTTCGTCTTCGGGCTGGCCCGCGAGTTGCTGGTGCTCGCCCCGGCCCCGTGGAGCAACCTCCGCGCCTCGATCGCGGCGATCCTCATCGTCCTGCTCCTGCTCGCGCGGACCGAGCGGTTCTTCGCGGTCCGGCAGGAGCTCGAGGCGCTGGAGGCGTAATTGGCGGTCGCCGTCGAGACGGTTCGCCAGGCAGGCCCATCTCAGCTTCCGGCCGACTCGGAGCCGTGGTGGCGGATCAGCCGACTCCGCACAGCTGGGCTCATCGCCCTCGCCCTGGCGGCGCTTCTTCCGGTCCCCTTCGGTGACTTCGGCTATTTCGTTGGTCAGTTCGCACTCGTCTACACGATCCTCGGCCTCTCGATCGTCGTGGTTACCGGCTATGCGGGGCTCATCTCGCTCATGCCGTACTCCTTCGCCGGCATCGGGGCGATGGTGGCCGGCCTTGCGATGGCATCGTGGGGTTGGCCGTTCTGGCTTGCGATCCCCCTCGCGGCACTGGCAACGGTGCCTATCTCGATCGCGATCGGCATCGCCTCCGTTCGTCTGAAAGGGCTCTACCTCGCCATCGCCACCCTCACGTTCGCGAACCTCCTCGGCGAGACGTTCTTCAAATGGGACGACGTCACCGGGGGTGTCCAAGGGTGGACGATCACCCGACCCGCGATCGGGCCGATCGACTTTTCGAGCGATCTCGCCTTCTATCTCCTGTGTCTCGCGACCGTCTTCGTGGTTCTTTGGATGGTCGAGGGGCTCCGCAGGTCACGCCTCGGCCGCGCCATGCTGGCGGTCCGGGACAACGAGCTGGAGGCGCAGGCGCTCGGCATCAACGTCTACAAGACGAAGCTGGTTGCGCTGATGCTTGGTGGGATGCTCGCCGGCGCGGGGGGCGCGTACCTGCTCGGGCTGCTCGTGACCGCCACCCCGGAGCCGTTCCAGTCGCCGCTCGTGGAGAGCACCTCGGTCCTGCTGCTCGGAACCGTCGCCATCGGCGGGATCCAGAGCCCGTTCGGCGCGTTCATCGGGGCGATCGCTCTCGTCGTGCAGCAGCAGGTCTTCGGCGGCGCCGAGTTCTTCTTCGCCTTCTTCGGGATCTACACGGCGCTCGTCGTGATCCTGCTCCTGCGGTTCCGGCCGGGCGGCCTCGTCCAGGTGGGGCAGCTCCAGATCGAGCTGATCCGGAAACGACCCGTTCTCGGAAGCGTGATTGCCGCCTCGATCCTCGCCGTCAATGGGGGGATCGCCTATCTATTTGTGAGGTTGTCCTGATGGCTTTGTTAGGGGCCGAGGATCTCTCCCTTTCGTTCGGAGGAATCGCGGCGCTCGACGGCGTGACGATCGGCGTCGGGCCGGGCGAGATCGTCGGGCTGCTGGGCCCGAACGGCGCCGGGAAGTCGACCCTGTTCAACGTCATGAGCGGCTTCCTGAAACCAGCGGCCGGGCGGGTGCTCCTCGAGGGAGAAGACATCGGACGCCTCCTCCCCTACGAGCGCGTCGAGGCGGGCATCGGCCGGACGTTTCAACACGTGCGACTCTTCCGCGGGCTCTCGGTCTACGAGAACCTCCTCGTTGCACAGCACCGCCACCTAACCGGCGGCTCGCTCTCCGCCATGCTTCGCCTTCCCTCCCGTCGCCGAGACGAACGGCTCGCGCGGGCGCGGGTCGAGGAGATCCTCGACCTCGTGGATCTCCGCGCGTGGGGAGACGCGTACCCGACCGAGCTCTCGTACGGAACGATGCGGTTCCTCGAGCTCGCCTCCGTTCTTTCGCTCCGACCGAAGGTCCTCCTCCTCGACGAGCCCGCGTCAGGGATCGCGCAGAAGGAGGTTGAGGCGCTCGGCCCGATGATTCGCCGGGTTCGAGATGAGCTCGGATGTGCGCTCCTCTTGATCGAGCACGACATGAGCCTCCTCCTGTCGGTAGCCGAGCGCGTCTACGCCATGGACTTCGGGAAGGTAATCGCCGAGGGTACGCCGGACGAGGTGGCTTCCGATGACAACGTCCTCGAGTCCTACCTCGGACGGACGAGGAGGAGGGCCCGTGCTTCGGCTTGACCAAGTCAAGGCCTGGTACGGAGCGGTCCAGGTCCTCTTCGGAATCGACCTCGAGGTCAACGAGGGCGAGATCGTCGCGCTCCTTGGAACCAACGGCGCGGGGAAAACCACGATCCTCCGCGTGATCTCCGGGGTCCTGCGCCCGGTCGTGGGGCGAGTCGCGCTCGACGGCCAATCCCTCCTCGAGTCGAAACCCGGCGAGATCGTCCGTCGGGGGGTCCTTCAGATGCCCGGGGGTCGGGGAGTCTTCCCGGGGATGACGGTGCAGGAGAACCTGGAGATCGGTGGGTTTCTCTATGGAAGGAATAGGGAACGCCTGCGCTCGGCTGTTGACCGGGTGTTCGAGACGTTCCCTGCGCTCGCCGAACGGCGCCGACAGGCAGCCGGGAGCCTCTCGGGGGGAGAGCAGCAGATGCTGACCCT
>JBOGWA010000089.1:0-2152 GCA_050693155.1 Actinomycetota bacterium | reverse complement strand
CGCGCGCCCAGGCCCTCGGCGCGTAGGCATACGGCTCCTTGCCGGACATGACCGCTGCGTCCTCCGCGCTCGCGACGATCGGCGCGTCGGTGAGCTCCCGCATCCGTTTGGCGGTTCCCGAGTGGTCACCGTGCGCGTGCGTGATGACGATCTGCTCGATGTCGTCGGGCTTCTTGCCGACTTTCTCGAGCGCCCGAAGGATTCGCTTCTCGCTCCCCCTCCAGCCGGTATCCACGAGCGTCAGAGCGCCCCCGTGCTCGACGAGAAACGAGCGGCCGGTGCGCGAGAGGATCTGGTGAATCGGGAGCGGCACTAGCCGGCGGCCGCCTTTTTCCTCGGCGCCCGTGCAGCAGTCTTCTTGGCCGGCTTCTTCCGTGCGAGCTTCTTCGTCTGTTCGACGCTTTGCTTCAACGCGTCCATCAGATCGACGACCTTCGGCGCCTCCTCGGTCTCGATAACCTCGATCTCCTCGCCTGCCACCTTCTTGTCGACGATCTTGACCAGCGCCTCCCGGTACTCGTCGGTGAACGCAGCCGGGTCCCACGCCTCGCTCAGGTTCTGGATGAGCGACTCGGCCATCTTGACCTCTTGAGGCTTGACCTTGACCGTCTTCTTCAGCTCGTCGAACGCGGGCTCGCGAATCTCGTCCGGCCAATACATCGTCTCCAGCACGAGGGCGCCGCCGCGGAGCCGGATCGAGGCCAGGTGTTCCTTGCCGCGAAACGAGACCTTCGCAACCCCGACCTTCCCGCCCTGCTCCAGAGCCTGGGTCAGCAAGTGATAGGCCTTCACGCCCGTCTCTTCCGGCGCGAGGTAGTAAGACTTCTGGTAGTAGATCGGATCGATGCTGTCGAGGTCGACGAATCGCTCGATGTCGATCGTCCGGCTCGACTCGAGGGGGACCGCGTCGAAGTCCTCGTCGGTCATGACCACGTAGTGGTCCTTGTCGTACTCGTAGCCCTTGACGATCTCGGAGAACTCGACCTCTTTGCCGCACTTTTGACACGTTCGCTTGTAACGGATCCGCCCGTTGTCCTCCTCGTGCAGCTGGTTGAATCGGAGCGTCTTTTCCTCGGTTGCCGGATAGACGCGGACGGGAATCGAGACGAGCCCGAAGGAGATGGCTCCCTTCCACATGGTTTTCATGGGGCGCTCCTTGTGCCCAACGGGGGTCCCGATTGTACCGTTCGGGTCGCCGCTTCCCGCGGAACACGTACCATCGGAGCATGGCCCGGGGCTCACGAAGCAAACCCAGGACCTCGCGCACGGCGTTCTCCATCGACCTCCCGAAAGCCCTTCCAGCGGAACGGGACGGAGACGGGTGGTGGATGCGCGTGGACCGCCGGAAGCTTCGACTCTCCAACCTGAACAAGGTCTTCTGGCCGGACGAGGGGTACACGAAGGGAGACCTGCTGGCGTACTACTACAACGTCGCCGACTTCATCCTCCCCTTCCTGGCCGAGCGGCCCCTCACGATGAAGCGGATGCCGAACGGCGTGACCGGCGACTTCTTCTACGAGAAGAACGCCCCCTCCCACACTCCCGACTGGATGCTCCGGTGCAACGTCGAGGGCGACGAGGACGAGAAGCTCATCGACTACCTGATGGTGAAGGACCTCGCCGGCCTGCTCTTCGTCGCAAACCTCGGCTGCATCGAGTTCCATCCGCTTCATTCGCGGTGTGCCTCCGTCCGCTCCCCCGACTACCTGTTCTTCGACCTCGACCCGTTCGAGCCGGCGACCTTCAACGACGTGAGAACCGTCGCGCTCCACGTTCGGGCCGCCCTCGACGCGCTCGGCCTCCCCTCGTATCCGAAGACCTCCGGCGCGACCGGGATGCAGATCTACGTCCCCCTGAAGGCCGGATTCACCTACCGACAGGCCAGGAACTTCGTCGGAACCGTTGGCCGGGCCATCGCCAGAGCCGATCCGAAGCGTGTGACGATGGAGTGGGACATCTCGAAACGGTCGGGAAAAGTCTTCATCGACCACAACATGAACCGTCGCGGTGCGAACATCGCCGCGGTTTATTCGCTCCGCCCCGAAGCTGGCGCTCCGGCCTCGACGCCGGTGACGTGGAACGAGGTTGAGGCAGGCGTCGAGCCGCGCGATTTCACGATCGAGAGCATCCACGCACGCCTCGCCGAGAGAAG
>JBOGWA010000088.1:0-8903 GCA_050693155.1 Actinomycetota bacterium | reverse complement strand
CGGCCGGGCAATGCGGGACTCCCGACTGGCGCCCGGTCGGCCCCGCGCTTCTCTACTCAAGAGAAACCCTGTGTAGCATCCGATCATCTTGGTGGATCGGAGGTAGGAATGCCAGGCAGGTTCGGTTCGGTAATCACGGCGATGGTGACGCCCTTCAGGGACGACTTCTCACTCGATCTCGACCGGGGGCAAGAGCTCGCGAGTTGGCTGCTCGACCACGGCACGGACGCGCTCGTGGTGAGCGGTTCGACGGGCGAGGCTTCGACCCTGAGCGACGAAGAGAAGTTCGCGCTGTTCCGGGCGGCTGTGGAGACCGCGAAGGGCAAGGGAGCGGTCATCGCGGGAACGGGGACGTATGACACCGCACACTCCATCCACCTCTCGGAAGAGGCGGAGAAGGCGGGCGTCGACGCCTTGCTCGTCGTCACCCCCTACTACAACAAGCCACCCCAGACGGGACTGATCGAGCACTTCACGGCGATCGCGAACGCCGTCGAGATTCCCGTGCTCCTCTACAACATCCCCGGTCGGACCGCGCTTCGGATCGAGCACGACACGATCCTCCAGCTTGCGCGTGTCGGCAACATCGTCGGGGTGAAGGACTCCACCGGAGACATCGACGGGGTCTCGCGTCTCATCGCAGAGGCGCCGGACGGCTTCGACGTCTATTGCGGCGACGACTGGGCGACCTTCGCGTACGCCTGCCTCGGCTCGGCCGGCGTGGTCTCGGTGGCCTCGCACCTGGCGGGTGAGCGGATTGCGCAAATGCGCGACCTCGTGGCGACCGGTGACACGCCGGCGGCGAGGAAGATCCACGAGGAGCTGCTGCCGCTGTTCCGCGGTCTCTTCATCACGAGCAGCCCGATTCCGGTCAAGGCGGCCCTTGCCATGATCGGCCAGCCGGTCGGCCCACCCCGGCTCCCGCTCGTTCCCGCGACCGCGGAGGAGATCGCGGTGATCAAGAAGGCTCTGGAGGATGCCGGCGTCCTCTAGGCTCGTCTTTCTCGGCGGCCTCGGCGAGGTCGGCCGAAACATGGCCTGCCTCGAGGTGGACGATCGGGTCCTGGTCCTCGATGTCGGACTCTCGTTCCCGACGGAGGACATGCCGGGGGTCGACCTCGTCCTTCCGGATTTCGAGTATCTAAAGGAGCGGAGCGACCGGATCGCCGGCGTCGTGCTCACCCACGGGCACGAGGACCACGTCGGGGCGCTCCCGTACATCCTTCGAGAGATCGAGCTGGACGTCTACGCGTCCCGTCTCACGATCGGCCTGCTGGGACCCAAGCTCGAGGAGCACGAGGTCACCGACCGGGTCACGTTCCACGAGGTTGCGGCCGGCGAGGGAGCGACGATCGGGCCGTTCTCGGTCCGGTTCCTTCGCGTCACTCACTCCATCCCCGACGGGCTCGCTGTTGCGGTGGACACGCCGGACGGGACGCTCCTGCACACTGGCGACTTCCGCCTGGATCCCACTCCGATCGACGGTCGCCCGACCGATCTCGCCGGATTGGCGGAGGAGGCGCGGCGCGGTGTGCACATCCTGCTGTCCGACTCGACGAACGCGGAGGACCCGGGATCGATTCCGAGCGAGCGCACGGTCGGCCCGACGCTGCTCGAGATCTTCCGAGGGAGCGAGCGGCTCATCGTCACGGCATGCTTTTCGAGCCACATCCACCGGATCCAGCAGATCTGCGACGCCGCGGCCGCAGTGGGCCGGAAGGTGGCGTTCCTCGGCCGGAGCATGCACCAGTCGACGGGCCAGTCTCGCGAGCTCGGCTATCTGAACGTCCCCGAAGGAGCGATCATCGACATCGAAGAGCTCAAGGACACTCCCCCCGAGAAGGTCGTGGTCTGCTCGACGGGAAGCCAGGGTGAGCCCTTCTCGGCGCTTTCCCTGATGGCGGCCCGGGAGCACAAATGGGTGAATCTCGAGCCCGGCGACGCCGTGGTGCTTTCGGCTTCGGTGATCCCGGGAAACGAGACCGCCATCCACCGCGTCATCGACGGTCTGTACCGGACCGGGGCCGACGTGTACCACGCGGGCAACGCGCACGTGCACGTGTCCGGACACGGCGCGCAAGATGAGTTGCGGCTGATGCTGAACCTGATCCAGCCGACCTGGTTCATCCCGATCCACGGTGAGCGCCGGCACCTCGTGAATCACGCTCGCCTCGCGCGCGAAGTCGGCATCCCCGGCGAACGAATCCTCATCTGTGAGGACGGTGACGTCGTCGAGATCGGCGAGACGCTTCGGATCGCCGACCGGATCGAGGCCGGCATGGTGCTGGTCGACGGGCTCGGAATCGGAGACGTTGGCGATGTGGTACTCCGCGACCGACGGAAGCTCGCCGGCGACGGGTTCGTCGTGCTGGTCGTGACGATCGACGCCCATACCGGGGAGGTCCTCGCGGGTCCCGACATCATCACGCGAGGATTCGTTCACGACGAGAGCTCCGCGGACATGCTCGAAGAGGCCGAGCACCGCGTGCTCGTCTCCATGAAGGAGCTCGGGCGGGAGGAGATCGCGGATCCGGGCGCCCTCAGGCAGCACATCAGGACCACTCTCGGCCGATATTTTCGTGAAGCGATTCAGCGAAAACCGGTCATCGTTCCCGTCATCATGGAGGTATGAGCCGAGTGTCGAAGACGAAGACGAGGGCGAGAGGAAGGCGCACGTCGACGCGGCGCGAGTCCCGGGTGGCAAAGCACCTCGGACCTCTCGCTGCGGATGCGCTGGGTGTGAGCCTCATTGTGATCGCGGTGCTCTCTGCGATGGGAATCTGGCTCGATGCTGCGGGTCCCGCCGGCGACGCGCTCCGCTGGCTCGTTCGCGGGGCCTTCGGCTGGCTCGGGTTCGCCTTCCCGGTGGTCACTGGCTACTGGGGCCTGTTGCTCGTCCGCGGAACCGCAGTTGAGGAGCGGGGGCGAATGTTCGTGGGTCTCTGGCTTGCCGTCGGCGGAGCCATCGGATTGCTCTCGCTGGTTCGCGGAAACCCGGCGCCGTCCGAAGGATTCGACGCTCTCGCCGGCGCCGGCGGCCTTCTCGGGTCGGCGGTCGCGTGGCCGCTTGCGAAGATTGTGTCCGCCTACGGCGCGGCGGCGGTCGGTCTCGGGTTGCTCGTCTTGGGTGTCCTTGTCTTCACCGCCACGCCCATCGCGGCAGTCGGCCGTGCGATCCGCGACTTCCTTCTCGAGGAAGCCGATGTCGAGGAGCTCACCGAGGACGGCGCCGAGGGAAAGCGCCGACGTCGGCGGGAGCCCCATCCCGAGCCGGCCGCGATCACGCAGCAGATGCCGGAGCCCGACGCGGCGTCGGTCGCCCAGAAGGAGCCCGCGCTCTCGGGCCGGCCGCGAAACGGCTACCAACTCCCGCCGCTCAGCCTCTTGCGCACGGCGCCGCCTTCCGGGGGCACGGCGCGTGACCAGCAGCAGATCGTTTCGGCTCTCGAGCGGACCCTGCGGAACTTCGGCGTTGCGGCCTCGATCGCGGGCGTCACGCGCGGTCCGACGGTCACCCTCTACGAGGTCGAGGTCGCCGCGGGAACGAAGGTGAACAAGGTCCTCGGGCTCGCCGACGACATCGCGTACGCGCTGGCGACGCCCGACGTTCGAATCCTCGCCCCGATCCCCGGGAAGTCGGCCATCGGCATCGAGGTGCCGAACAAGGTTCGCGACTTCGTCATGCTCGGAGACGTTCTCGGGTCGCGCCAAGCGAAGCAGGAGCGACACGCGCTGGCTGTCGGTCTCGGGAAGGACATCAACGGCTCGAGCGTCCTCGTCAAGCTCGACGAGATGCCCCACCTGCTGATCGCCGGGGCGACCGGGGCCGGGAAGTCGTCCCTCATCAACGCGTTCGTCACGTCGCTGCTGATGCGAACGACCCCCGACGACGTCCGGATGATGCTCGTGGACCCGAAGCGCGTGGAGCTTTCCCACTTTGCCGACGTGCCGCATTTGCTCGCGCCGGTGATCGTGCATCCGAAGCGCGCGGCCGAGGCGCTCGGTTGGGTCGTTCGCGAGATGGAGATGCGCTACGAGATCCTCGCGACCGTCGGCGTCCGTGACATCGCTGCGTATCAAGCCGGCCACCGCGCCAAGACCCTTCGGATTCCTCCGGGCAAGGAGCGGGAGTTCGGCGAGCTCCCATATCTGCTCGTCGTGATCGATGAGCTCGCCGACCTCATGATGATTGCCCCACGCGACGTTGAGGACGCGATCTGCCGGATCGCCCAGATGGCGCGCGCCGTCGGGATCCATCTCGTCGTCGCGACGCAGCGGCCGAGCGTCGATGTCGTCACGGGCCTGATCAAGGCCAACATCCCCTCGCGGATCGCGTTCATGACCGCGAGCGCCGCGGACTCGCGCGTGATCCTCGACGTCGGCGGGGCCGAGAAGCTCGTCGGCCACGGCGACATGCTGTTCCTCCCCTCGAACGCGTCGAAGCCGCACCGAATCCAGGGCGCCTGGGTCACCGAGAAGGAGATCGAGGCCATCGGCGAGTTCGTGCGCAAGCAGCGCGAACCGGACTACGTGCAGGGGGTCGAAGGCCTCGGCCGGCCGCCGAGCCCCGACGAGGAGCAGCTCGAAGGTGATGACCCCCTCATGGCCCAGGCCACCGAGCTGGTCGTCCGATCCCAGCTCGGGTCGACTTCGATGCTCCAGCGGAAGCTGAGGGTGGGGTTCGCCCGGGCCGGAAGGCTGATGGACCTGCTCGAGGATCGCGGGATCGTTGGGCCGTCGCAGGGCTCGAAGCCGCGCGATGTGCTCTTGACCTGGGAAGAGTGGACGGAGGCCAGAACCGAAGCTCAGGCCTCCTGATCCACTCCTTGCGCTGGGCTCCCTCTGCTTAGGTCGCCATGCGGGCCCGGACGGCTCGGAACCCGAACCAGGCCGCCGCGATCAGGATCCCGATCGGGAGCAGGTACCCGAGGCCGACGATCACCGATGAGAAGACGTTGACGATCCCGTCGATCGCGCGGTCCCACGCCCTGCCGAACGCACCGGGCTCGCTACCGTCGTCATCTCCCGCACCCGCCTCGCGCAACGCAACCGAGACGGTGGAGAGCTCGGTCTGATCCCGGAGGAACCGCAGGTTCCCCTGGAGGAGCTCGATCTCGAGCTGCACGTTCTGGAGCTCCCGCTGGACCCGAAGGGTGTCCGCGACCGATCTCGACTGCGACAGCAGGTCGAGCAGCACCGCCTCCTGCGCCTGGAAGTGGCGGAGCCGGGCTTCCAGGTCGACGAACTGCGCGGTCACGTCCTCGCCGAAGATGTTCTCCGCTCGGACCTCGCCGAGCCGCTTGATGTCGCTCACCGTCCGCTGGAACGCGGTCGCCGGCACGCGGATCGTGAGGAATCCCGACCGGAACTCCCCAGTTCGCGTCTCCGAGTTGGCCACGAATCCGCCGTGGCGCTCGGCGATCTCCTGCACCTCGTTGAAGGCGTTCTGGAACCGGTCTCCCGGCACGCGCAGCCTGAGGTCGGCGGTCTTGATGATCTTGGGGCCGGTCTCGAACAGCGACCCGCCGATCGCCCCTCCAACCGCCTGCTCCTCGACCACTACATCGGAGGACACCTTCCCCGAGCTTGCCGCAGCGCCCCCTCCCGCGCCGCGAACCGACTGCGGTGCGGGGGCCGGCTCAGGAGCCCCGATGGCCGGCTCGGCGCCTCCGAAGTCGAGGGAGTCCTGCACCGCCCGCTGATCGGAACCACCGGCAACCACCTGTCCTCCATCCCCGTTGCCGGTGACGAAGGTCCCGACCGCGCCCGCCGCGCCGAGGACGAGGAGTCCTCCGGCCGCGATCGCGGTGAGACGCTGACGGCCACGCCGCCTCCCCCGGGAGAGAATCCGGCTGATCGGAGGGTCTCCAACCTCCAGGCCGTCCGCAGCCGTCCGGATTCGTTTCGTGATCTCAGGCTCGCTGGTCATCTGTTGCCTCCTCGCTCAAGAACTCGCGTAGCCGCGCCACGCCCTGCGAGGTGAGCGCCCGCACGGTGCCCGGCTTCTTGCCGAGCGCTTTGGCGGTGTCCTCGACGGACTGGTCGGCGTAGTAGCGAAGGACGACGGCGGCGCGCTGAGCGGGTGTGAGGAACCGCAGCGCGTCGATCACTTCGAGCGCGGCGTTCCGGTCCTCCGCGGGAGCCTCCAGCGTGGGGAGTGGCTCTCGGCTGATCCACTTTCGACGCCTCCTCCACGAGATCGAGAGATTCACGGCGACGCGCTGAACCCAGGCCCCGGGTCGATCGAGCGACGCGACGGTCTTCCACCGTTCGTACGCGCGGGCGAACGCCTCCTGAGCCACATCCGCGGCTTCTTCACGGTCGCCCGTAATCAGATAGGCGGCCCGGACGATCCGCGGATACTCGTCGCGGCAGAGCCGTTCGAACGCGTCCAGCCGTGTCTCGTTCACGTCCTTCTGCTCGTCCCGACGCACCGGGCCCCCGTTTCGCTTAGGTTGGCGAGTCTAAACTCGTATCGGCGTCCCGCCATGATTGTGAAGCGCACCGGAATCGGAGAGGCTCTCCGGAAAGCCCGTGTTCGTCGCGGAAAGAGCCTGATGGAAGCGAGCCGCGACACGCGCGTGCGGCCCGAGTATCTGCGGGCGCTCGAGGCCGAGACCTTCGACCAGATGGGCGAGGCCGTCTACGTCCGGGGGTTCCTTCGGACCTACGCGAGCTACCTCGGCTTGGACGCGGAGAAGGTCGTCGGCGCCTACGAGCGGGCATTCGGGCCCGCGCCGGCCGTCGGAATGCCCGCGAACGGCTCTCTCGCGGTTGGGGCGGATCGTGAACGAAGGGTCGGTCCCCGACACATCTCGAGCGGGATGCTTGCCGGCGCGGTCGCGATCGTGCTCCTCGTGGCGATCGCGGCGATCGGTTGGTTCTCCCGCGCCTCCACAGCACCGGAGGCGGCGTCCGTCGAACCTCCTTCCGGCGTCGAGGTGTTGCCGCAGACGGTCCAGGTCGACCTCGTGTGCCGCGAGGACGTGTCCGCGACGGTGCTCGTTGACGGTCGAGAGGTGTTCGACGGCACCCTTCGTGCGGGCGAGGCCCGGTCCTTCGTGGGTGACCGTGAGATTCAGATCGAGTTCGGCGTCGGCGGCCGGGTCCGACTCGTTGTGAACGACCGCAGGCTCGGAACGCCCGGAGTGGAGAACGAGCCGTTCGCGGCTCGGTTCACGCCCGCGAGCTACAGGAGCGGCTGATTCCCGATCGGGGCGCGCGTCCCTTCGGACTGGGATGGCCGAACGTCATTTCGGGTCTTCGCCTGCTCCTCGCCCCCTTCGTCGTCGTCCTGATCCTCTGGGAATCGGAAACGGCCGACGCGGTCGCAGCGGGGCTCTTCGGCGCGGGCGCTGTATCGGACAGGCTGGACGGTTACCTCGCTCGCCGGACCGGCGTCGTCACCCGGACCGGGGCATGGCTCGACCCCCTCGCCGACAAGGTGCTGCTCTTCTCGGCGGTCGTGACGCTCGCCGCTCTTGGCGGGTTCCCCGCGTGGGCCGCGGCCGTCATCCTTGTCCGGGAGGTCGCGATCACCTTGTTGCGCATTCGGCTCGGGACCCGGGGGCGTTCGCTTCCCGCCTCGCCGCTCGCCAAGTTGAAGACCGGCGGGCAGCAGGTGGCGATCCTTTTGTATCTGGTCCCCGGCGCCCAGGTGCTCGATCCCGTGCCGTTCGCCGCCGCCGTCGTCGCCGTCGTCCTGACGGTCTGGTCTGGACTCGAATACCTCCGGCCGATGGGGAGGCGCGCCGAGTCCGAGATGCGATGAGAGCGGAGATCATCGGGATCGGCACCGAGATCCTGCTCGGCCAGATCGCGAACACGAACGCGCAGGTGATCTCCGAACGGCTTGCAGAGATCGGGATCGACGTTTTGCATCATCAGGTCGTCGGGGACAACGTGGATCGGATCGAGGAGGCGATTCGATTGGGGCGCTCACGCGCCGAAGTCGTCATCCTCACCGGAGGTCTCGGCCCGACCGGAGACGATGTCACGCGCGAGGGCATCGCTCGGGCGCTCGGGGTTCGACTCCAGCGGCGGACCGAGATCGAGGTCTACCTGCGGGACCGGTTCCGGCGATTGTCTCGGGAGATGCCGGAGTCGAACCTCGTTCAGGCAGACGTCCCGGATGGGGCTCGCTACGTCTTGCCGGACCGGGGGACCGCCCCCGGGATCGTCGTCGAGTACGACGACGGGAAGCTGTACGCGGTTCCGGGCGTGCCGGCCGAGATGCTCGAGATGCTGGAAGGAACGATCCTGCCCGAGCTCCGGAAGGCGGTGGGAGACGTCACGATTCGCTCGCGTGTGCTCCGCACCACCGCGATCCCGGAGGCAAAGGTGGGGGAGCTCCTCGCAGACCTATTCCAGCAGCAGACGAACCCGACGGTGGCCTTCCTCGCCAAGGCCGGGGAGGTGCGAATCCGGCTGACCGCGAAGGGCGGTTCCGAGGAAGAAGCGCTTGCGCTCATCGAGCCCCTCGAGCACGAAGTGCGAAGCCGTCTCGGCGCGGCGGTGTTCGGAACCGACGACGACGTGCTGGAAGTCGTCGTCGGCCGGCTCCTCGACGCACGGGGACTCCTTCTCGCGGTTGCCGAATCTCTCACCGGGGGCCGGCTGGCGGGCCGGATCACGTCGGCGCCGGGGGCGTCCCGGTACTTCGCGGGTGGCGTGGTCGCGTATTCGCACGAGGCAAAGCGCGATCTGCTCGGGGTTTCCAAGGACACACTGGAGGAACACGGGGCCGTGAGCGAGGTCGGGGCCCTGGAGATGGCCCGCGGCGCGGCGGAGCGATTCGGCGCCGACATCGCGATCTCGACGACGGGTGTGGCCGGGCCGGACGAGATCGAAGGGGAGGAGCGGGGAAGGGTCTGGGTGGGGCTAGCTGCGGGAAACACCGAAGA
>JBOGWA010000087.1:0-2025 GCA_050693155.1 Actinomycetota bacterium | reverse complement strand
AACGCCGGCGTGATCGTGCACTCCGACGCCGACCTCGACCACGCGGCGGCCAGGATTGCCTTCGGTGGGTACTACCAGGCGGGCCAGTCCTGCATCTCCGTGCAACGCGTTCTGATTCACGCACCGGCGTATGAGGACTTCGTCGCGCGGTTCATCAAAGAGGTCGAGAACCTCAAGGTCGGCGATCCGGTTGACCCCGACACCGACGTCGGCCCCCTGATCGACTCCGGCTCGCTCGACCGAGTGGCGGCGTGGGTTGATGAGGCCGTTGCGGGTGGCGCGGAGGTGCTGGCCGGCGGTAAGCGCCGCGACCCCTTCTACGAGCCGACGATTCTTGCGAACACGAAGCCGGAGATGCGCGTTCGCTGCCAGGAGGTCTTCGGCCCGGTCACGACGGTCACTCCGTACGAAACCTTCGAGGAGGCGCTCGCGGAGGTGAACGACAGCCCGTACGGCCTCCAGGCCGGCGTCTTCACCCGCGACATCGAACGAGCGTTCCTGGCGCACCGCGAGCTTCAGGTCGGAGGCGTCATCGTGAACGACCAGTCGGCGTTCCGAGCGGACCAGATGCCGTACGGAGGATCGAAGGACTCGGGGTACGGTCGGGAGGGACTTCGCTACGCGATGGCGGAGATGACCGAGCCTCGGATCATGGTTCTCTCCGACGTCCCGCTCTAGCCGTCCTGGCCAAGCACGCCGTCGACGAAACCCCCGATCGCTTCCGCGACCTCGCGTTCCCTCCCTCGGAAGAAGTGATCGGTGTCGGGAAGGACGAGCACATCGGCGCTAGGGATTCGCCGGGCGAGCGATCGCACGCCGGGGACCGGGCTGAACGGATCGGCCTCCCCCACGACCAGGAGCACGGGGGCCGCGAAGTCGCGGAGGTAGTCTCGCGTGGGAAGGTCGGGGAGGGAGGGCGCCGAGCCGTTCAGCGGAATCCCGATGAGCGCGAGCGCCGCGACCCCGCCACTCTCCACGGTGTAGCGGAGGGCGACGTTGGCGCCGAACGACCAGCCGATCAGAACGAGCGGGCCATCCGCTTCCTCGCGAACCCTCGCGACGGCCGCGGCGACATCCTTCAACTCGTCGACCCCGCTTCCGCTCACACGTCCGCTGCGGGTCCCCTCGGAGCCCATCACACCTCGATAGTTGAAACCGAGGACCACGAGGCCCCGGTTCCCTGCGAGGTCGTTTCGGATCGCCCATAGGAGCGGGTGGTCCTTGCTCCCTCCGCCTTCAGGCAAGGGGTGACAGAGCACAGCGGCGCCTCGCGTCGTGCCCTCCGGCTGCCTCAGTTCTCCTTCGAGTGAGAGGCGGTCCGCAGTCTCGAAGCGAATCGCCGTCACGCAGCTCCCTTGCGGTCTGGGTTCCCAGCGCTACACTACAAATGCACGGTTCGCACCGTGATAAGAGGGAAAATAGGAATCAGAAGAATTAGGAGGAGGACCTTCGGATGACCTACGTAATCGCCGAGCCCTGTATCGACGTAAAAGACCTCGCATGTGTGGACGAGTGCCCCGTCGATTGCATCTACGAGGGCGGCCGGATGCTCTACATCCATCCGGACGAATGCGTCGACTGTGACGCGTGTGAGCCCGTCTGCCCGGTGACGGCGATCTTCCCCGAGGACGAGGTCCCCGATGAATGGAAGCAGTTCACGGCGGTCAACGCGGAATGGTTCGCCGACTCGGTGACCGGCCTCGGTTCGCCCGGTGGCGCGGCCCAGGTCGGTCCGCAGACCGCCGATCACCCGACGGTCGCGAACTGGCAAGCCGCCGAATAGCGACTCCTGCGACCGGACGTATGAAGGCCGGTATCGCCCGGCATTTACGTTTCCGTCCTTCGAGCGAGTCCGTACAGTAGGGATGTGACGCTCGGCCAGCACAACCTCGCACAACTCGCCGAGGAAGCCTTCGAACGAACCGGCGACCGCCCCGGGCTCTTCTTCGAGGGAACTTGGTACGGCACCCGCGAGCTCTGGAATCGGACCACGCGGCTCGCGCGCGGCTTCACCGAGTTGGGGAT
>JBOGWA010000086.1:0-28383 GCA_050693155.1 Actinomycetota bacterium | reverse complement strand
CGCGACCGGGAGACGGCCATCTGGATCAGGCCAGCGGCGAGCGGGCCCACGAGCCAGAGCAGCAGGAAGGCGATGCCGCCCAGCGGACTGTCGTTGTCGTCTCCCCCGCCGACGAACATGAACATGTAGGCGAGGTAGGTGAACGCGGACGCGATCGCCGCGGCGATGGAGGACACGAGGATGTCCCGGTTCAGGACGTGCGAGAGCTCGTGGGCCAGGACGCCACGCAGCTCCCTCTGATCGAGGATCTGAAGGATCCCCCTCGTAACCGAGACCGCAGCGTGATCCGGGCTTCTCCCAGTGGCAAACGCGTTCGGTTGCGCCATCTCGCTGACGTAGATGCGAGGCATCGGCGCCTTCGCTTCCGTGGTCAGCTCCCGGACGATCGAATAGAGCTCCGGGGCTTCAGATTCCGAGACCGGTTTCGAGCGAGTTGCGGCGATCGCGATCCGGTCGCTCGTCCAGTACATGATCCCGTTGAAGACGAGCGAGAGGACGAGAGCCGTCAACGCCCCCTGCCCTCCCCCGATCGCCGCCCCCACGGCCACGAACAACGCCGCCATGATGCTGATCAGGAGCCAGCTCTTCACCCGATTGATGCCGATCACATTGACCTCCTCGTCGCTTCGATTCTACCGACCCCCCGAATTTGCACCTCCCACCCCTGTTGGGGCCTTCCGCCCTCTACCGTAGGCCCGAGGCTGGTCCTCGCGTCCCATGGGGTTAGGCTCATCCCAGGGAAAGAGAGGTTTGATGGGCCGGCGGGCGCCTCTCGTTGCCGTCTTGCTTCTATCGGCAGAGGTGCTTCCCCTCGCTACACCAGCATGGGCACATGTCGAGAGAGGGATCACTAACTGCGGGGGCGGGGACGGGCATCTCACTCTGATCTCCCCGTTGCCAGGCGAGTCCTACGATGTCGGCGAGACGCGTCTCCGGATCAGAGCCTCCTGCGAGGGAGGGCTCAACTTCATCTTCGGCATAGATGGGGTCGGCTACGACTTGAAACACACCTATGGGGGGCCCCATGTGCCCAGGCCGCACTACAACCCGGGTTGTGAACCCTCGAACTCGGACTGCTGGCCGGAGCTGGGAGTGGACTTCAGCGGGACATCACCGTTAGCTGGCCCTATTTTTTCACACCAAATAGCGATCGGGCCCGGGACTCATGCCCTCCTTCTGCGAACCGCGCTCGGGACGCGGCCTCCAGTTTTCGACTCTATCGAGTTCACCTTTGAAGTTCTTCCCGCCCCGTTGGCAGCGACGGGGTCACGCGCCTGGCCGTCCACCGCGCTCGGAATCTGGCTCCTGGTCCTCGGATCGCTCCTGATCGCTCTCTCGAAAAGGCGACGCGGTTCAGTGTTTCTTTTCCCGTAGGCGGTCGGCAGATAGCAAGCACACGGCATGAGGTGAAAGGTCAATCTCGACTGGGTGGCATCGGGATCTGGAATTCGGTGATCTTTCGCGGATACTTTCCTCACGGCGACGCAAGCCCTCCCGACTATCTGGAGATCGGCAGGACAGGCTGGGACCGCGACTGCAGATGCGTGATCACCCACTTCACGGACACGGGGCTCGACCCCGGGAAAAACTACGCTTACAGAATCGACATTCAGAACCCCAGAGGAATAAGAACCGACTACCTCAGCGGCCAGGCAGGTACCTAACGATCGAAACAGATGAGGACTCACGGGTGATTCCGGATCGGGACCACTCTGGCTGGGACTTAGGCGAAGGGGGGCCGTAATCGGACTGATAGCTGTGGCGATGATCGCGCTTCCCCCCGCCCCCGCCGCCGTCGCTCACGAAACCCGAGTCATCTCGAACTGTGGGGGGGATCAATCCGGCAGGCTTACCCTGGTCTCCCCACAGGGGAACGATGGTGTTGTCATCGGGAGCGTGGCTGAGACTTGAGGTCCTCTGTCCTGGAGGCCTGAACTTCAAGTTCGGTATTGACCAGATTGGCTATGACCTAAACGACAGGGGTGTCCTCGTGCCAAGGCCACGGTATAACCCGGGCTGCGAACCGTCCGACTCGGACTGTTGGCCTGCGCTGGGAGTCGGCTTCGAGGGAGAGAGGGGCACCTTAACGTACGAACACCGTATCAGGATCGGCCCCGGGGAACATGCCCTGTTGTTGAGGACCGGAGGGGGCACGCGGCCCCCATCGTTCCGCCCGATAGAGCTCACCTTCACCGTGCTGCCGGCCCCACTCGCAGCCACCGGCTCAAGCGCCTGGCCGCTAGCCGCACTCGGAATCTGGCTCCTGGTCCTCGGGTCGCTCCTGATTGCGGTTTCCCGAAGACTCGTGTGCGCTCGTCCCTCCCCATAAGATCCCTGCGTGAGCCGGCGGGCGCTTCTGGTTGCTACCTTGCTCTTCTCGGCCGCGATCCTGCCACCCCACTCTCCCGTCTGGGCGCACATCCAAAGGACTGTCTCGAACTGCGGGGGCGGCGATGGGAGCCTGGTCCTTCTCTACCCCTTGCCTGGGGAGTCGTACGAAGTCGGAGAGACAGGTCTGCGCCTCAGGGCCTCCTGCGATGGAGGACTCAACTTCAAATTCGGAATCGATGGAATCGGCTACGACCTGAAAACTCTATCCGGAGGCCCACTTGTTCCAAGGCCGCACGCCAACCCTAGTTGCGAGCCCTCAGATTCCGACTGCTGGCCCTCCCTCGGCGTTGATTTCGATGGGGACTCGGCGTTCTCCGGCCCCCTCTTCGCGCACCGGATTAGGCTTCAGCCGGGAACCCATACGTTGCTACTCCGCCATTCGCTCGGGACGCGGCCTCCAGTTTTCGACTCCGTCGAGTTCACCTTTGAAGTTCTTCCCGCCCCGTTGGCCGCGACGGGGTCACACGCCTGGCCATCAACCGCGCTCGGAGTCTGGCTCCTGGTCCTCGGATCGCTCCTGATCGCCCGTTCGCGGAGCCTTGCTCGGACGACCCCACTCGATAGTAGAAGCCGCGTATGCCGGCTACGGAAGGGTTGCGGAGGGGGGGAAGGTGGCGAATAGGTCGGGGAAGATGCCGACCGCGAGGACGGCGGCCGTCGCGAGGAGCACGACGCCCATGACGGCAGCCGGAGCCCTGAACGGCCGCGATTCCGCAACATCGACGAAGAACATCTGCCGGACGATCCCCACGTAGTAGTAGATGCTGATCACCGAGTTCACGACCATGACGCCGGCGAGCCACGCTCCGTCCCCCGAGATCGCGGCATCGAAGATGAAGAACTTCCCCCAGAATCCGGCGAGCGGCGGGATCCCCGCGAGCGACAGCAGGAAGAGCATCATCGAGACGGCCACAATCGGGGCCCTGCGTCCGAGCCCCGCGAAGTCGGAGATGAGCGCGCCGGGAGACTCGCGCGCGATCGCAGTGACCACCGCGAACGCTCCGAGGTTCATCACCCCGTAGATGAGGATGTAGAGGGTTGCGGCCGCGAACGCCTCCTGATTGACGGCCGTGCTGGCGCCCACGAGGGCGAACGGCAGAAGGATGTAGCCCGACTGCGCCACGCTCGAATAGGCGAGGAGCCGCACGACCTGGCGCTGTTGGAGCGCGACGAGGTTTCCGATCCCCATCGTCGCGACGGAGAACACCGCGAAGATCGGCGTCCAGAACGAGGCGAGCGGCTGGAAAGCGATGAACATGAGCTGGAGAAGACCCGCGAAGCCCGCCGCTTTGGACGCCACCGAAAGGAACGCCGCAACGGGAACCGGCGAGCCCTCGTACGTATCGGGCGCCCAGAAGTGGAACGGCACCGACGAGACCTTGAACCCGAAACCGGCGACGACGAAGAGGATCGCTGCCAGTGCGATGTTTGCGTTCGCACCACCAATCCGAGCGGCGATCTCATCCAACCGGAGGGATCCCGTGATCCCGTAAACGAGACTCATCCCGTAGAGCATCACGGCCGTGGAGAGGATCCCGATCAGGAAGAACTTCAGCGCGGCCTCGTTCGATCGCGGGTCCCGCTTTCGGAGACCCGCCATGAGGAACCCGGGAGCCGACACGAGCTCGAGAGAGATGAACAGCATCAGCAGGTCCCGGGACGAGGAGATCGTGAGCATCCCGAGAAACGAGGAGAGGACGAGGAAGTAGTACTCCCCCTGGTAGTACCGCCCCTCCTGGAAGTACCGGAGCGACAGGAGCAGCACGACGAGCGCCACGACAAGGAAGAAGACCTTGAAGAGGACGGCGAACGAATCGATCACGTAGGCGCCGCCGAACGAAGTCCTCGTCTCCCCGATCAGGGTGAGCGTGAGCCCGAGCGCCGCAGCGACGCCCAGAAATCCGACGACCATCGACCACCACTTCCGCTCCGGCCGAAGGAACAGGTCGATGAAGAGGACGATGAGAGCCGTCGAAGCAAGCGTGATCTCCGGGGCGATCGCGTGATAGTCGACGTCGAACGGCATCCGGCTAGAGCAGGCCGATCAGCGACTCGACGGCCTGATTCGTGATCCCGAAGACGAGCCTCGGGTAGAGACCCAGCGCGAGGATGAACACCAGCAGGGGCGCCCAAGCCACATACTCGAATCGGTTCACGTCGGCGAGCTGCGCCCCCGCCCACCGTTCGGGCACCTGCCCGAGGTTCACGCGCTGGAGCATCCAGAGGAAGTACCCGGCAGTGAGCACCGTGCCCACCCCCCCCAGGACCATGAGCGTCCGGAAGATGTTGAGGGAGAGTCCGGCCGCCGGGCTGTAGGCGGCGAGAAGAGACATGACCTCACCCCAGAACCCGGCGAGCCCAGGGAGGCCGAGCGAGGCGATCGCCGTGAACGCCAGGATGCCGGCAAGGTACGGCGCCTTCTGGAGCATCCCGCCCCCGATCTCTGCGATCTCGCGCGTGTGATAGCGCTCGTGGACGGACCCGGCGATGAAGAACAGCATCCCCGTGATCACGCCGTGAGCGACCATGCCGTATATGGCCGCGTTGATCCCGACATCGGTCAGCGTGGCGATCCCGAGCATCACGAATCCCATGTGTCCGACCGAGGAGAACGCGATGAGGCGTTTCAGGTCCTTTTGTGCGAGGCAGGCGAGCGCGGCGTAGATGATGGCGATCACTGCAAGGACGCCGATCCACGGCGCCCACTCCCGCGCCGCATCGGGAAGGATCGGCAGAGCGATCCGCACGAATCCGTACGTCCCCATCTTGAGGAGTACACCCGCGAGCACGACGGATCCGACGGTCGGGGCCTCGGTATGGGCGTCCGGGAGCCAGGTGTGGAACGGCCACATCGGCACCTTGATGGCGAAACCGAGGAAGAGTCCCGCGAAGACGACGAGCTGGAACGTCCGGTCAAACCCTTGGTTTTGCAGCGCGACGATGTCGAACGTGTTCGGCTCGGAGGCAAAGAAAAGCGCCAGGAATCCAAGCAGCATGAAGACGCTTCCGAACAACGTATAGAGGAAGAACTTCACGGCGGCGTACTCGCGATTCTCGCTCCCCCAGATTCCGATGAGGAAGTACATCGGCACGAGGACGAGCTCCCAGAAAACGAAGAACAGCGGGAGGTCGAACGCGACGAAGGTCCCGGCCATTCCCGTCTCGAGGAGCAACTGGAGGGCGACGAACGCCTTCGGCTTCCCCGGGGCCGGCAGGTATCGCCAGGTGTAGATCATCGAAAGGAACGAGAGCAGCAGCGTGAGTTCGAGCAACGGCAGGCTGATGCCATCGGCGCCGAGGTGGTAGCGGGCGTTGATCGCCGAGATCCAGCTCGTGTTCACCTCAAACTGAAGCGCTCCGGCTCCCCCGGTCGGCCCGAAGGCTCCCGGCGCCTTGAAGTCGAACTGGAAGAGGATCGCGAGGCCGACGCCGAGCGGAATCGCGGTGAAGAGGATGCCGAGCGCCCGGATGAGCCGGTCTCGCTCCTTCGGCATCAGCGCGACGACGATGGCGCCCGCCGTCGGAAGGAAGACCGCCAACGAGAGCGCCCAGGTGTCGAACCAATCCATCAGTCGCTTCTCCTCTCGTCCATGTCGGTCATCAGAACCTCGTGATCACGACGGCGAGGATGCTCACGCCGGTAAAAAGCAGGATCGCGTAGCGCTGGACGTTCCCCGACTGGACGTACTTGAGGAGCCCTCCGGTCCAGCCGGTCCCGATCGCGAGACGGTTTACCGTGCCGTCGACGACCTCCCGGTCGAGGGCATCGGTTCCCTGCCCGAAGCGCCGGGTGAGCCAGGCGGCGCCGTTCACGACTCCGTCGATCAGCCGCTGGTTGGTCCAGTTGATGAAGGCCGAGATCGAGTACTGAATCGGGCGCACGATTCCCTTCAGGTAGAGATCGTCGAGGAAGTACTTCCGCTCCAGCAACGTATAGAGAGGCCCGAGCGCGAGCAACGGATCGCGCTCGCGTCGGCGCGCGTACAGCCGCGCCCCCACCAGGATCCCCGAGAGCGCGACGCCTACCGAGAGCGCCGCCATCCCGAGCGAGAACGTTCCGTGGTGCGCCTCCTCTCCGAAGTGCACCCATTCCGCGAAGCCACCTTCGACGAACGGGGCTCCGACGAAACCCGCCACGATCGAGAGGCCCGCGAGGATCACGAGTGGGCCGGTCATGATCGGCGGTGACTCGTGAGGCCGCTCGTGGCCGCGGTACTCGCCGAAGAACGTCAGGGCGATGGCGCGCGCCATGTAGAAGGCGGTGAGCGCGGCCGTCGCGAGCGCCACGCCCCACACGACGAAGTTCTCTGTGCGGAACGCCTCGAGGATGATCTCGTCCTTCGACCAGAACCCCGCGAGCGGCGGAATGCCCGCGAGCGCGGCGGAGCCGATCAGGAAGGTCCAGAACGTGATCGGGAGATGTCGCCTGAGCCCCCCCATGTCGCTCATGTTGTTCGAATGGACGGCGTGGATGACCGAACCCGCACCGAGGAAGAGCAGGGCCTTGAAGAAGGCGTGGGTGAAGAGATGAAACAACCCCGGCGTGTAGCCCTCGGGCCCGAGGCCGAGCGCCGCCATCATGTACGCAAGCTGTGAGACCGTCGAGTACGCAAGGACGCGCTTGATGTCGTCCTGCACCATCGCGAGCAATGCGGCGATGATCATCGTGACGGCCCCGATCGCGGCCACGAACTGCAGAGCCGCGGCTGCCGGGGCAAACACAGAGAACAAGCGGCCGACGAGGTAGACGCCGGCGGCCACCATCGTCGCGGCGTGGATGAGAGCGGAGACGGGCGTCGGGCCCGCCATCGCGTCGGGCAACCACACGTGGAGCGGGAACTGCGCGGACTTGCCGATCGCGCCGCCGAACAGAAGGAGCGCCGCCACGCCGAGCAGTCCCGCGCCGATCTCTCCCGCTCCGGCGAGCTCCGAGATCTCCGAGATGTTCGTCGTCCCCGCGGCGATCGTCAGCACGAAGATCCCAAACAGGAACGGGATGTCGCCTGTCTTCGTCGTGATGAATGCCTTGATCGCGGCGTTGGAGTTCTCCTTCTCCTCCCACCAGTGCCCGATCAGCAGGTAGGAGCAAATCCCGACCAGCTCCCACCCGACGAGCAGCTGGAAAAGGTTCGGCGCGATGACGAGGGTGAGCATCGAGCCCGTGAACAACGAGAGCGCCGCGAAGTACCACGTGTAGCGCTTGTCTCCGTGCATGTACCCGACGGAGTAGACCTGGACGAGGAGCGAAACGATCGTGACGACGAGGAACATGACGGCGGCGAGCCCGTCGACCGCCATTCCGACACCGAGCCCGAAGCTCCCAGCCTGGAACAGGAACCACTCGCGTTCGATCTCCTCCCCGCCGATCACCTCGAAGAAGACGAGGACCGAGATGACGAACGCCGCGGCGATGGCGAGGATCGAGATGCCGGCGCCTCTCCCGAGCGTGCGCTTGCCGAAGAAGACGATCGCAAAGAACGCGGCGAACGGCAGGATCGGGATCAGCCATGCCTGCTCAAGCACCAGCCGTCACCATCGGAGGAGGTCGACCTCGTCCACGTTGATCGTCTCGCGGTTCCGGTAGATGAGGATCACGATCGCGAGGCCGATCCCGACCTCCGCAGCCGCCACCGTGATGACGAAGAGCGTGAAGATCTGACCGGCGAGCAGTGCGTCCTGGAGGTACTGCCCAAACGCAACGAGGTTGACGTTCACCGCGTTCAGCATCAGCTCGATCGACATCAAGACCAGGACCGCGTTCCGTCTTGCGAGCACCCCGTAGATGCCCACCGAAAACAGGACCGCGGAGAAGAACAGGACGAAGGGCAACCGAATCAGGGCGCCTCCTCCTTCCGGGCGAGGACGATCGCGCCGATGAGCGCGGCGAGCAGGAGGAACGAGACGACCTCGAAGGGCAAGACGAAGGACCGGAAGATCTGCTCGCCGATCGCCGCCGTGCGGCTCGGGCTCGGATCGATCCGAAGACCCTTGAAGGCGTCCTGCACGAGGAACACGAGGCCCCCAAGAATCCCGAGGCCGACGACGGCCGCCATCCCTCGTTGCTGGTTGTCGAGCGTCTCCTGGCCGATCGGCGCCCGTGTGAGCATCAGGCCGAAAAGCAGCAGCACGACGATCGCGCCCACGTAGATGAGCACCTGCACCCAGGCGACGAACTCCGCCCCCAGAAGCAGATAGACGGCCGCGACCGACGCCAGCGTCACGACCAGGTAGAGGGCGGCCCGCACGACGTTGCGCGCGGTAACCACCGCAAGGGCCGCACCCGATCCGATCACGCCGAAAACAACAAAGATCCACTCCTGGGCGGTCACGGGGCGCCTTCCGACGGGGGGGGCGGCTCGCTGTCTGACCCGGTGGGTTCAGTCTGAGGGCTCGCTCCCCCCCCGGCCCCCCCAAAAGCGTTCGACGGGGGGGGCGACTCGCTGGGCGGCTCGGCGCCCTCCTCCAGCTCGGGCGGAGGCAAGACGGTGTACGTCCAGTCTTGAAGCCGATCTTTCTCGTGCGTCATCTCGACGATGTCGTAGGTGGCGTACTCGAACTCGGGGCTCCAGAAGAGCGCGTCGAACGGGCAGACCTCCACACAGATCCCGCAGTACATGCAGAGCGCATAGTCGATCGCGAACCGGTCGAGCACCTTCGCAGACCGGGCCCGGCCTCCAGACGCGGGCTCGTGGGTCTCCTTATGGGACTCGATGTAGATGCACCAGTCCGGGCAATCCTTGGAGCACTTCCAGCAAACGGTGCAGTTCTCTTGCTTGAGGGCGATCACCCCGCGCGTCCTCGGCGGAAGATCGGGCTTCACGTGCGGGTACTGCTGGGTCACGGCAGGGCGAAGCATCGTCTTCAGGGTCACGAGGAGGCCTTTCAACAACCCCAGGCCGGGGATGCGAAGGGGCTTGACCTTGGCCTCGGCCCCGACTTCCTGCTCGGTCTCGATCGCCACGACGCGCTCCTAGACGAGAACCTTCACGACGGCGGTCACCAGGATGTTCACGAGGGCGAGTGGGATGAGCCCGATCCATGAGAACCGCTGGAGCTGGTCCTCGCGGAGCCGCGGATAGGTCGCGCGCAGCCAGATGATGAAGAAGGAGAGCGCCCCGATCTTCCCCAACATCCAGATGGGCGCGGGCAGGATCGGGCCGAGATAGCCGCCGAGGAAGAGGACCGACGCGATCGCCGAGAGCGCCACGATGCCCGCGTACTCGGCAAGCAGGAAGAACGCGAACTTCAGCCCCGCGTACTCGGTGTAGGCCCCGAAGATGATCTCCGAGTCGGCAATCGGCATGTCGAAGGGTGGGCGCGTCAGCTCGGCGAGCGAGGCCATGATGAAGATGGCGAAGCCGATCGGTTGCACCAGCACGTACCAGTAGGTGCGCTGCGCCTCCACGATGTCGACGAGCGAGAGACTCCCTGCTAGGACGGCAACCGCGACCGCGGCCAGGATCAGCGGAAGCTCGTAGGCGATGAGCTGGGCGGCGGCGCGGAGCGCTCCGATGAGCGAGAACTTGTTGGCCGAGGCCCACCCCGCCATCAGGACCCCGATCACCGATACGGCGGAGACGGCCATGATGAAGAACAGCCCGAGGTCCAGGTTCTCGCTGAAGAGGTCGGGCCCGAACGGGATCACCACGAACAGCAGGACCACCGGGACGACGAACACGGCGGGCGCGAGCGAGAACACCCATCGGTCGGCGGCGCTGGGGATGATGTCCTCCTTCTGGATGAACTTCACCCCGTCCGCGATGAGTTGCGCCCACCCGTGGAAGCGCCCCGCCTCCATCGGCCCGAGGCGCGCCTGCATGTGGGCGAGCACCTTGTGCTCGGCGTAGCCGACGACCATGGGCGCTGTGAGGAAGAAGATCATGATGGCCATGACCTTGATCGTCGTGACGAGCCAGATGTTCGAGAAGATCTCGTCGATGATGCTCATCGCGCCCCGCTCACTCCTTCGGTTCCTCTCCGGAGAACACCTCGGCGCCCGGCCAGGGTTTCGCGAGCCGGGTCGTGAGGGGGAAGTCTTTGCGGAGCGGGTATCCCTCGAACTGCTCGGGAAGGAGGAGCTTCACGAGCTGCGGGTGACCGTCGAAGACGATGCCGAAGAGCTCCCAGGTCTCTCGCTCGTGCCAGATCGCGCCGGGGTAGAGCTCGGCGAGGGTTGGGCAATGCGGGTCCCGGCCGTCACACACCACCTTGACGCGGGCGCGATGACGCCGAGCGACCGAGTACACCTGGACGACGACGTCGAAGCCCAGGCCCTCCCCTTCCTCCCGGCGGTCGACCCCCGAGACGAAGTCGAGGAAATCGAACGCGAGCTCCGCGTCGTCGCGCAACAGCTGGATCAGCTCGACATAGCGACCCGGGGTCACGCGAACGACCGCATCGCCGTGGACGTCGCCGGCCTCGAGGACGTCGTCGCCGAAGCGCGCCTTCAGGCGCTCGGCGATCTCAGCTGCCGGCAGGGGCCCCGGTGAGCTTCCCACTCCACTTTTCCCGGATGTCTTCGTTCGCGATCTTCTCCTGCAGCTTCACGATGCCGTGCAGCAGGGCCTCGGGCCGCGGTGGGCATCCGGGGACGTAGACGTCCACCGGGATGATCTGATCGACCCCCTTGGTCACCGAGTACGAGTCCCAATAGGGACCGCCACAGTTCGAGCATGAGCCGAACGAGATCACATATTTCGGGTCGGGGATCTGGTCGTAAACGCGCTTGAGAGCCGGCGCCATCTTGTCCGTCACCGTGCCGGCCACCACCAGCAGGTCGGCCTGGCGCGGCCCGTGCGCGAACGGGATCACGCCGAGACGGATGAAGTCGTGTTTCGAGGTCGACGTCGCAATGAGCTCGATCGCACAACATGCGAGCCCGAAGTTCATGACCCAGAGTGAGTACCTCCGCCCCCAGTTCAGGAGGAACTTCACCGGCTGGGGCATCCGCGGGATCCGCTCGATCACGCCCACTTCAGGACTCCCTTGCGCCACGCGTAGAGGAGGCCGAGGCCCAAGATCAGGATGAAGATCGCCATCTCCACAACCGCGAACATCCCCAGCCGCTCCGTGACGACCGCCCAGGGAAACAGAAACACGCTCTCGACCTCGAAGATGACGAAGAGAAACCCGTAGATGTAATACCTGATCTGTGACTGCGACCAGCCCGCTCCAACCGGGTCGATGCCGCATTCGTAGGTCGTGAGCTTCTCCGGCAGGGGCCGGCGAGGCGCGACGAGACGCGCGGTGAGGATGCCGAGAGCCACGAGGCCCGCGCCGGCAATCACGAGCCCCAAGACGGTTCCGTAGGAACGGAGGTAGGCGTCCACGCTTGTGAAAGTTTTCCCAAGCACGATTCTAACAACGGGCTCACCGAGCCCGGAAACTCGCGAGCCCGGGCCCAGCTCAAGTGGTCGCGCCGCAGCGCCCGGCGATGTAGGTCGCCACGTGCACGAGGGCGTCGGCCGGCGTCCCAGCGGGGAGCTGCTCCACCTCCGAGATCGCGCGGCGCACCTCCCGCCCGACGGCTTCTCGCGCCTGGTCGAGAGTTCCGTCGCTTCGCACCAGCTCGAGGGCGCGGGCGAGCCGTTCGCCGTCGGGCGGTCCCGCCTCGAGCAGCTCCCGGAGCTCCGCTCCTCGCCCATCCCCGTCGTCGTGGAGGGCGACGATCACCGGAAGCGTATACACCCCCTCGGCGAGGTCGGCCCCGGGCTTCTTCCCGAGCGTGGCTTCGTCGGAGACGAGATCCATGATGTCATCGGAGAGTTGAAACGCGAGCCCCAACGCCTCGCCGAGGCGGGCCAGTCCCTCGATCACATCATCCGCCGCCTCCGAGAGCAGCCCGCCGAGCCGGCACGCGGTCGCGATCAACGCTCCCGTCTTCAACCGGATGACGTCGAGGTACGCATCGGGCGTCACGTCCGCTCTGCCGAGAATCGCGCGTTCCCGGATCTGACCGTCGCAGACCTTCGCGATCGTCTCCGCGAAGAGCCGCGAGGTCGCGGTCCCCAGGTCGGCCGCAATACCGGACGCACGGGCAAACAGGAAGTCTCCGGTCAGGATCGCGATCGTATTGTCGAAGCGGCTGTTCGCGGATGGAATGCCCCGCCGGAACGCGGCCTCGTCGATCACGTCGTCGTGGTAGAGCGTCGCGAGATGGGTGAGCTCGACCGCGACCGCGCCGGGGACCAGGCGCTCGTCTGTGGGGTCGCCGAAACGACTCCCGAGAAGAACGAGGAGCGGTCGGAATCGCTTCCCTCCCGCCCGGAGGAGGTACTGGGCCGACTCGCGAACGAGCTGGTGATCCGAGGCCACGGCCTCGAGCAACGCGTTCTCGACGTCGTCCAGCCGCCCGCGGAGCGCGGTCTCGAGCGCCGGATCCGGAGCCTCGAGCTCCTTCAGGGCGACCCGGGTCATGAGCCGATCGTAGCGGGAAAGGTCAGAACCGAAGCACCCCCGCCGTCGTGATGACGTCGAGCAGGAGCCCAGGGAACACGCCCAGCACGAGGGTCACGACCCCGGCAACACCCAGCGCGACCCCCGGCAGGGCGCCGGTCTCAAGCGCGCCGGATTCCTCAGGCTCCTGCATGTAGGTGAGCACGATCACCCGGAGATAGAAGAAGGCAGCGATCACGCTCGCGGCGACGCCGACGACCGCCAGTCCCCATTGACCTGCCTGAACCGCTGCCTGGAAAACGAGCACCTTCGCGATGAATCCGGCCGTCGGTGGGATGCCGGCGAGAGACAGAAGGAAAAGCGCAAGGAGCGCCGCGAGCACCGGGCTGCGTCGAGCGAGACCGGCAAACGAGCTGAGCGAGGTGCGGTCTTCGTCGCGTCGGGACACCAGGATGACGACGCCGAACGCGCCGAGGATCATCGCCGCGTACGCGGCGAGATAGAACATCGCGCCCGAGATCCCCTCCTGGTTCAACGCAGCGACACCGACGAGAACGAATCCCGCATGCGCGATCGATGAGTACGCGAGCATCCGCTTCACGTCGGTTTGTGCGATCGCGAGAACCGAACCGACGATCATCGTGACCGCCGCGAGCCCCCAGAGCGCGGGGAGGAGATCGAAGGACACCGGCGCAAGGGCGACACTCGTCACGCGGACGAGGGCAGCGAATCCCGCGACCTTCGTCCCGGCCGCCATGAACGACGTCACCGGTGTCGGGGCCCCCTGATAGACGTCCGGGGTCCACATGTGAAACGGCACGGCCGCCACTTTGAAGCCGAACCCCACGGTCAGGAGACCGCCGGCGACGAGGGCGAGACCGAGATCGCCCGGTTCCCCCGAGAGCGCGTCGGCGATTCCGGCGAGGCTCGTGGTTCCGGCCGCTCCATACGCATAGGCGAGGCCGTAGAGGAAGAACGCAGAGGAGAACGCGCCAAGGAGAAAGTACTTCATGCTGGCCTCCTGGCTCTCGATCCGGCGGAACGAGAACCCGGCCATCACGTACAGGGCGAGCGACAGCACCTCGAGCGCGAGGAACACGACGATCAGGTCGGCGGCCGAGGCGAGGAGGGTCATCCCGGCGGTGGCGAAGAGCAGGAGCGGGTAGAACTCGCCCCTCGCGTCCGGATCGCGGTCGAAGTAGTGATACGACAGAAGCAGAGCAATGGTCGCCGCGGCAAGGATGAGCAGGCGGAAGAAGACCGCATACCGATCCGCGGCGACCGTGCCGGCGAGCACCGTGAGACTCCCCGACCAGTCCCAGAGCTCGAGGCTCGCCCAGCCGGCCGCCACCAGCCCCGCGAGCGACAGCGCGGCGAGGGGTTGTTGCAGCTTCGACGTCCTGACCGCATCCAGGATGAGAACCAGCGTGGCGACGCCGGCAAGGATCAGCTCGGGAAGGATCGGCGCCAGGTCGATGCGGGGGGCCTCGATCGGCATCAGTCGCTTGCCTCCGTCGGCTCGACCGCAGGCGGACGCGCCACGTCGATGATCCGGGCCGATCGCTCGGCGGAGGGCTCGATTCTGGAAAGGAACGGCTTCGGGTAGATCCCGATCGCGAGGATCGCAGCCGTGACCGGGACGAGCACCGCGAGCTCGAGCCGGGAGACGTCGCGGTGGCCGGCGTGCTCGGGCCGGAGCTCGCCGTGCATGACGCGTTGGTAGGCCCAGAGCAAATAGATCGCGGCGAGCACGACACCGGCGCCGGCGACAATCGCGAGCGCCCGGTGGGTCGCGAACGTCCCGGCCAGGACCAGGAACTCCCCGACGAACCCGTTCAGGCCCGGGAGCGCCAACGACGAGAGCGCGATGACGAGGAAGAACCCCGCGAGCACGGGCGTTCGGCTCCCGAGACCACCGAGCCGGCCCATGTCTCTTGTGTGGGTTCGCTCGTAGAGCATCCCGACGAGAAGGAATAGCGCGCCGGTGGACAGCCCGTGGTTCACCATCTGGATCACGCCGCCGGACATGGCCTGCGTCGTGCCCGCGAAGATCCCGAGCACGACGAACCCGAGATGCGAAACGCTCGAGTACGCGACGAGTCGCTTCAGGTCGACCTGGATGAGCGCGACGACCGCCCCGTAGACGATCCCCACGACGGCGAGCGCGAGGACCGCGGTGCGGAAGTACGTCGACGCCTCGGGGAACAGTTCCAGGTTGAAGCGAACGAGGCCATAGGCCCCAACCTTCAACAGGATGCCGGCAAGGATCACGGATCCGGCGGTCGGCGCCTCGACGTGGGCGTCCGGCAACCACGTGTGAAGCGGCACCATCGGCACCTTCACGGCGAAGGCGAGGAAGAAGGCGACGAACAACCACCGGGCAGTGACGACCGGGAGTTCGAGCCCCGCGAGCTCCGACAGCAGGAAGGTCCCCGTTCCCGTCTGCGTTTGAGCGCGGAAGTAGAGGAAGAGGATCGCAACGAGCAGAAAGGCGGAGCCGGCCATCGTGAAGATGAAGAACTTGACGGCCGCGTAGACGCGCCGCTCAAAGCCCCAGATCCCAATGATCAGGTACATCGGGAAGAGCAGCCCTTCGAAGAAAACGAAGAACAGGAGCAGGTCGAGCGCAACGAAGGCGCCGAGCATCGCCGTCTCGAGCAACAGCATGGAAGCCATGAAGTACGGCGCCCGGTCCTGCACCTTCCACGAGGCGAGGACCGTGAGCGGCATCAGAAACGTGGTCAGGATGACCAGGAAGAGGCTTATCCCATCGACACCCAGCGCGTAGCGGAGGTCGAGCGGCCCGACCCACTCCGCTTGTTCGACGAGCTGAAACCCTGCGATTGATCCATCGAAGTTCCAGAGAAGGCCGAGCGAAACCGCAAAGGTCGCTACCGAGACGCCAAGCGCCCACGCTCGCCATGCCCGATCGAGCGGGCGCTCGGCCTCGAACTCGCTCCCTCGTTGCCGGAGCAACGACGCCAACGTTCCAAGTGCAGCTCCACCCGCGGGGAGGAACACCGTGAGGGTGAGCCAGGGAAACTCCTTCACGGGGTCCTCCCGAGAACGACAATCAGGAGCGCGACGACGCCGAGGAGGAAGGCGAGGGCGTAGGTGCGCACGAAGCCGCTCTGGACTCGACGGCCGACCGCGGCGAGTCGCGTGAAGGCCTCCCCGATCCTGTTCACGGCGCCGTCGATCACCCGTTGGTCGAAGACGTAGGCGAGAAACGCCGACGCGGCCTTGCCGGGAAGCACGATCAGGGCGCCGTAGACGTCATCGATGTACCACCCGCGAGCAAGCAATCGCCGGACGCCACCAAAGCGCTCTCGAAGCGCTCTCCAGTCGACTCGACCCGATCCGTAGACGAGCCAGCCGACGAGGATCCCGACTACGGCGACGCTGGTCGCGATCGCAACGAGCGTCCCTTCGGTGAGCCCTTGCGCCGGATGAACGACATCGGCGCCGAGCACCGGATCGAGGAACGCCTGGATGCCCCCGGAGGTGGCCGAGACGCCGAGCGCTCCCCCCACCGCAGCCGCAACGGCAAGGAGGGCCATCGGGATCGTCATCAGGGCAGGCGACTCGTGGACTGCTCGCGCTCCGCGTGGACGTCCGAAGAACGTGAGGGCCACGGCGCGGGCCATGTACAGGCCCGTGAGGCCCGAGGTGAGGAGAGCGAGGACCCAGAGCCCCGTTCGTCCGGCCTCATAGGAAGCGGAGAGGATCTGGTCCTTGCTGAAGAAGCCCGCGAGCGGGGGAACGCCGGCGAGCGCGAGTCCCCCGACGACGAAGACGACCGTCGTGAGCGGCATCCTTCGCCACAACCCACCGAGCCGCTGGATATCACTCTCTCCCTCGGTCGCGTGCATCACACTTCCCGCACCGAGGAACATCACGGCCTTGAAGAAGGCGTGCGTCACGAGATGAAAGATCGCGACGGCGTACGCCCCCACGCCGGCGGCCAGGAACATCAGGCCGAGCTGGCTGATCGTTGAATACGCGAGCACGCGCTTCAGGTCGTCCTGAGCGAGCGCCGACGTCGCGGCATACAGAGCCGTGACGGCGCCGACGACCGCGACGATGAAGAGCGCGACCCCCGACGCCTCGAACAGCACGTGGGTGCGCGCGACAAGGTAGACGCCGGCGGTCACCATGGTGGCGGCGTGGATAAGCGCCGAGACCGGCGTCGGGCCCTCCATCGCGTCCGGGAGCCAGACGTGCAGCGGCATCTGCGCCGACTTGCCCACGGCCCCCGCGAAGAGCAGCAGCGAGATCGCCGTCGCGGTCGTGGAGGCGAGAGTGCCCGCCTGGCCGAAGACCTCGTCGAATCGCACGGAGCCCGTCGTGGCGAAGATGAGAAAGATCCCGACGGCGAACCCCAGGTCTCCGATGCGCGTCACGATGAAGGCCTTCTTCCCGGCATCGGCAGCGGCTCTGCGCTCGAACCAGAACGAGATCAACAGGTAGGAACAGAGACCGACGAGCTCCCAGCCGAGGTAGAGCAGCACGAAGTTGTTCGCGAGTACAAGCGTGAGCATCGAGAACACGAAGAGATTCAGGTAGGCGAAGTAGCGCGGATATCTGGGATCGCCGTGCATGTAGTCCATGGAGTAGACGTGGATGAGGAAGGAGACCCCGGTCACGGTGAGGACCATCACCATGGAGAGTGGATCCACACGAAGCTCAACCGGCGCATTGAACGATCCGACCTGGATCCAGTCGAAGAGGTGCTTGGTGAAAACCCGGGCGCCCGAGGGCGCGTCGAGAAGCTCGGTGAAGGAGAGCACACCGATCGCGAACGAGCCTCCGACAAGCGCCGATGCGAGCCCCCCGGCGATCGGGCGGAGACGCTTGCCCGCGAGCAGGAGCACGATGGCGCCCGCGAGCGGCAAGGCCGGCACGAGCCACACGTTCTCGAGGAACAGGCCCGGATCGCTCACCATCGGAGGAGGCTCGCGTCGTCAACGTTGGCCGAAACCCGACGACGAAAGATGGCGACGATGATCGCGAGCCCTACGACGACCTCCGCGGCCGCAACCACCATCGAGAAGAAGGCGAGAACCTGGCCGTTGACCTCCCCGAACTGGCGCGAGAACGCGACGAGCGTAAGGTTGACCGCATTGAGCTGGAGCTCGATCGACATGAAGATCACGAGCGCATTCCGCCGAACGAGCACGCCCGCGGTCCCGATCGCGAAGAGGATCCCGGAAAGAATCAGGTAGAAACCAACGGGGGTCTTCACTTGCGAGCCCCGCCCGCCAAGACCATCGCGGCGATCGCCGCAACGATGAGCAGGAGCGACGTCAGCTCGAAGGGGAAGACGAAATCGGTGAACAGCAGGCGGGAAACGGCTTCCGTGTTGCCGCCGGGAAGTGGATCGATCACCGGCGCTCGGAAGAGTCCTTCTCCCAGAGTCACCGCGCCGATCACGATGCCGACCAACGAGATCGCGAGCCCGATCGCCAGCACACGCTGCCCCCGAAGCGTTTCGGAGAGCGCCTCGCGCCGGTCCACGCCCAACAGCATGATCACGAACAGGAAGAGCACCATGATCGCCCCGGCGTAGACGATGACCTGAACGGCGGCCAGGAAGTGGGCATCGAGGAGCACGAAGAACACTGCCAGGCTGAACTGGACGAGGACGAGCAGGAGCGCCGAATAGACGGCGTTTCGCTGAAGGAGCATCAGGATGGCCGCCAGAACGCTGAGCGGCGCCACCACCCAGAAGACGACGAGGTCCACCGGCTACCCCTGCTCGGTTCCGGGAGCCGATCCGAGTGGCGGAGGCGGCTCCAGCAATTGGTCCTTCTCGAGGATGGCGTCCTCCCGCGTCTCCCACGCCAATTCGAAGCTCGAGGTCAGGGTGAGAGCGCGCGTCGGACACGCTTCGACGCAGAGACCGCACATGATGCAGCGCAGGTAGTTGATCTGATACACCCTCGCGTTTCGCTCTCCCGCCGACACGGGGTGCTCGGGGTCGTTCTCGGCCCCCTCGACGTAGATCGCGTCGGCGGGGCACGCCCACGCGCACAGCTCACACCCGATGCACTTCTCGAGGCCGTTCGGATGGCGATTCAGCAGATGGCGCCCGGAGTGGGCCCTGGGGGGGAGCTCCTTGATCTCCTTGGGATACTGATACGTGACCGGCTTGCGGAACATGTTACGGAGGGTCACACCGAATCCCTTGACCATCTCGGGAATCACGCGCGTTCCTTTTGCCCGAAGAGCGGGGTGACCAAGGTGAAGAGGAGGATCGCGCCGGCGGCAATCGCGGCCCACCGAAAGAAGGTGTCGCGACCGAAGACGTCGGGGATCACCACGATCGTCGCGGTGGCTAGGACCCAAAGAAGCCCGCCCGGAATCAGCACCTTCCAGCCGAAGGACATCAGGCGGTCGTAGCGGAACCGCGGGAGCGTCGCCCGGATCCAGATGAAGATGAAGATGAGCACGATGACCTTCAGCACGAACCAGATCATCGGCCAGAGCCACGAGACGACGTCGAAGACCGGGCCTCGCCACCCGCCGAAGAAGAGTGTCACCGCGACCGCGGAGACCGTAATCGTGTGCAGGTACTCGGCCAGGAAAAACATGGCGAAACGAATGCCCGAGTACTCGGTGTGGTGTCCCGCCACGAGCTCGGTCTCGGCCTCCGGAAGATCGAAGGGCGGGCGGTTCGTCTCGGCGAGCGCGGCAACCGCATAGATCACGAACGCCGGGAACTGAGGCAGGACGTTCCAGATCGTGTCCTGTCGGCTCACGATCTCCGACATCTGAAGCGTCCCCGAGTACATGAGGACCGCCACGACGCCGAGCCCGAGCCCCACCTCATAGGAGATCATCTGCGCGCTCGCCCGTATCGCGCCCAGCAGCGGATAGTTCGACCCGGACGCCCATCCCGCGAGGACGACTCCGTAGACGGCGAGCGAGCCCATCGCGAGGACGTAGAGGACGCCGACGTTCAGATCGGTGAGCTGGAACGGAACCTCCCGACCGAACAGCTGCACGCCGGTCCCGAACGGCACCACCGCGAACGCGAGGAACGCCGGAACGAGCGCAAGGACCGGCGCGATCGGATACAGGTACCGATCCGCGCGCGATGGCCGGATCCCCTCCTTGAAGAACAGCTTGATCCCGTCTGCAATCGTGATCAGGAGACCGAACGGTCCGGCCCGGTTCGGCCCGATACGCGTTTGCATGTCGGCGACGATCTTTCGTTCGGCCCAGATCACGAGCATCACCGCGACCAGCAACACGCCGAACACACCGACGACTCGCGCGAGAAGGAGGACCCAGTCGAGCCAGTCCACCTAGGCCGGCGCCTCCTCCCGCGCTTCGGCAGGCACAAGGGTGACTGCGGTGTGCAGGCTTCCCGACAGCAGCGCGTTTGCCCGGAAGCCGGGCTGGTTCCAAGGGATGAACACGCAGCCCTTCGCGATCCGATCGGTCACGTGGGCCGGAAGGACCGCCTCCCCTGCCTCCGTCGTGAGCCTGACGGAAACCCCCTCATCGACGCCCGCCGCAATGGCGTCCTCAGGGTGGACCTCGACGAACGGCTGCTCCTCGAGCGCGGCCTTGAGCTCGTCCGCGCCGGCCGAGAGCCTCCCCTCGTCGACGAGGAGTGGGTAGGTGAAGAGCACCAAACCGTCGGAGCCCGCCCCGCCATCCGACCGGGGGGGGTCTTCGCTCTCTCGAGCATCTGCCTCTGACTCTGGGCGAAGAACCCCCCCGGAGCCCCCCCGTAGATCGCCTGCGGTTATTAGTGCGCTCATCTCCTTACGGATGTCTTGGATCGAGCGGAAGCCCATGTCCTTGCCGGCGACCTCGGAGAGCTCCTGGAAGATCCGCCACTCAGGGCGCGCAAGGCCGGTCGGAGGACGGACAGGCGTGAAGGCCTGTGATCGACCTTCCCAGTCGCTGTAACTCCCCTCCTTCTCGATCGCAGGCGCCCCGGGGAGCATCGCGTCGGCGAAGGCTCGTAAAGCGTCGGCGTCGATATCGACCACCACGCGATAGCGCGCGTTCTCGAGAGCGCGCCTCGCAAGCCTCGGCTCCGGGAAATCGACGAGCGGATCCACTCCAACGAGAAAGAGCACGTCCATCTCCCGACGGGCGCAGGCCTCCAGGATTCGGCGCGTGTTCATCCCTGGGTCCGGAGGAACCCTTCCCCAGACCTGCTCCACCTCGGACCGCTCGCCGTCGTCGGCGACTCGCCGCCCACCCGGCAGGAGAGCCGGGTGCGCACCGGCCCCGAGCGCTCCCCGATCCCCCGCGCGACGCGAGAGAAGGGCGAAGCGGGCTCCGGTCCTCTCGGCAAGTGCGGCGGCGGCAGCCACCGCAGCCGGGCTTGCCGCGAGACGGGGCCCGGCGAGGACGACGGCCGTGTCGCCGGCCTCCCGAAGCGTCGTGGCGAGATCGGCGAACCCGGCATCGTCATGCAGCTTGTCGAGAACGGCTGCTTCTTCCCCGGGTCGGCACACGATGTGTTCGGCGACGTCGTCGATCGGCGTCCGGCGCGGATGGATCACGACGACGCGCGCGCCGTTCTGTCGAACGGCCTTCCGGATCCGGAGATGAAGGATAGGGAGCTCCTCGCGCGTGTCGAGCCCGACGACGAGGATGACCGCCGCGCGCTCGACGTCCGCGTACGTGACCGAGCTGCCGGCGGCTTGTCGCCGTTCCACCTCCACGGGCGTTTCGCCCGCCCACGGCGGACGGAAGTCGAGATCGTTCGTCCCGAACACGGTCCTGGCGAGCTTTGACAGCGCGAAGTTGTCCTCGTCGGAGAGGCGACCCCCCACGAGAAACGCGACCCGGCCACCCGAGGCGCGTTCGACGATCTGCGCGAAAACTTCCTCGAACGACCCGGGGGTGAGACCCGGCGCGGAAAGGTACGGCGCCTCGAGTCGGTTTCGATCGACGAATCGGTGCCCGTACCGGCCTTTGTCGCACAGCCATGCCTCGTTGACATCGGGATTGTCCCGGGCAAGGTGGCGAACGACCTCTCCACCGCGGACGTCGACCCGCAGGGTGCAGCCGCTCGCGCAGTGGGAACAGACGGACTCGCCCGACGCAACGTCGAACGGTCGGGCGGCGAAGCGGTACGTCGCCGACGTCAGGGCGCCGACCGGACAGATCTGAACGGTGTTTCCCGAGAAGGGTGAGCGAAAGTCCTCCCCCGGAGCGATGGCGACCTGCTCGGCCGCACCTCGATCGAAGAGCTCGATGAATCGCTCACCGGAGATCTGATCGCAGAACCGGGTGCACCGAGCGCACAGCACGCATCGCTCCCGGTCGAGGAGCACTAGCGGCGACAGCGTCAGGGGCTTCTCGTAGACGCGCTTGGGGTCGATGTAGCGGCTCCGCCCGGTCCCGAAAGCGAGCGCCTGGTCCTGCAACGGGCACTCGCCACCGCGATCGCAGACGGGGCAGTCGAGCGGGTGGTTGATCAGAAGGAACTCGAGTTGCCCTTCCTGGCCCTTCTTCGCGGCGGCGCTCGTCTGCTGGGTCATGACGACCATGCCGTCTGCGACGGGTGTCGTACACGCGGTCGCGAGCTTCTGCTGCCCCTCGATCTCCACGAGGCACTGTCGGCAGGCTCCGACGGGATCGAGGAGCGGATGGTCGCAGAACCTCGGGACGTGAACACCGATCGCTTCGGCCGCGCGGATGATCAGGGTTCCGGCCGGCGCCGAGACCTGCCTCCCATCGATCGTGAACGTGACCGCCTGCTCCGTCACCGCAGAAACTCCCCGATCGCCAGAACCTCGGCCTCCTCCGGCGGAGCGGCCAGGCGCGGGCGCTCCCTGAACGGGCACCCACCGTTCGTAACGTGGGCCACGTACTCGTCGCGGAAGTACTTGAGGGAGGACGCCACGGGGGAAACCGCTCCGTCGCCGAGCGCGCAGAGTGACTTGAAAAGGATGTTGTCCCCGGCGTCGAGCATGAGGTCGATGTCATCCAGCCGGCCGCCTCCGTGCTCCATCCGGCTCAGGATCTTCACGAGCCACCACGTGCCTTCACGACACGGAGTGCACTTCCCACAGGATTCGTGCGCATAGAACTGCAGCCAGCGAAGGACGGCGTCGACGATGCAGTCGCGCTCGTCGAGCACAACGATGGCTCCGGTCCCGAACAGCGACCCGGCTTCAGCGACCTCCTCGAAGTCGAGTGGGATGTCGAGGTGTTGCTCGGTCAGGAACGGAGTCGAGGACCCTCCGGGCGTCCACGCCTTCAGTTGCTTCCCATCGGGGACGCCGCCGGCGAGCTCGTCGATCACGACGCGGGCCGTCGTTCCCATCGGGGCCTCGTAGTTGCCCGGCTGGGCCACCTTTCCCGAGACGGAGAAGACCTTCGTCCCCGTCGACTTCTCGGTTCCGATCCCGGCGAACCACTCGGCTCCCCTGCTCACGACGGGGGGGACGTTGCAGAGCGTCTCGACGTTGTTCACGACGGTCGGCGCCCCGTAGAGCCCGGCCACCGCAGGGAAGGGCGGGCGCAATCGAGGCTGCCCGCGCTTTCCCTCGAGCGACTCGAGGAGCGCGGTCTCCTCTCCGCACTCGTAGGACCCGGCGCCTCGATGAAGGACGATGTCCAGGTCGTATCCGCTTCCCGCGACGCTCGAGCCGAGGAATCCCCCGTCGTAGGCCTCGGCTATCGCGCGCCCCATCTGGCGGGCCGGCTCGAGGAACTCTCCGCGCATGTACAGGAACGCCGTGTGGCACCCGAGGGCGTAGGCAGCGATGGCCATCCCTTCGACGAGAAGGTGCGGATCGCGCTCCATCATCTCGCGATCCTTGAAGGTCCCGGGCTCGCCTTCATCGGCGTTGCACACGAGGTAGATCGGTTTGCCGGTGTCCTTCGGGACGAACCCCCACTTCACCCCCGCCGGGAAGCCTGCCCCGCCACGTCCGCGAAGTCCGGACGCTTTGACCTCGTCGATGATGGAGCTCGGCTCCATACCGACGGCCTTCTTCAGCGCTTCGTAGCCGCCCGAGGCCAGGTAGCCGTCGATCGTGTCCGCGCCATCGAGGCCCCACCGTGCGGTCACGACTCGTTCGAAGTCAGGCATGCTGCTTCCTCACTCCTGAGAGCACGCGACTCGTTTCCTTGTGGTCCACGGGCTTGGGACCGCGAGAAGGTTCGGGAACGTCACCGGCGCGCAGGCTCTCGATCAGCCGGACGATGCCCTCTTCGCTCACGCGGTCGTAGTTGGCGTAATTCACCTGCACGACGGGCGCGGCGTCGCAGGCGCCGAGACACTCGACTTCCTCGAGGGTGAACATCCCGTCGTCGGTGACCTCACCGGCCTCGACACCGAGCGCTTCCCGTGCCCTGGCGTGAACCTCGCGCGCGCCACGGACGGCGCACGAGACGTTCGTGCACACCGACACGAGCCATCTGCCGGTGGGCTGCTGCCTGAACATCGTGTAGAAGCTCGCCACGGCGCCCACCTCGGCGGTCGTGAGCCCGAGAATCTCGGCAACCTCCCGCATGCCTTCCCTGGTCACCAAGCCCTCCTCCGACTGAACGAGGTAGAGGAGCGGGAGGAGAGCGGATCGGGGACTCGGGTACCGGGCCATGAGCTCGTCGGCCTCTCGTCGCCGTTCGTCCGACAGCACGCTCACCGGTCGATGCCTCCCATCACGGGGTCGAGACTCGCTACGCAGGCGACGACATCGGCAACGAGGTGACCTCGAACCATGTGGGGCAGGGCTTGGAGGTTCACGAACGAGGGATCTCGCATGCGGACGCGGTACGGACGCACCCCGCCGTCCGAGACGACGTAGAAGCCGAGCTCCCCGCGTGGGGACTCGACGGGCGTGTAGACCTCGCCGGCCGGGACCGTGATCCCCTTCGTGACGATCTTGAAGTGGTTGATCAGGGCCTCCATCGAGTCCTCCATGATGTATTTCACGTACTCCTCGGAGTTCCCGATGCCATCGGGGCCGACCGAGAGCCGGGCGGGCCACGCGAGCTTGGTGTCCTCGATCATCACCCCGCCGCCGGGGAGCGAATCGAGCACCTGCTCGCAGATCTTCACCGATTCGCGCATCTCCGCGATCCGAACCTGGTACCTCGCATAGCAGTCGGCCTCGTCGGCGGTCGGCACGTCGAACTCGTACTGCTCGTAGCCGGAATACGGTTCGTCCTTCCGGAGATCGGCCCTGTTACCGGCCGCCCGCAGGAGCGGCCCGGTCACGCCGAGCGCGAGGCACTGCTCTTCGGAAAGAACCCCGACGCCCTTGTTGCGCTCGATCCAGATCGGGTTGCCGGACAGGAGATCCTCGTACTCATCGATGCGGGAGGGGAGCTCACCGAGGAACGAGCGGGTCCGTTCCACGGCCCCCTCGGGGAGATCCATCACGAGCCCACCGATCCGGATGTAGGCGTGGTTCATCCGGAGACCGGACACGAGCTCGAAGATGTCGAGAATCCGCTCTCGTTCCCGGAATCCGTAGAGCATCATCGAGATCGCCCCGAGTTCGAGCGCGTTCGTGGCCAGCCAGACGAGATGGCTCGCGATCCGGTTGAGCTCGCAGACGAGCACCCGGATCGCCTGGGCGCGTGGCGGCGCATCGATCCCGAGCAACCGCTCCACGGACCAGCAGTACGCGAGCTCGTTGAAGAAGGGCGAGAGGTAGTCGGCGCGCGTCACGAACGTCACGCCCTGCTGCCAGGTTCGGTACTCGGTGTTCTTCTCGATCCCGGTATGCAGGTACCCGACGACCGGTCTGCACTCGACAACCGTCTCGCCGTCGAGAGTGAGGACGAGGCGGAGCACGCCGTGCGTCGATGGGTGCTGCGGCCCCATGTTGATGACCATTAGGTCCTCGGAGAGCCGATCGGTTTGGACGCCGCCACCGACCTGCGCACCCGTGAGCTCGTCGGGAAGCTTCACGCTCAAAGCCCCCGCTCGTCGGGGGGCGGGACGAACGCCCCCTTGTACCGGGTCCGGACGCCTCCGAGTGGGTGGTCCTTCCGGAGCGGATGCCCTTCCCAGTCCTCGGGCATCAAGATCCGCCGGAGATCTGGATGGGCCTCGAAGACTACGCCGAACAGATCGTAAACCTCCCGTTCCTGGAAATCGGCCGTGGGGAACAGGTCTGTGATCGATGGGAGACGCAGGTCGCCCTCCGGCAGCCCGGCTCGAATGCGCAGCCGATGCCCATGGGCTCGCGACTTCAGGTGGTAGACCATCCAGATCCGGGGAGCCCGACCCGGCCAGTCGGTACAGGAGACGTCCGCAAGGAAGTCGAACGCGAGATCCGGCTCGTCCCGCAGGTAGGCGAGGACCTGAGGGATCTCCTCTCGCGCAACGACCGCCGACGTCTCGCCGCGAGCCACGAACACGTCGGGGAGGCGATCGCGCAGCCGCTCGGCCAGCTCCCCCGGGGTCATCTAGGTCAGCGTTCCCCGCTTGGCGATCTTCTCGTGGAGCCGGAGGATCCCATACATCAGCATCTCCGGGCGGGGCGGGCAGCCGGGGACGTAGATGTCGACCGGCACGATCGTGTCGACGCCGGGAACCAGGCTGTAGTTGTTGAACATCCCGCCGGTCGACGCGCAGACGCCCATCGAGATCACCCACTTCGGCTCGGGCATCTGGTCGTAGATCTGGCGGAGGACGGGCGCCATCTTTTGCGACACCCGTCCGGCGACGATCATGAGATCGGCCTGCCGGGGCGAGGCGCGAAAGACCTCCATCCCCCAGCGAGCCAGGTCGTGATGTCCGGCGCCGGCCGCCATCATCTCGATCGCGCAGCACGCCAGGCCAAAGGTCGCGGGCCATACCGACTGCTTTCGCGCCCAGTTGACCGCTTTCGCGAGTGTCGTTATGAGCAGGCCCCGCCGAACCTCCTCCTCGACGAGGCGCTGTTCCTGCCGGGCTCCCATCCTCAAGGCCATTCGAGTCCCCCGCGCTTCCAGACGTAGACATAGGCGACGAAGACGAGCCCGATGAAGACGACCATCTCCACCAACCCGAAGATGCCGAGCTGACGGAACGTCACCGCCCACGGGAACAGGAAGATTGTCTCGATGTCGAAGATGATGAACAGCATCGCGACTACGTAGAACTTGACGGGGAACCGATCCTTCGGTTCGTACTCGGGGACGATCCCGCACTCGTACGGCATCGCCTTCGCCGGGGTGGGCCGCTTCGGGCCGAGGAGCGCCGAGGCGCCGATGGAGAGCACGGCGAAGGCCGACGCTAGGCCGATCAACAACAGGATCGGGAGGTAATCGCTCAGCATGCGCGAGCCCTCATCGCTCCGGCGCGAGACTCACGAGCGCGCTCATGATCCGGTCGGCCCGACTTCCCCTCGGCCCATCGCTGAGGTTCCCCATCAGGCGAAGCAGGAATGCCATGAGCCGCCGCTGCGGAAGCCCGTACCTGACCGAGGCATGCATCACCCACGGATGCCCGATCGCTCGAACGAACGCCCGCCCAAGCGAGTAATACCGGCCGTATCGCTCGCGAAGGAGCGTGGGGTAGACCTGGGCCAGCCCGGGGCGACCTCGGGTGAGCGCCTCGGACAGGAGCTCCGCGGCAAGCTCCCCCGACTCGATCGCGTAAGCAATTCCCTCCCCATTGAAGGGATTGACGACGCCGGCCGCGTCGCCGGCGAGCAGCAGCCCGGGCGCGGCAAGCGGCCGACGATTCATACCCATCGGAAGCGGGCCCGAAAGAAGCGGGCCGACCGCGTTCGCCTCGGTGAGCTCCCACTCGGAGGGCAGCGTCGCGAGAAACGCCTCGTACACCCGACGCGCGGAGAGGCCCTTGAAATCCCGAAACGTGTTCAACAGCCCAGCGCCGACGTTCAGCACCCCATCGCCGACGGGGAAGACCCAACCGTAGCCGGGCATCAGCGCGTCTTCGCTTTGGAGGTCGAGCCAGGATTCGAAGAACGTGGGCTGCTCACGCGGGCTCCGGAAGTACCGACGCGCAGCGATCCCGATGGGGCGCGCCGGGTTCCGCCTGATTCCCGCGCGCTGGCCGAATCGCGAGGAAGCGCCGTCGCACGCAACAACGAACCGCGCGCGCACCTCCTGGGTGCTTCCGTTTTGCCGAAGCGACGCGCCGGTGACCCACACACCCTCCATGGCCGGGGCGATGGCGTCCGTCCCCTCCCACACGATGGCGCCTGCCTTCACGGCCTTTTGCAGGAGCAGGTGATCGAGGTCATGGCGCGTGCGAACCAGACCGTAATCCGGGAACGCTTCGAGCTTGGGCCAGGGAAGCTCCATCTCGACGCCCAGCCCGAAGCTTCGCAGACCGTCGATGCGAACGAATCCCGGCTCGGTGGGATCGACGCCCATGCCGAGTAGTGCTTTGACTCCGCGCGGGGCCAGCCCGTCGCCGCAGACCTTCTCTCGAGGGAACGTAGCCTT
The DNA here is from genome assembly GCA_050693155.1 of Actinomycetota bacterium. Lineage (GTDB taxonomy): Bacteria > Actinomycetota > UBA4738 > UBA4738 > CALAEC01 > JBOGWA01. The sequence continues at coordinate 204 of JBOGWA010000086.1, read as the reverse complement.
GTCGACAACGAGGACGTCGACACCGCGCCGGGCCAGGTGATAGGCGGTGGCCGAGCCTGCAGGACCACCTCCCACAACGAGAACGTCAACCCGCTTCACGAGCCCCCCGGACCCCCCCGGAGCTTGTGAAAGCTTTCACAAGCAGATGCTAGACCCGGCCCAGACGAAGACGCAACGCGCTTCAACCAGGGGGCGGGAGCGAGG
>JBOGWA010000085.1:0-4382 GCA_050693155.1 Actinomycetota bacterium | reverse complement strand
ATCGTGGGCTCGGGGACCAGGAAGGCGCGGGCGATCTCGCCGGTGCTCAGGCCGCCGAGCGTCCGCAGGGTGAGGGCGACCTGCGCCTCGGTGGCGAGTGCCGGATGGCAGCAGGTGAAGATCAGTTCGAGTCGCTCGTCCGGAAAGGTCGTCGCGTCCACCTGTTCCTTCGTTGCCTCCGACGCCTGGAGCAGGCGGGTCTTCGCTGCCAGCGTGCGATCGCGGCGGATACGATTGATGGCACGATTGCGCGCCGTCGTCACCAGCCAAGCGCGGGGGTTCGCCGGAGCCCCGTCCCGCGGCCAGCGCTCGGCGGCGATCGCGAACGCCTCCTGCGCGGCTTCCTCGGCGAGGTCGAAGTCGCCGAGGAAGCCGATCAGGGCCGCGAGGACGTACCCCCACTGGTCGCGGAAGACCTCCTCGAGGATCGCTACCACTCCACGATCGGACGCACCTCGACAGCCCCGCCCAGGCGCGCCGCCGGGATCCGCGAGGCCAGCTCGATCGCAGCGTCGAGGTCGTCGGCCTCGAACAGGAGGTAGCCGCCGATCGATTCCTTGATCTCCACGAACGGGCCGTCGGTGGTCAGCGTCTTGCCGTCCTGCACCCGCACGGTGGTTGCCGTCTCGGGTGCGTCCAGCCCGAGGCCGGAAGTGACGCCCGGGGTCTGGTTGATCGCCTGGTAGTCGGCGTATACGGCCTTCTGCTCGTCCTCCGAAAGGGTCGCCCACGCCTCCGGCGACCGCGGCGTCGGGGCGTCGCCTTGATGGATCAGCAGCATGTACTTCATAGCTCCCTCCTTCTCGGGATGGTCGCTTATGAGACAAACGGGGAGCGACGAAATCGACAGTTTCGCGCGAAGAGATAATAGCTGCGATCTAAGCCACGGATTGAGCCACGGATTGAGCCACGGATTGAGCCACGGATGAGCCACCGACTGAGCGACGGCTGATCAGCGATCGCCTTCGCCTCATGAAACGGAGCTAGCCGGCTACGCGGCCGCTTGCTCGCGGAGCGCTTCGAGAAGATGTAGGCGGTTGACACATCGTCCAGCTAGGTCCACGAGGCGAAAGGGCATTTCCCCGCCACGGGGGAAGCCGGAAGCCCTACGAAACCTAGTGCGCCGCCGTAGGCGAAATGACCGATTGACCGATTCCTCAAGTAGCTGACGGCCACCTACCGTAGCACCCGTGGAGATACCTACCGTAGCACCAGTGGAGCTACCCCGCTCTCGCCAGCGAAGCCGATCGAGGGACGGAGCCTGGGAGTTGACGATGGTTGCCGAGGACGTGAGAGGTGCTGATGTTGAGGAGGGCCGGGCGTCAAAAGAACACGCCCTCCCCCTGCAGCTCCACACGATGAGGATCGGGATGCGGACGACGCTGCTCGCTCCCTTGGTCGCAGCGGCGGCGCTGGTGCTCTCTCGGCGCTCCGACGTGGAGATGGGTCTGTTCGGCTTGGTGTTCGTTGCTGTCGCCATCAGCGCAGGACTCGCCACGTTGCTGCCGTACGAGCGCCTTTTCAGGATGGGATGGGGGATGTGGGTTCTGTACACGTGGTCCGTCGTGAACCTTGCCCTGATCGCGATCGGCATCTGGGTCACGGGGGGCTCGAGCTCCCCACTGATGTTCCTGTATGCGCTCACGACCCTGTTCTTCGCCGTCGCGTTCACGCCTGGAGTGCAAGCCATCTTCCTTGTGCTCACCGTCGTCAGCTATTCGGTAGCCGTCGAGGCCTCGAAGTGGGACCCGATGCACCTGGCGGTGCTCGCCGTCGTCGCCTTCCTCGCGAACCTGCTGGTCGGTCAATTGAAGCGTCAAACGGCCTCGCACAAGGAGGCGCGCATGGAGTCCGAGCGTCGGTGGGCGCTCCTGGCGATGGTGTCGGCAGCCGCCCGGCAGATGAGTGCCGTCGAACCGTTGGCCGTCCTGCGCGCCGTCGTCGACTCGGTCGTGGCCCTGGGCTTCCCGACGTCCCGGATCTACGTCGAGGAGGAAGGGGACTATCGAGTGGTTCTCCCTCCGGACGCTCACGAGGACTTCCCCGGGGGGATCGATTCGCTTCCGTCTGGAGCCATCGAGCGCGTCCTGCGCGCGGGCAAGACCGTCGTCGTGGCGGGTGAAGACGCACTCGAGGAGCCGCTTCGACGCCTCGGCCTCTCATCCGTCGTGCTGATCCCCATCTCCACTGGCGATCGCGTGGAGGCGATCCTGCTGGTGGGCGTTGAGGAGGTCCCGGGTCCTTCCTCTCAGGACGTCGAGGTCTTCCAAATGCTCGCGACCCAGGCGGCCGTGGCGCTTGAGAACGCGCGCCGGTTCGAGCAGCAGCGCCGTTCGATGGATCGCATCGCCGAGCTCGACCGGATGAAGAGCGACTTCCTCTCCAACGTCTCGCACGAGCTCCGCACGCCTCTCACCGTGATCGCCGGGATGGGTCGGACGCTCGAGGAGAGCTGGAAAAGCCTCTCCGAAGAGGACCGGCGTGATCTCCTGGCCCGGCTGAACGCGAACGCTGCGACCCTCGAAATTATCATCGCCGAACTCCTCGACTTCGGACGCCTGGAGGCGGGACAGCTCCAGGTCGAGCCGGTGGACGTCGACCTCCGAGAGCTGTTGAGCGGCGCCGCCGATCGTCTCGCGAGCCTGCTCCGCCGTCACGCGGTTGAGATCGACGTCGAGGACGGACTCACGGCCCAAGCGGATGCGCTGCTGATCGAGAGAGTCGTCGAGAACCTGCTCACGAACGCGGCGAAGTACACACCTGAGGGGAGCCGTATTCGTGTATCCGCCATCGGCGATGGGCCCGACGCGGTCGTCGCGGTCACGGATGACGGACCCGGGATATCGCCTGAGGAGATGTGCCACATCGGGGAGCGGTTCTTCCGCGGAGGCCACCCGAACACTCGCTCCACCCGAGGAACTGGGCTCGGCCTCGCGCTCGTGTCGGAGATCCTGGACCTGCACGGCACCTTCCTCGAGGTTGAGAGCGAGCTCGGCATCGGGTCTCGATTCAGTTTCCAGCTCCCACGGGGTCGTGGGGCAGCCGCGTTGCAGACGATCCGAGGCGACGGAATCATCTCGACCTCTGCCCTGGGACAGTCGGCGCGACCGCTCGTGGTGAGCGATGGCGGCCTACCCGAGCGGTTCGAGACGGTTCTCGCGGCAGCGCAGATGGGCCTGGAGTGGCCGGTCGCGGCCCTCTTCCGAGAGTTCCACCCGAGGGTTCTCCGTTACCTCCGCGCGCACCTCCCCGATCGCGCGGATCAGCTCGCGTCCCAGACCTGGAACGACGTCGCATCGGCGCTGCCCGCGTTCGAAGGGGACGAGGCCTCCTTCCGGCGGTTGGTGTTCGCTGCCGCGAGACGGCGCTTGCAGGAAGCTCGTGAGGATGGCGCTTCGCCCCGATCGACCCAGAGGATCGAGCGGGAAGCTGACGTTTCCGCCGAGCGTCGCGCCGTTGACGCGGCGCTCGCCCGCATCAGGGCGCTCGCCCCCCAGCAGGCCGACGTGCTTCTCCTGCGCGCTCTGGGTGATCTCGACGTGATCGAAGTCGCGGAGATCACGGGCGATCCGCCCGATCTCGTTCGCGTGGCGGCCACCGAGGGGCTGAAGCACCTGCAGGACGAGGCCGAGACCGCCGAGGTTCCGGATCTGGACCAGGCTCGATCGGGGATGAACCGATGACACTGCTCGACGGAGAGCCGCGGGAAGAACACGGTGAGGGGTTCGACTTCGGAGAGCTCCTCGAAGCGGTCCGCGCCGCCGCGACCCCCGAAGAACAGGCAGGTGCGGACGAGGCGATCTCCGCCGTTACCGCCACTCTTCGCTCGAGCCGGCGGCCGATCCGAGGGACCCATGCGGGAGGGGTCGCATCGGCAGGGCGAAGTGCGAGCACGAGGCTCGGAGCGGCGTTAGTCGTCACGGTCCTCACCGCCAGCACGAGTCTCGCGATCAGCGGGCAACTCCCGTCGGGCGCTCGCGACGTTGCTGCGGGCTTCCTCGCCCGGATCGGATTGCCGGCGCCGGCGCCAACCCTCGAGGCTTCGGGCGAGGCCACGACTCCGCACACGACTGGAGAGCCGTTCGGATCGGAGGAAGGGGCCGGCGGCGTTCCGTTCGCCCGGATGCCCAGTCAGTTGATGCTCGGCGGAATGGCCGGATCCGACCCGTCGACGGAAGAGCCTCAGGCCGGTGGCGATGAGACCGCGACGCCCCCCGATGCCGGCCCGCCAGACCCACCGGACGAGGCCGGGCCGCCCGACGATGCCGGCCCGCCCGACCATGCCGGCCCGCCCGATGATGCCGGGCCGCCCGATGATGCCGGCCCGCCCGATGATGCCGGCCCGCCCGATGATGCCGGCCCGCCCGATGATGCCGGCCCGC